>NZ_JBBEWO010000005.1:0-179432 GCF_038739805.1 Blautia acetica | reverse complement strand
AAGGATGTGTAAACAGAATTCCCATAGCCGAAAGAGAAAGCCAGCGCCTTGAGACGCTGGCCTAGTAACAAGGGCTTATAGCCCTAGAGCAAACCACCCGTTGGACGGGTGGTCATGATTAGGTAAATCTGTGAGATTTCATTATCCGGGCACAAAGGTACAGGAACTAAAAGCCTATTTGCAATAATATGTTGGTACAACATAAGAAAGTATGTTACAATCATGGCAGCAGAAAAAGGTGGTGGAAGAAACGATGATAGAAATATTAGACGGAATGTATGAAACCATTAACTACGGAGATTCTCTGGGAATCCGGCTGTTTCATAATGATGAATATGAGGATTATCCTGAACACTGGCACACCGGGATTGAGATGATTATGCCTGTGGAAAATGGTTATACGGTCTGCGCAGGCAAGGAAAATTATGAACTTAGAGAAAATGATGTAATTATTATTAATACCGGAGTACTCCACAGTCTGAAAGCACCGGAAACAGGCAAAAGAATTATCCTGCAGTTCAGTGCTTCTTTGCTGTATTCAGTAAAGGAAATGGAGACCCTGCTGGCTTTGCTGCCTCCCATTGTGTATATTCCTTATGATGCAAAGGACGAAAAACTGTATGAATTTGTGCGGAGCAGAATGGACAGGATTGTGACGGAATATGATGAGAAGAAGACGTTTCGGGAATCCCTTATCTATGCCCAGCTGATTGAAATGTTTGTGACTTTGGGCAGAGTGGTTATGGAAGGGCTGTATGAGAAAAATGAGATTGTGTCGGACGGTCAGGCGACGAAGCATAAGGAGTATATGGAGACTGTTATGGGAGCCTGTAATTACATCAACCAGCACTATCAGGAAAATATTACGCTGGAAGAGGTGGCGTCTGTCAGTGGGTTTTCCAAATTCCATTTCACCAGAATTTTCAAACAGTGTATGGATATGACGTTCTATGAATATCTGAACGAGAGACGGATTACTAAAGCGGAGGAGCTGCTCTATACCACTGTGCTCAGTGTGACGGACATTGCCATGCAGTCAGGCTTTTCCTCTATCAGCGCCTTTAACCGGACATTTAAGACCATGAAAGGATGTTCGCCCAGCGAATACAGAAATAAGCTGTTTGTTTCTAAAGAGTAATCTTTCCCGAAAGATTACTCTTTTATAAAAGCCTTATCTGCCTCCGGAATACCGGATTCCTCAGATATATAACGTTCTACTTTCATATGTAAGTCGTATTTTTCCCGAAGTTCTGCAATTTTTGTCATCATAGGGGAGCCATGATGAACATCTAATGCATGCTGGTCTTTCCAACTGTCAATTAAAAGCACGGTTTCCTTATCCTTCATGGGAAAAAAATATTCATATCGAAGATTTCCTTCTTCTGCACAAATAGCATCCACCACTCCGTTTGCAATCATTTCTTCTGCAAATTTTTTCGCATTTCCATTTTTTCCGCTGTAATAAATATTCACTGTAATAGCCATTTTTTTACCTCCGTTTGTTTCTGTCTGTTATTTATTTTACCATAAGGCAGGATAATCGTCTACTTTGCCGTTTTGCACAAAAACTAAATATATTTCAGCAGAAAAAAGCAAGAAATGCACAGAAAGAGGCAAGATTTCAGCGGTGTATCAGACAGAAACAGGATATGATAGAGAAAATGGAAAAACTATGCCGGAAAGGGAAAAGGTAAGACAAAGAAGAGGTTAAAGGAGTGTGGAATATATGAGTACATATGGAATCAGGCTTCCGAAATTGCTGCAGAAGGGCTGTGTCCTGCAGCGGGGAGAGAAAACCAGAGTCTGGGGCTGGTGTGACCCGGGACAGGAGGTGCAGATTCAGTTACAGGGAAAGAATGGAAGCGCTTTGGCAGACGCGCAGGGACGCTTTGAAGCATACCTGGAAAATCTGCTGCCGGGCGGTCCGTTTACATTAAAGCTGCAGGCAGGCACAGAAATGCAGGAAGTGACACCGGTGTATGTAGGAGATGTGTTTGTCTGCGCAGGACAGTCCAATATGGAACTGCCTATGAACCGGGTACAGGAGCGCTATCCGGAGGAATTTGCAAAAGGAGGATGTCCGGGGATTTTCGTTTATAAGGCTGTGGAAGACGCAGAGTTTACTGCGCCGCTTGAGGACCACCGGGAAGGGGCCTGGCATACCTGCATGGGAGAAGAATTACAGGATGTTTCTGCCTTTTCCTACTTTTTCGGAAAATTTGTGAAAGAAAAATATAAGATACCGGTAGGAATCATCAATACCAGTCTGGGAGGAACTCCGGCAGAGGCCTGGACAAGCAGAGAGGGGCTGCAGGATTACCCGGAGCTTTTGGCAAAGACCGCGTATTACCGGGACAAAGGCTTTCGGGAACAGTATCAGAAAGGACAGGACGAGCGGGAGAAGCAGTGGCACGAGGCTCTTGCAGAGCAGGAAACAAAGACGGCAGAGGCGCCCTGGCAGAAACTGCAGGTTCCGGGGATTTTCGCAGACCAGGGACTGGATCATTTTTCCGGTCTGGTATGGCTGAAAAGAGAGTTTGAGATAGCGGAAGGCGCAGGTGAGGCCGGGCTTTTGCGTCTGGGGACTTTGACAGAAAGCGATAAGACTTATATCAACGGAGTAATGGTAGGTGAGACAGGCTACCGCTATCCGCCCCGCCGCTACCAGATTCCCGAAGGACTTTTGAAAAAGGGAAAAAATGAAATTGCAATCCGCCTTGTGGTGCGGGAAGGAAATGGCAGGGTAACGCCGGAAAAGGCCTATGAACTTGTGACAAAGACGGGAGTGCGCATTCCTCTGGAAGGAACCTGGGACTGCCAGATTCGGGCGGTATCCCAGCCGGGACAGGAACTGATTTTCTTCAGCCGTATACCTTCGGTCATGTTTCAGGGAATGACGGCCCCCTGTCTGCCCTATACGGTAAAAGGTGCGGTCTGGTATCAGGGAGAATCCAATGACGTGGCGCCGGATTCTTATGAAGCACTTTTAAAAAACATGATAAGGGACTGGAGAGCGCACTGGAAACAGGAAAAGCTGCCCTTTATCATTATCCAGCTTCCAAACTGTGATGTGGATATTGCGCCGGGAGAGGCCTGGCCGAAAATCCGGCAGGCACAGAGCCGGGCAGGAGAACTTTGTGACACGGCGGTGACCGTGAATCTGGATTTGGGAGAAGATTATGACCTGCACCCATTGAATAAAGAAGGGGTGGCCCGAAGAGCCTTTCTGGCGGCGCAGAGCTTGATTTATAAAGAAAATGTGGTATGGGAAGGCCCTGTACTGGAGGAGATAAAACAGCAGGAAAGAGATTGGATACTACAGTTTGATACCAGAGACGGGAATGCGTTGGAGCCTCAGGGAAAGACGCTGGAACAGGTTTTTGAAATCATGGATGAAAAAGGAAACATACAGAGCGTACCGGGACTGGTTTGCGAAAACCGGGTGATACTGAAATGTCAAGATACAGAAACGGTAAAAGCAGTGCGGTATGCATGGAAATCCGCGCCGGGAAAAGAACTTCTGTACAACCGGGCGGGACTGCCGGCAGGGCCGTTTTGCAGAGAAACAGAAAGAAGGGAGCGTTAGGCATATGAGATTATTTAACGATAACTGGGAGTTCAGCAAGCAGCCGCTGCATACTTCTTTAGAGGAAATGGAAACACGCAAAGAGGATTTTCAGCCTGTGGGAATTCCCCATGACTGGCTGATTTATCAGGCACAGGACTTGTATGAGGACGGAACTGGCTGGTACAGAAAGCAGTTTTCCTGGGAAAAGAAAGAAGGGGAGCAGGTAGTTCTGCGCTTTGACGGTATTTACATGGACAGTACCCTTTATGTAAACAAAAAAGAAGTTTGTCAGTGGAAATACGGATATTCCACGTTTGAGGTGGAAATTACAGAATTTCTGCAGAATGGAGAAAATGAACTTCTGGTATCCGCAAACTTCCAGGCGCCCAACAGCCGCTGGTACTCCGGGGCAGGGATTTACCGTGATGTATGGCTGAAAACCAGAGGCAGGGAACATCTTGTGTCTGACGGTATCTATTTCAGTGGAAAACTTCTGGAAAACAACTGCTGGAATGTGGAAATCGAGACGGAAATTGTGGGCAGAAATCTTACGCTGGACTATGCGCTGCGGCGAAAGGGCACAGAAGCGTGGAGCATGCTCACGGGAAATGAAAAAAGTACAGAAGCAGACAAAGAGAGCAAAGTTCTCTTTCAGTGTACGGTACAAGACCCGGCTGTCTGGGACATTGCACATCCCCACTGCTATGAACTGCGGGTAAGGCTGAAAAGAGACGAAGAAATCCTGGACAGCCAGATACAGACGGTAGGCTTTCGTACCCTTGGGTTTAACCCGGACAAAGGATTTCTTTTAAACGGCAGAAAGGTGAAACTGCAGGGTGTTTGTGAACATCACGATTTGGGCTGTCTGGGAGCAGCTTACCACAGCCAGGCCATGAGAAGAAAGTTTGAAATTTTAAAGGACATGGGGGTCAATGCAGTGCGGACTTCCCACAATATGCCCGCTCCTGACCTTATGGAAATGGCAGATGAGATGGGAATTTTAATCGTATCGGAATCCTTTGATATGTGGGAATCTTCCAAGACACCTTATGATTACGCCCGTTTTTTCCCGCAGTGGTATGAACGGGACATAAAATCCTGGGTGAAGAGAGACCGGAATCACCCAAGTCTGATTCTCTGGAGTATCGGAAATGAGATTTATGATACCCATATCAGTGAAAAGGGCCAGGAGTGGACCAGAATACTGATGGACGAAGTAGAGAAATATGACCCGAAAAAGAATGCAGCCATTACCATTGGTTCTAATTATATGCCCTGGGAAAATGCGCAGAAGTGTGCAGATATTGTAAAAATTGCAGGCTATAATTATGGAGAAAAATATTACGACAAACACCATGCAGAACATCCGGACTGGATTCTTTACGGCAGCGAGACGGGGTCCATTGTACAGAGCCGTGGAATTTACCATTTCCCTTACCAGCAGTCTGTGCTGGCCGATGAAGATGAGCAGTGTTCTTCTTTGGGAAACTCCACCACAAGCTGGGGAGCAGAGTCTACGGAAGCCTGCCTGCTGGCAGAAAGAGACCACGAATTTTCCTGCGGGCAATTTGTGTGGACCGGGTTTGATTATATCGGAGAGCCTACGCCGTATCACACCAGAAATTCTTACTTTGGTCAGATAGATACTGCAGGATTTCCAAAAGATGCCTATTATATTTATCAGGCGGGCTGGACGGATTACCGGGAAAACCCCATGGTACATATTTTCCCGTACTGGGATTTCAACGAAGGGCAGTTTATTGACCTGCGGGTATGCTCCAATGCCCCGGTTGTGGAGGTTTTCTTCAACGGAAAGACCCAGGGAACCTTTTCTATTGACCATGAACACGGCACAGACCTTACAGGCCACTGGCAGCTTCCTTATAAGGAAGGAGAAATCTGTGCTATTGCCTGTGATGAGACCGGAAAAATCATTGCAAAGGAAGTGCGGTATTCTTTTGGAGAAGGCACAGAGCTCTGTGTGAAATGCGACCGTGAGGAGCTGAAGGCAAATGGAGAGGATTTGCTGTTTGCAGAGATCTCCGTAAAAGATAAAAACGGTTATCCTGTGGAAAATGCCAACAACCGGGTGCATATTTCTGTGGAAGGTGCAGGCGCACTGGCTGGTACGGACAATGGCGACAGCACGGATACCGATGGATATAAAGATTACAGCCGACGTCTGTTTTCCGGAAAACTGCTGGCTGTGTGCAAGGCAGGATGTGAGCCGGGAGTATTGAAGCTGACGGTTACTGCGCCGGGACTGAAACCTGCGGTGGTATCCATACCTGTGGTACAGGCAGAGGTCAGAGAAGGTATCAGTCCTCTGGCTTATCTGGCAGGGGAAGATTTGACAAAAGAAAAACCGGTTCCTATAGAAGAAATTCCTGTGCGCAATATCCGCATGGTGAGCAGCAATGGTCTGCATTTGTATGCAGAAAATCTGGAAACGGAGGTACAGGCTTATCTCTGCCCGGAAAATGCCACAGACCGGGAAGTGTTCTGGAGTGTGGTGGATGACGGAGGTATTCCGCTGAAAATCGCAGAAATTGAGCCGGATGGACGGAAAGTGAAGGTGCGGGCCAAGAGTGACGGCTCCTTCCGTCTGCGCTGTATGTCCAAATGCGGAACCGATAAGATACGAATTATTTCTCAGCTGGAGTTTATGATAAGCGGACTGGGAACGGCTTTTACCAATCCCTATGAGTTTGTCAGCGCCGGACTTTACAACTACAGCAAAGGCGATATCGGAAACGGCAATGAGCACGGGGTTGCCACAGCCAGAGACGGGGAGAGCCAGGTAGGCTTTCGGGATATTGATTTTGGCCCTTACGGTTCAGACGAAATTATCCTTCCTATTTTTGCTCTTACGGATGACCCTTATGAAATTCAGATTTATGAGGGGATTCCGGAAGAAGGCGGAGAGCTGATTGCGGATGTGATTTATCAGAAGCCAAAGATGTGGAATGTGTACCAGGAGGCAGTCTATAAGCTGAACAAACGGTTGAAAGGCGTTACGGGAATCTGCTTTGTGGTAAAAGAGAAGCTTCATATAAAAGGATTCCGGTTTAAGAAGTACAACCGGGCATGGCAGCAGGTGCCGGTGACAGAGTGCGACCGGATTTACGGGGATAGTTTTGAAAGACAGGAGGAGGCTATCTGCAAAATCGGAAATAATGTAACCATAGAATTTGAAAATCTGGAATTCGGAGACCAAGGGGCAGGAAAACTGATTCTGTGCGGCTCCACACCTCTGGAGAAAAATACCATCATTGTGCGGTTTATCAGTGATGGAAAGGAAGAACGGCAGATGCTGGAATTTGCAGGAGGACAGGAAACACAGGAGTTTGTCTTAAAACCGGTATATGGGACAAAAACCGTCAGTTTTGTCTTTCTTCCGGGCAGCAGCTTTGATTTCCGCTGGTTTTGCTTTAAAAAACAGGGCGAAAAGTAAATAATCTGCACAATATTTGCGCAGTACCTCAAAACATCACGCAATATCTGCATAAATTTTGGCAATAATAGGTGAGTGCCAGAGAAAAATATCACCTATAATATATCTTAGAAAAGCAAAAAAGTGTACAACATAACAGGAAAAATGAAATAAATCCGTGAAAGTTGAACAAAAGCAGCAGGAGGAAAAGAGATGGGATATGAAAGTGCATGGCTGTCTTATAAAGAAAACCATACGTTGAAAATACCCTGGAATGGCAGCAAGATTTATGCAGATACATGGGGAAAGACCATAGAAGCCGCTGTGACAGAACTGCAAAGAGCAGTGAAAGAAATCTGCGGTATGGATATGGGAATCACCGGACAGGAAGAGGAAGCAGGAATTCTTCTGAAAAAGGAGCAGGATAATGCTCTGGGAGAAGAGGGGTATAAAATACAGTGCCGGGACGGCAGACTGACTGTGACTTCCCAAGGGGAAAAGGGACTGCTTTACGGCAGCTTCGCCTGTATCCGTATGCTGCAGACCCAAGAAGAGTTTTCAGCGGAAGAAAAAACAGAGAAGCCTTCCGCTCCCCTCCGAATGTTGAATCACTGGGACAACATGGACGGTTCCATTGAAAGAGGGTATTCGGGAAACTCGTTTTTCTTTGAAGACAATAAAATTCTGGTAAATGAAAGAACCAGAGAATATGCCAGACTGGCAGCTTCTGTGGGAATCAACGGAGTGGTGATTAACAATGTGAACGTGAAAGACCGGGCAACCTGGCTGATTGATGAGGTTTACCAGAAGGAACTGCAGCAGATGAGCGAAATCTTTGAGACTTACGGAATTCAGCTGTTTTTGAGTCTGAACTTTGCAGCGCCTATGGAATTGGGAAATCTGGACAGCGCAGATCCCTGTAAGGAAGCGGTGCAGCAGTGGTGGAACGATAAAATGCAGGAGCTCTATACCAGACTTCCCAACCTGGGCGGCTTTTTGGTAAAGGCTGACTCCGAGGGAAGACCGGGGCCTTTCACTTACGGAAGAACCCATGCAGACGGAGCCAACATGCTGGCTGATGCCGTGGCTCCCTATCATGGAAAGATTATTTGGCGGTGTTTTGTTTACAACTGTCAGCAGGACTGGAGAGACCGGAAAACAGACCGTGCCAGGTCAGGATATGACAACTTCAGGCCTCTGGACGGACAGTTTAGGGAAAATGTTATCCTGCAGGTGAAAAACGGGCCTATGGATTTCCAGGTAAGAGAGCCGGTATCCCCGCTTTTCGGAGGTATGGAAAAGACCAATGAAATGCTGGAAGTACAGATTGCACAGGAGTATACAGGGCAGCAGAGACATGTCTGTTACCTCATTCCCATGTTTCAGGAAGTGTTAAAGTTCCGTACTTACTGTCAGGAAGACAGGGATACGGTGGAAGACATTGTGACAGGAAAAACCATGGGAAACACCAATTGCGGAATCGCAGCAGTGGTCAACACCGGAAATGACGAGAACTGGACAGGGCATGATTTGGCGGCAGCCAATTTCTTCGGATTCGGCAGACTGTGTTTCAACACCTCCCTTTCCGCAGAAGAGATAGCGAAAGAATGGATTGTCTGTACCTTTGGTCATGACAGGGAAGTACAGGAAAAGATCTTGCAAATGCTGATGATGTCCTGGAAGACTTATGAAAAGTATACCTCTCCTTTGGGAATCGGCTGGATGGTAAACCCCAATTACCACTATGGTCCCAATGTAGACGGCTACGAATATGACCGATGGGGCACTTACCACCGGGCCGACCACCTGGGGATGGGAGTTTGCCGGGGTAAAAAAGGAACCGGTTACGCACAGCAGTATCGGGAGCCAAATGCTTCCATGTATGAAAATGTGCAGACCTGTCCGGAAGAACTTCTGCTGTTTTTCCACTATGTTCCGTACACCTATCAGCTGAAGACAGGGAAGACCATGATTCAGCATATTTACGACACACATTTTGAAGGCGCCGAAGAGGCGGCCTATATGGCAGACCTCTGGGATTCCCTGGAAGGAAAAATAGAAACAAAAGTTTTTGAGCGAGTGCAGAAACGTCTGGCACATCAGAAAGAGCATGCAAAGGAATGGCGGGACCAGATTAATTCCTATTTTTACCGCAAGAGCATGATTCCGGATGAGAAGCACAGAACGATTTATTAAGAGAAGAGGAAGGAGACGTGGTGCTGATATGACAAAAACAAAAGAAAAAAAGCAGCCTAAAGTCAAATACAAGGAACATTCCCTGTTGAGACATGTAAGAAAAGAATGGAAACTGTATTCCTTTCTGGTAATTCCCATTCTTTACTATGTAATTTTTAAGTACATACCTGTAATCGGAAACATCATTGCCTTTCGCCGTTACCGGGGCGGTTCCAATATCTTAGGTGATTACTGGGTGGGATTCCGTTATTTTGAACAGTTTCTCACAGACCCGGATTTCTGGCAGGCTTTCTGGAACACCCTGCGGTTAAGTATCGGATACCTTCTGGTACGTTTCCCGGCAACCCTGATTTTTGCCCTGCTTTTAAATGAAATCAGAAAGAAATGGTGGAAAAAGACGGTACAGACGGTTTCCTACCTGCCTCACTTTATTTCTCTTGTTGTGCTGTGCGGTATGGTGAAAGAACTTCTGGCTTCTAACGGTCCCATTAACCAGCTCATTGCTTCTTTAGGCGGAGACAAAATCGCATTTATGTCAGAACCCGGATGGTTCGATGCCATTTATATCCTTTCCGGTGTATGGCAGGCGCTTGGCTGGGGCACCATTCTTTACCTGACAGCCATGACCGGTATTAATACCGAACTTTATGAGGCAGCCTCCATGGACGGGGCCAACAAATTCAAGCAGGCTCTTCACGTTACCATACCGGGAATCCTGCCAACCATTATGACGCTTTTGATTATGGATATCGGAGGCATTGTAACCTCAGGAAATATGCAGAAAATCTTGCTTTTGTACAATCCAATGACACAGAGCAGAGCCGACATCATCGGTACTTTGGTATACCGAATGGGTATCAGCCAGGGAAGCTTCAGTTATGCGTCTGCAGTAGGTTTGTTTGAAGGTCTTCTGGGGCTGATACTGGTTAGTATAGCCAACTTCCTGTCCAAGAAACTTACAGAAACATCCCTGTGGTAGAAAGGAGTGTAAACATGAATAGTATAAAACCATCAAAATCTTACAGAGTTTTTCAGGTATTTAATACAGTTCTTATGATTCTTATACTGTTTATTACCTTATATCCATTTGTATATCTGGTTGCACAGTCCTTCAGCAGCGATGCGGCAGTAAGCGCAGGCCAGGTTACCTTCTTTCCGGTAGATTTTACACTGGATACTTACAAGTACCTTTTAAAAGATGATTCTTTCTTTAAATATTACGGAAATACCATTCTTTATACTGTGGTAGGAACGCTTATTTCGGTTATCGGTACCGCGCTGCTGGCTTATCCGCTGTCCAAACCAAGACTGCGGCTGAATAAGTTTTTTACACCGTTTGTGGTATTCACTATGTATTTTACAGGCGGTATTATTCCGAACTATATTTTGGTAACACAGTGGCTGGGGCTGCAGGACAGTATGCTTGCTATTATTCTTCCGGGCGCTATCAGCACTTTCAACCTTCTGGTTATGAAGTCCTTCTTCGCAGGGCTGCCGGAAGAATTGGAGGAAGCGGCTTCCATTGATGGTATGGGCGTGTACGGTATTTTTGTAAAGATTATTCTTCCGTTGTCCAAACCGATTCTGGCAACTATGGCTCTGTTCTATATGGTAGGTATGTGGAACGAATGGTTTGCACCTATGATGTACCTGGATTCCAGAGATAAATGGCCCATTGCTCTTTGGGTAAGACAGCTGGTAGAAGGGGCAAACAATACGGAAATCGGAAGTTCTGCAGAGGCCAGCAGTGTACAGGCGACTTTAAAATCAGCAACCATGGTGCTGACATCCATTCCGATTATCTGTGTCTACCCATTTGTACAGAAATATTTTGTACAGGGTATGACAATCGGTGCAGTAAAAGGTTAATGAAACGGGCAGGACAGTCCGTTGAAAAATAAGAGGAGGAAAGAGTAAATGAAAAAAAGAGTGATTGCATTGACACTGAGTCTGCTTATGGCAGGCACTACACTTGCAGGCTGCGGCGGAAACAGCAGCTCTAAGGGAGAAGATGGCCCTACAATGTCCGCAGAAGAAGCCGACAAGGATTTGGACTACACCTACGGAGAGGGAGAAACCTTCCATTCTGACGAACCGGTGACATATTCTATGATGTTTTCTGACCATGAAAACTATCCAATGCAGGACGACTGGCTGCTCTGGAGCGCAATTGAAGAGAAGACAAACGTAACCTTTGACTTGACTACGGTTGCAAGAACAGACTACAACGATAAGGTATCCGCGTCTGTAAATAGTGGAAACGCACCGTATATTGTACCCAAAATCTATGATTCCAAGGCATACGAAGACAGTGGACAGGTTGTGGCTATCAGTGACTGGGTACAGTATATGCCGAACTACCAGAAATGTGTGGAAGAATGGGGCCTGGAAGATGACCTGAAACAGATTCTGGCCTCTGACGGAAAATATTACAGACTTCCGGGTATGTGGGAGACCACAGCAGGCGGCTATTCTTTCCTTATCCGTAAGGATGTTTTCGAGGCAGCAGGTGTGGACATGTCTACAGAGCCTACCTGGACCTGGGAAGAGTTTTATCAGGCATTAAAGAAAGTAAAAGAGTATACAGGCAGCGATTATGTATGGTCTGACCAGTATCAGTTTGGCTGTACCATGAACCTGGCAGCAAGCGTGTATGGTGTAACCGGCGGTAATTCCCAGGACGGCGGTGACTGGGGATTAAAGGACGGTATGAAATTTGACTTTGACAAGAATGAATTTTACTTTGCAGATACCACAGACGAGTACAAAGAATATCTGACACTGTTTAACAAAATGTATGAAGAAGGAATTTTAGACCCGGAGACCTTTACACAGGACAGTGCACAGGCACAGGCGAAATTCTACAGAGGCGAATCCTATGTGCTGACAGTAAACTATCAGCAGGTTGCAGATATTCAGTCTCAGAACAAGATGCAGGTAGACGGCGCTGATTTATACTTTATGACAACACCGGGAGGTCCGGAAGGACAGATGAAATTATCCAGTTATGCAGGACGTCTTGAGAATGGTATTATGATTACTACCAATGCGCTGGAAGAACTGGGCGAAAAAGAATTCATTAAAATGCTGCGTTTCATTGACTGGCTGTGGTACTCTGACGAAGGTCAGACACTCTGTCTGTGGGGTGTAGAAGGAGAAACTTATACCAAAGATGCAAACGGTACCATTACACTGAATCCGGATATTTACTTTAACGGCATTAATCCAGGTGCGGAAAAACAGTTAAACGTAGACTACGGTTTCGGCGGCGGTGTGTTCGCATACGGCGGTTCCAAGGAGTTACAGTACTCCAAATTCTCAGAAGGTGAGAAAGAGTGGAACGAAAGAATTGACGCCAATAAGGAAAATGCAAAACTGATGCCTCCGGTACTGGCTGATGAGCTGGAGAAAGAAGAGATGAACCTGATTAAGGTGTCTCTCATGGACTATGTCAATACCGCAGCACTGGAATTCATTTCCGGCAAGAGAGATTTAGACAAAGACTGGGATGCTTATGTGGCAGATTGTGAGAGCAAGGGAAGCACCAAATATGTAGACCAGGCAAATGAAATCTTTGAAAGAACAAAAGATACATTAGGTTATTAAGAAAGAGCAATACGCAGAGTAAGGGGCTGCCGCATAAGAATCAGGAGAACTTGAGGGTTATGCGCGGCCCTCTTTCTGTATACGGGAGGATGTAGGAGCATGGTAGAATTTTCCAGAGAAAAAGAAATGGTTTTTTGTATTCCGGCTGAAAAGGAGAAGGGAATTGTAAGAATTGCAGAGAAGGTGGCAAAAGATGTGGAAACGGTGGCTGGCTGCTGTCCGCTGGTTACAGGGGAGAGAGGGCTCTATGAGCAGGGGATTCTTGCGCTTTCTGCAGACAAAGGGGAGGTTTCCCTATGGCTGGAGAAGCAGTTTCCTGCCCTGGCAAAGGTCAGAGGAAAGCGAGAGGTATATGGCTTTTTTCTCGCAGACAGGCCGGTTCTGGGCATAGAAAATTGTCTGGTCATATATGGAAGTGACCGCCTGGGAACCATATACGGGCTGTTTCATCTGTCAGAGATTTTGGGAGTGTCTCCCTGCCATTACTGGGGAGATGTGAAAGCCCCTTCTTATGAAAAAGTATTTTTATGCAGTACAGAAGACGAAGAGAAATTACAGAATAAGGAAAAGCAGTTGTGTCTGTCAGTGCCGGAACAACCTCGGATTTCCAAAGAGCCGTCTGTGAAATACAGAGGATTTTTTATTAACGATGAATGGCCCTGTTTTGGGAATTGGACGTTTTCGCATTTCGGCGGCTTTACAGCAGAGATGTATGACAAGGTGTTTGAATATCTTCTGCGCATGAAGGGAAATTACCTGTGGCCGGCCATGTGGACGTCTTCTTTCCTGGTGGACGGGCCGGGAATGCAGTCTATGGAACTGGCAGATTCCTATGGAATTTATATCGGCATGTCCCACCATGAGCCGTGTATGCGTTCCAGTGAGGAATGGGACATGGTAAAAGGAGAGAAATACGGCAGGGACTGGAGTTATCTAAGTAACCGGGAAGGGCTTTTGGAATACTGGAAAGACGGGCTTCTGCGCAGCAGGGGACATCATGTATTTCCCACCATTGGCATGAGAGGAGAAAGAGACAGCAAGATGATGGGAGAGGCTTCTGTGGCGGACAATATCCGGGTGCTGAAGGACATTCTGACGGACCAGAGAACTCTGATTCGGGAATATCTGCAGGAGGAAGAAGAGATTCCACAGCTCTTTGCTGTGTATAAGGAAGTGGAAGATTATTATTTCGGGGACAACCAGGCAGAAGGACTGGAACACTTTGAAGAATTGGAGGGTGTTACTTTGCTGCTCTGCGAAGATAATTTCGGCAATATGCGCGCTCTGCCAAAAGAGGAGGAGAGAAGCCGCAAGGGCGGCTTTGGCATGTATTATCATCTGGATTACCATGGCGGTCCGGTTTCCTATGAGTGGGTGGCGTCAGTGCCTCTTACAAAAATCTGGGAGCAGATGACAGAGGCCTATGCATATGGCGTCCGGGAACTCTGGATTGTCAATGTGGGAGATTTGAAGTTTCAGGAATACCCGCTGAACTATTTTATGGAAATGGCCTATGACTTTGATACCTGGGGCAGCGCCCATCCGGAAAGCCCTAAGGCTTATACGGAAAAATGGGTTCAGCAGCAGTTTGGCCCGGAAACCTCTCCTGAAGAACGAAACAGCATAAAAAATGTGGTGGAGGAATATATCCGGTTGAATCATCTGCGCCGTCCGGAATCCTGCAGCAGTGAAGTCTATCATCCGGTACATTACCGGGAAGGCAGCCGTATGCGGAAACGGTGTGAGGAATTAGAGGAAACCAATGAAAGGCTGAGAGAAGCGCTGAAAGGAAGACGCTGTGAAGAGGCTTATTACAGTATGGTTTACTATCCGGCGGCGGCTTCTGCGAATTTGCTGCAGATGCATTTATATGCAGGATTTAACCATCTTTATGCGCGTCAGGGAAAAGCCATTGCCAATCTGATGGGAGAGAAAATGGAGCAGTGCATAGAGCGGGATGAAGCGCTGGCACAGGAGATGGCCGCATTTGCAGAAGGAAAATGGGCAGGTATGGAAATGGCGCTGCACATCGGGTTTACCAACTGGAACAGTGAGGACTGGAGATATCCGGTGCGCCACGTCCTGCGCCTGCCCCAGACACCCAGACTGGTGGTATCCCGCTGGGATGAAGAAGCACATTTTACCAATCAGTATTTTCCCACTCCTCTGGTTATTGAGGATTTTCTGGAGGAGAACAGCAAAGAAGTGGGACTGGAGATTGCCAATGGAGGACAGGGGGAAATCTGCTGGGAAATAAAAGAAACCTGCGACTGGCTTTTGTTTTCTGAAAAAGAGGGAAAAACAGCTTTACAGGACTGTGTTCTCCTGACTGTGGACAGGGAAAAACTGTCTGGCGAGGAAAAGACTTGTACTTTTTATGTGGTGGCAGGGGAAGAAAAGGTTCCGGTGTGTGTAAGGGCGAAAAGAGAGGAACTGCCTGCTCTGCCTGGGCATACAGCCATAAGCAGGAAAGGGATTTTTGCCATAGACGCGGTAAATTATGCGGAGAAAAAGGCCGGGGACTATAAGGGCGAAGCCGCTGAATATGGTTTGCTGACGGATTTTGGGAAATATGGAAGCGGTATGAAGGTATTTCCTGTGACAGCTGCCTTTGATGGAGATTTGCACGCGCCTTCTCTGACCTATGAGCTTTGGAGCAGGAGCGCAGGGAAAGGCAGGCTGCGCCTTTTTACATCTCCGGCTAATCCGCTGATGTACGGAGGAGAGCTGCGGGTGGGCATTTCCTGCAATGCCGGCGAGATACAAAAGCTTGTGCTTACAGACAGCAGGTATAAAGGCGGAGATAACGACTGCGCTGCCTGGGAGCGCGCTGTGCTGAACCAGGAGCATGTGGCAGAGATGGAAATTTCATTACAAGAAGGCCTCAACCGTATTACCGTGTACGCGGGGGAAGCGGGGATTGTGCTGGAAAGGCTTGTGGTGCTGGAAGGAGATGCGGAAATGGAGGACAGCTATCTGGGGATAGAAAAGTAATTATGGAAAAATTCCATATTTACATCTCCTGATTTTTGTATTAAACTAAGCATAGTATTTTAATGCTATAAAAACGTAAAATCTTACAGGAGGAAAGCACATGGGAAAAGTAATCATACCGGAAAATTATCAGTCCTGTTTATCCAGATACGAAACGCAGGAAGCAATCGGTGCCATTAAAAATCTTATGCAGAAAAAGCTGTGTATGGCACTGAAATTAAAGAGGGTGACTGCGCCGCTGTTTGTAGACCCGGCTTCTGGTCTGAACGACGACTTAAATGGCGTGGAACGCCCGGTTACCTTTGATATTCCGGACGCAGGAGTAAATGCACAGGTGGTACATTCTCTGGCGAAATGGAAACGTATGGCGCTGTACCGTTACGATTTTCATGTAGGTAAGGGACTTCTCACCGACATGAACGCAGTACGCAGGGATGAAGAACTGGATAATCTGCATTCTGTTTATGTAGACCAGTGGGACTGGGAAAAAATCATTACCAGAGAAGACCGGAATCCGGAATACCTGAAAAATACAGTGAATCGTATTGTGGGTGCCATCTGTAATGCCCTGGATGAAATTAAATACCAGTATGAGCATTTGGACACAGAGCTTTCCAGAGAAGTTTCTTTTATTACCACACAGGAACTGGAAGATTTATACCCTGATTTCACACCAAAGGAAAGGGAAAATGCCTATACAAAAGAGCATAAAACCGTGTGCATTATGCAGATTGGAGATGTGCTGGCCTCAGGGCAGAAACATGACGGAAGAGCGCCGGATTATGACGACTGGAAATTAAATTGTGATATTCTCTTCTGGCACGAACCTCTGCAGTGTGCGCTGGAGATTTCTTCCATGGGAATTCGTGTGGACGAAAAAGCCCTGGATGAGCAGCTTACCAAAGCAGGCTGTGATGACAGAAGAAATCTTCCTTTCCACAAAATGCTGCTGGAGGGAAAACTGCCTCTGACCATTGGCGGCGGTATCGGACAGTCCCGGATTTGTATGCTGCTTCTGAAAAAAGCCCATGTGGGAGAGGTACAGGCCTCTCTTTGGGATGAAGAGACATTGAAAGCCTGTGAAAAGGCGGGAATCGAAATTCTTTAACTTTCTTGCAACTTTTGCCGGAATGTGTTAGATTAAGGATGTTTAAACAAAGAATGGTTCTGTTGAGTGAATAATTTTGCGAAATTATCTGAAAAGGGAACGAAGTGAGAATCTTCGACGGTCCGGCCACTGTAAACAGGGAGTCTGCTTCAGAGACGCCATTGCATACAAATATGTGAGAAGGCAGAAGCAGATGAGGAGCTGTAAGTCAGGAGACCTGCTTGGCAGAAAAAGATGAAACTTCCGGGTAAAAGTGCACATCTATAAAACCGCAGGCGAGGGATTTGCGGAAGAAAAGGTCTGTTTTTCTTTTTACAGGAAAGGCAGGCCTTTTCGTTTACGCGGATGGAAAGGCGAAAGGAGCAGTACGACAATGAAGAAAAAAGCAGTATGCAGCAAAGTGACCGCCATTTTACTGGCCGCAGGTATGACAATGGGAATGACTGCCTGCCAGGGAAACAGCAGCGACAGTACAGAGGAACAGAGAAGAAGCGCGGAAAGTATTAAAGAAGACAACCAGGCAGAGAACAGTGCTTCCGCAAAAGAGGAAGACCCACAGACAGAAAATACGAAAAAGACGGAATATCCGCTGACGATTACCACTTACGGTAAAGATGGAAAGGAATACTCCACAACTTACGAAAAAGCGCCTGAAAAAGTGCTGGCTGTGTATCAGGGCTGTATAGAAACCATGCTGGAGCTGGGGCTGGAAGACCATCTTGCGGCCACGGCAGGTCTGGACAATGAGGTTCCCGAAGCACAGAAATCCGCTTTTTCCAAGGTGAAATATTTAGATGAATTTACACCCTCTAAGGAAACCGTTACCATGCTGGAGCCGGATATGATTTTTTCCTGGAGTTCTCTTTTCGGAGACAAAACACTGGGAGACGCACAGGAATGGATTGACAAGGGAACGAATGTATACATCAGCAGCAACACGGCAGTGGCAGAAAAATCTCTGGAGAATGAATATACGGATATTCTGAACATGGGAAAGATTTTCGATGTACAGGATAAGGCGGAAGGAATTGTAAATGAAATGAAGGATACCATAGCAACCGTGAAAGAGGAGACAAAGGGAGAGACGGAAAAGCCTTCCGTGCTGGTACTGGAATCAGGAAAGGACGGATTTACCAATTATGGACAGGACTCTCTTGCGGGAGATATGGTAACACAGCTTGGGGGAACACTGGCGAATCCGGATGGTTCTTCTCTCGGAAAAGAAGATGTGATTACCGCCAATCCGGATGTGATTTTTGTAGTATATATGCCATATTCCGGAGATGACCCGGAAACGGTGAAGCAGGAAAAGCTGAATGTACTCCTGGAGGACGAGACTTATGCAAGTCTGGATGCAGTGAAAAATCAGAGAGTGGTACCCATTATGCTCAGCGAAATGTATGCCAGTGCAACAAGGACACAGGACGGTATTGAAACCATTGCAAAAGGACTTTATCCGGATTTGAAATTAGGAGAATAGAGGTGCAGGTGCTGTGACAAAGAAGGGCTTAAAAACTTCTGCTTATAGGGTGGCTGTCCTTGCATTGGTGGCGGGGCTGGTATTTTCAATACTGGCCTCCATTACGTTTGGAAATGCAGATATTTCTATAAAAGAAGTGTATCGCGTTATTTTTTACGAAATTTTTCATATAGATGCTCTGTCCGAGTATTCCGGGGGAGCTGTGCATGATGTGGTATGGCTCATACGGTTTCCCAGAGTTCTTTTGGCTGCTGCGGTAGGAATGGCACTTTCCATTTGCGGTGTTGTTATGCAGGCTGTGGTGAAAAATCCGCTGGCAGACCCTTATGTACTGGGGGTATCTTCCGGGGCTTATCTGGGAGCGGCGCTGGCCATTATGCTGGGAGTTGGTTCCGCTCTTGGTGACAATGCGGTAGGTATTCTGGCCTTTGCAGGGGCTGTGCTGGCTTCTTTTGCAGTTTTGTTTATATCCGGCATGGGAGGCCGGTCAAATGCCGGAAAACTGATTCTGGCAGGTATGGCTGTGAGTTCGGTCTGCGCGGCTTTTGCCAACTTCATTATCTATATTGCCCAGGATAAAAACGCTACGGCAGAAATTACATACTGGAGTATGGGAAGTCTGGCTTCTGCAGACTGGGACAATATCCGGATACTGCTGCCCATGATACTGGTTATCTCTGCTGTGTTCTGGAGTCAGTACCGGAAGCTGAACCTTATGCTGTTAGGCGATGAAACGGCCATTACGCTGGGAACGGATTTGCATACAACCAGAATTTTTTGTATGCTGCTGTCTGCGCTTATGGTAGGCTTTACGGTATGTGCGGCAGGTATGATAGGTTTTGTAGGGCTGGTGATTCCCCATGCCATGCGTATGCTCTTTGGAACAGACCACAAAAGGCTGATTCCCTTAAGCGCTCTTTCCGGGGCGGTGTTTCTTATCTGGGCAGATGTAGTGTGCAGAATTATCCTGAAAAACGCAGAACTTCCGGTGAGTATTCTGATTTCTCTGATTGGAGCGCCCTGCTTTATTTACCTTATGGCAAGGAAATCCTATGGATTCGGAGGTGGACGGGAATGAATCTTTCAACGGAAAATATCCGCTTGTCTTATGGGGCACAGGAGATTTTAAAAGGGGTCAGCATAAACGGAAACACCGGAGAATTTATTGGAATCATAGGGCCAAACGGAAGTGGAAAATCCACGCTTTTAAAGTGTATTTACCGCATTTTAAAGCCTCATGCAGGACAGGTTTTTCTGGACGGAGAAGAACTTTCCGGTATCAGTATCCGGAATTCAGCAAAAAAAATGGCTGTGGTGGCACAGCACAATTATTACAATTTTGATTTTTCCGTTATGGAAGTGGTGCTTATGGGAAGAGCGCCTCACAAAAAGACCATGGAAAGAGACAATGCCAAAGATTTTCAGATAGCCCAAAAGGCCCTTGAGACCGTGGAAATGGAAGGTTTTGCGAACCGGAGTTTTTCTACTTTGTCGGGAGGAGAGCAGCAAAGAGTGATTCTGGCAAGAGCCCTGGCACAGCAGACGCCCTGTCTGATACTGGATGAACCTACCAATCATTTGGACATTACCCATCAGATACAGTTGATGAAGATTGTGAAAAATCTGAAGGTTACGGTGATTTCCGCTGTTCATGATTTAAATATAGCTGCCATGTTCTGTGACCGGCTGTATGTGCTTCAGGACGGGGAAATCGTGGGGCAGGGAACTCCCCAGGAAGTATTGACTGCAGAATTTATCAAAAAGATTTACCGTGTGGAAACGGAAATTGTATACGACAGTGCGGGACAGCTTCACGTACTGTTTCAGAAATAGTAAAGAAAAAGAGGCTGCCGCATTCAGTGTATAGCAAGAAGATTTCGGATTGCTGTACACTGCATGCGGCAGCCTCTTTTCGTCAATAGGAAATGTAATCCTGCCATACATATCCTGTCTGATTTTCATAAATAATCCGATACCAGCCATTCTCGCAGATACCCGTAACTCTTACAGAAGCTCCTCCGTCTAACTGTCCCAGAATTTCAGAACCGCTCTGCGCATCGGCCCGGACGTTTACACTGCTGACAATGGTGCCGGTGCCGCTGGTCTGTTCTACGGATACGCCGCTTGCCGGTTCGTCCTGTCCTTCGTCTTCGCTGGTAATAGCAGAGCCGCTGATACCGGTCAGGTTTTCCTCTGCCTTTTCAGCCAGGTTCAGGACACCGGAATTGTCATCTGTAGAGATAATTTTCCGTACCTTTGCCTTGCTGGCATCCCCGTCGGTTACTGCGCCCACATAGACAATGGTAACGCTGTTGCCGGGAATAATGCCGTTTTCCAGTTCCAGGCTGGCGTCAGAGCAGTTGTCAAAAGTCAGTTTTTCTCCCTTATCTGTTTTCAGAGAAAGTTCAGAGCCCGTGAAGCTGGTTAATGTACCGCTTACAGAAGCGGATACTGCATCCAGCTCCGCTTCCTCCTGGGCCTCTTTATCCTTGCCGCAGGCGGACAAAAAGAGAAATCCCATGGTGAAAAGCAGCAGGGCATATTTTTTTGAGAACTGTTTTGCCATAAACAAGACCTCCTGTTTGGTAGAATTTGAAAATAATATACAGCAAAATAATATATCAGTCAAATAACAAAATTATGACGCAAGGAAAAGAGAAACACTCAAGGCTGTGCTTCCCATTTTTCCAGATGTTTCCGAAAAATCAACAGAAACGCAATGGTGGACATGACAGCGCCGATACCGTCTGCAAGAGGCTGGGCATAAAAGGCGCTTTTGGCTCCAAAGAAGATGGGAAGTACAATGGTAAAAAGCATGTAATCTCCCTTTCGCCAGAGGGAAAGTACCAGGGCTGTTTTGCTTCTTCCAAGAGCGGTAAACCCATCCACAAAGACGTACTGGAAGCTGAGGGGGATAATCATCAGGGTGAAAACACCGATTCCCCAAGTGCAAAGCTGCAGCTGCAGGGCATCTTTGGTGAAAATCCGTATAAAGTATTCCGGCACGATTCTGGAAAGCAGGAACATCAGCGTGGTAAAGCACAGGCAGAGAATTAAGACATATTTTTCCGCTTTCTTTACACGTTTTATGTTTCTGGCTCCGTAATTGTAGCTTAAAATGGCCTGGGTGCCGCTGGAAATTCCCAGCATGGGACCGGTAATCAGCATCATGTAGCTTTGGACAATGGTGGCGCAGGTAATGAGAATATCGCCCTCTTTAGGGCCGCCGTATTTCTGAAGAACGGTATTCAGTACAATGATAATCACGCTGTCCGTAGCCAGAATCAGAAACGGGGAAATTCCCAGACCAATAATTTTTTTCACAATCAGGGGAGAAAATGTCTTCTTCCGAAGCCGCGTAATCTTTATGGGAATTTTCTTCCCTGTGAGGAAACAAAAAGCAAAGGCGCAGGAGGCAAACTGCGCGATAACGGTGGCAATGGCTGCTCCGGCAACTTTCATATCCAGAACGAAGATAAAAACCGGATCCAGAATGATATTGGTAACGGCTCCGATAAGAACGGTTATCATGCCTATGGCCGGAAAGCCCTGGCAGGTAATAAAATAATTCAGCCCGATGGCCAGCAGGGCAAAAAAGGTTCCTGCCGTATAAATCGTCAGGTAGGAGTCAGCATAGGGAAAGGTTGCAGGGCTTGCCCCGAACCAGTTTAGCAAATACCGTTTACTGACCAGAAACAGTACGGTCAGCACCGCAGAAAAAACCACCAGCAGGGCGAAGCTGTGAGCCAGTATGGACTCCGCCTGTTTTTTCCTTCCGGCACCCATGCGCATGGTCATGAGGATAGAACCGCCCAGGCCAATGAGCGTGCCAAAAGAAGTCAGTAAAGTGACAATAGGGCCGCAGACCCCTACGCCGGCCAGCGCAGCGTCCCCGATTTTCGGAATATTTCCGATAAACATACGGTCAATAATGCTGTACAAAACCGTAACAAACTGGGCAATCATGGAGGGAATGGCCAGTTTCAGAACCAGAATGGGAATTCTGTCTTTTCCCAAATCAGTAGTATGTGACATGTTCAAAATCTCCTTCTTTTCCTCTGTATCTGCAAAAAACAGACATAGACTGTATTCATTTTAATACGACTTTCGCAAAAAGGAAAGAGAAAATACTTGCCACTTCTAAAATCTCTGTATTATACTGGAGTTAAATGTAAAATCAGAGAGGAAAACCAATGTTAAAGATTAAAGAGTATGTAAAGGTAAAAGACCTGGAAGAGGCATATCTGTTAAATCAGAAGAAAACCGCCTGCGTACTTGGTGGTATGGTCTGGCTGAAAATGGGAAACCGCAATATCAGTACAGCCATTGACCTGTCCGGACTGGACCTGGATATGATAGAAGAAACAGAAGAGGAGTTCCGTATCGGAGCCATGACATCTTTGAGAACCCTGGAAACCCATAAAGGGCTGGAAGGGTACACACAGGGAGCCGTGAAAGAGAGTCTGCGCCATATTGTGGGAGTGCAGTTTCGCAACTGTGCCACTGTGGGGGGCAGCATTTTTGGCAGATATGGATTTTCTGATGTGCTGACCATGTTCCTGGCTATGGATTCTTACGTGGAACTGTATAAAGGCGGAATTGTGCCTTTGGAAGATTTCGCAAAGAAAAAGCCGGACAGAGATATTCTGGTTCGGGTGATTGTGAAGAAAAGACCGATAAAAACGGTTTATCTCAGCCAGCGAAACAGCAGTACGGATTTCCCGGTGCTGACTTGCTGTGTGGGACTTTTTGCAGACGGGGAAGCACGGGCAGTTGTGGGAGCCTGTCCCCAAAGAGCCGGACTGGTTCAGGATGAACAGGGGATTTTAAAAGATTTTTGCAGCAAAGATTTAAAAGCGCAGGAGCAGGCCGCAGTTTCTTTTGCACAGTATGCAAAGGAAAGGGTGAAAACAGGAGGCAATATGCGCGCTTCTAAGGAATACAGAAGCCATCTGGTGGGCGTTTTGGTGAAACGGGCGCTGTTGGCAGCAGGAGGTATGGACAATGGAAATTAAATTCTGGCTGAATGGCGAAAAAACACAGATACAGGCAGAGCCGGATGCGCTGCTTTTAGATGTGCTGCGGAGTTTAGGCTGCTATAGCGTAAAGCGCGGCTGTGAGACGGCAAACTGTGGGCTGTGTACGGTATTAATGGAAGAAAGGCCGGTTCTTTCCTGCAGTATGCTGGCAGCAAGAGCAGAAGGAAAGCATGTGGTAACGCTGGAAGGCATGCAGGAAGAAGCGAAAGAATTTGGGGATTTTCTTGCAGGGGAGGGCGCAGAACAGTGCGGCTTTTGCAATCCCGGTTTTATTATGAATGTGTTTGCCATGCTGAAAGAACTGGAAGACCCTTCTGAGGAAGAGATTCACGAATATCTGGCAGGAAATCTGTGCCGCTGCTCCGGCTTTATGGGACAGACCAGAAGTATTTTGAAGTTTTTGCAGTATAAAAAGGAAGGAGGCGCGCAGAAATGAGTTATGTAAATCAGCCTGTGAAAAAGAAAGACGCAGAGGCTCTGGTAACGGGACAACCGGTGTATACCGATGACCTGGCTCCAAAGGACTGTCTGATTGTAAAGGTTTTAAGAAGTCCCCATGCCCATGCCATGATTGAAGAAATCCGCACGGAGGCGGCAAAAAAAGTGCCGGGCATTGCCTGTATTCTTACTTATGAAGACGTGCCTCAGGAGAGATTTACCTTTGCCGGACAGACTTATCCCGAACTGAGCCCTTATGACCGTCTGATTCTGGACCGTCATATCCGGTTTGTGGGAGATGCGGTGGCCATTGTGGCAGGTGAAACAGAAAAAGCAGTAGACAAGGCCATGAAAATCATCAAAGTGCGCTATGAACTTCTGGAGCCCGTACTGGATTTTCATAAGGCGAAAGATAATCCGGTGCTGCTGCACCCGGAAGAAAACTGGGAATCCAAGGTGCCTGTGGGGGCGGACAATAAGAGGAATCTCTGTGCATCTAAGGTGGAAACGCTGGGAGATGTGGATGCTGTGCTAAAAGAATGTAAATATGTGGTGGAGAAAACCTATCATACAAAAGCCAATCAGCAGGCCATGATGGAGACTTTCCGCGCCTATACGTATCTGGATTATTTCGGCAGACTGAATGTGGTGGCTTCCACTCAGGTGCCTTTTCATATCCGGAGAATTTTGGGACGTGCCCTGGGTATCGGCGCTTCTAATGTAAGAGTTATTAAGCCCAGAATCGGCGGAGGCTTCGGAGCCAAGCAGACTTCGGTAGCAGAAGTGTATCCGGCTCTTGTAACCTTGAAAACAAAACGTCCGGCAAAAATGATTTTTTCCAGATATGAGTCCCAGATTTGTTCTTCCCCTCGTCATGAAATGGAAGTGTCTGTGCGTCTGGGCGCTGATGAGCAGGGGATTTTAAAAGCGATTGATATTTATACGTTATCCAATACCGGTGCGTATGGAGAGCACGGTCCTACAACGGTAGGGCTGTCCGGGCACAAGCCTCTTGGCATGTACGGAAATACAGAAGCATACCGTTTTGCTTATGACGTGGTGTATACGAACCATATGTCTGCAGGCGCTTACCGGGGTTACGGGGCGACCCAGGGAATCTTTGCTGTGGAATCGGCCGTGGATGAACTGGCAGAGCAGATGAATATGGATCCCGTGCGTTTCCGGGAAATCAATATGTCAAAAGAAGGCGGAAAATTTATCGGATACGACGGAAGTCCATGGGTAACCAGCTGTACGCTGGATCAATGTATGGAAAAGGCAAAAGCCATGATGGGATGGGACGAAAAATATCCCCGCCGGGATATGGGCAATGGAAAAGTCCGCGGTGTAGGGGTTGCTCTGGCCATGCAGGGTTCTGCCATTGCAGGCGTGGATGTAGGCGGCGCAACCATCAAGCTGGGGGAGGACGGCTCCTATACGCTGAGTCTTGGCGCTACGGATATGGGAACCGGCTGTGATACGATTTTGGCCCAGATGGCAGCAGATGTGTTGGAAACGGAACTGGAAAATATTGTAGTGTTTGGTGTGGATACGGATATTTCTCCCTATGATTCAGGTTCCTATGCTTCTGCAACCACTTATGTAACGGGAATGGCTGTGTCAGATGCCTGCGGACAGTTGAGAGAAAAAATTAAGGGGCTGGGAGCGGAAATGCTGGAATTGGCAGCAAAAGATGTGGATTTTGACGGAAAGAGAGTTTATGCACTGGATGGGGAAAGAGAAGTCTCTCTGCAGGACATTGCCGTAAGGGGAACCTGCGGAAACAATGAATCTCTCCATGTGACAGTGAACCGTTCTTCTAAAATTTCCCCGCCGCCTTTTATGGTAGGTATGGCAGAAGTGGAAGTGGATAAGGAAACCGGAAGTGTGGAACTACTGGACTATGTGGCAGTGGTGGATTGCGGAACCCCGATTAATCCAAATCTGGCAAGAGTGCAGACCGAGGGTGGTCTGGCTCAGGGAATCGGTATGGCCTTGTACGAGGATATCCAATATAATGAAAAGGGACAGCTGCGGAACAATTCCTTTATGCAGTATAAGATTCCCAGTCGTACGGATATTCGGAAAATCCGGGTGGATTTTGCCCCGAGTTATGAGAAATCCCACCCCTTTGGCGCAAAGTCTATCGGAGAAATCGTTATCAACACCCCTTGTCCGGCCATTGCCAACGCTGTGTATCATGCCGTAGGTGTCCGCGTACAGGAAATGCCCATAAAACCGGAAAAAATTGCCATGGCGTTAGCTGAAAATGCAAAGTGTTAAAGCGTGAAAATGCCGAAAAATACGGAGTGAGAAAGAAGCAGAAAGTGAAAAATGCCGAATGGCAGTTAAAATTTGACTATAATTAGACGCTTTTTTGAGTATAATCACAAAGCGTCAAAAAAATCATAGTTAAGGAGAAAAAGTGATGAGTAACCACGAAAGTGAAAAGAAGATTATGTGGTACAGTCTTGCTTTTATGGCCTTTTCCACTGTGTGGGGATTCGGAAATGTCATAAATGGGTTTTCTGAATACGGCGGCTTAAAAGCAATCGTTTCATGGGCACTTATTTTTGCGGTGTATTTTGTACCATATGCGTTAATGGTAGGCGAAATGGGAAGCGCATTTAAAGATGCCGGCGGCGGTGTCAGCTCATGGATTCTGGAAACAATCGGACCGAGAATGGCTTATCTGGCAGGATGGACTTACTGGATTGTGCATATGCCTTATATTTCACAGAAGCCGAATGGTTCTGTTATTGCGGCAAGCTGGGCTATTTTCAGAGATGCCAGAGTCAGCCAGATGAACGTCAGAGTTCTGGCTGTTATCTGTCTGGTATTGTTCCTGTTTGCAGTATGGGTAGCATCAAGAGGTATCGGAGTACTGAAGAAACTTACTTCTTTAGCAGGTTCTACCATGTTTGTTATGTCTCTGCTGTTTATCGTGATGATGATTGCAGCACCGGCTATTACAGGGGCAGATGTCAGAAATATTGACTGGTCCATCAAAACCTTTATGCCGACCTTTGACAGCAAGTTCTTCTTAAACCTGTCTATTCTGGTATTTGCCGTAGGCGGATGTGAGAAGATTTCACCTTATGTAAACAAGATGAAAAATCCTTCTAAGGATTTCTCAAAAGGTATGATTACCCTGGCCATTATGGTTACTGTGTGTGCTGTTCTGGGAACCATTGCCCTGGGCATGATGTTCGATTCCAACAACATTCCGGAAGACCTGATGACAAACGGTGCTTATTATGCATTCCAGACTCTGGGCGAATATTATCATGTAGGCGATTTCTTTGTAGTGGTATATGCCATTACAAACTTAATCGGACAGTTTGCAGTTTTGATTCTGTCTATTGATGCGCCTCTTCGTATGCTTCTGGACAGCGCAGATGAAAGATATATTCCAAAGGCTCTGTTCAAACAGAATAAATACGGTACTTATACAAACGGACACAAAATGGTTACCGTGATTGTATCCATTCTCATTGTCGTTCCGGCTTTTGGTATTGAAAGCGTAGACGTACTGGTAAAATGGCTGGTAAAAGTAAACTCTGTATGTATGCCTCTGCGTTATCTGTGGGTATTTGCCGCATACATTGCTCTGAAGAAAGCGGGAGACAAATTCCATGCAGAATACCGCTTTGTAAAGAATAAGACAGTCGGTATTGTCTTTGGTGTATGGTGCTTTGCCTTTACAGCAATCGCATGTATTCTGGGTATCTATTCCGAAGATACCTTCCAGCTGGTACTGAATATTGTAACACCGTTCGTACTTATCGGACTGGGCTTTATTATGCCGGTTATTGCAAAACGTACAAATAAATAAAAATTACAGGGGGATTGCGGCAGCAGTCCCCTGCTGTGTTTCAGGAGGTAGAAAGATGTATAAAGAAACAGCAAAAGAATTGATTCAGTTTATTGAGAAAAGCCCGACCTGCTTTCATGCAGTAGCGGTCATGAAGGAAGAACTGGAAAAGGCAGGCTATGTGGAATTAAAGGAAACGGATAAATGGACAGTACAAAAGGGTGGAAAATATTTTGTTACCAGAAATGACTCTTCGCTCATTGCCCTGGCTGTACCCGAAGGAGAGATGAAAGGCTTCCGCATTATGGCAAGTCACAGCGATTCTCCCAGCTTTAAAATGAAAGAAAATCCGGAAATGACTGTGGACAACAAGTATGTAAAGCTGAATGTGGAGCGGTATGGCGGTATGATTTGCGCCCCATGGTTTGACAGACCGTTGTCTGTGGCAGGACGTATTATTGTGAAAGAAAACGGAAAACTGGTGACAAGACTGGTAGACGTAGACAGAGATTTACTCATGATTCCAAACCTGGCGATTCATATGAACCGGGAAGTGAATGATGGATACAAGTACAATGCACAGAAGGATTTACTGCCTCTTTTCGGTGATATTGCGGCAAAGGATACGTTTATGAAGACGGTAGCCGAAGCAGCGGGTGTAAAAGCAGAGGATATTCTGGGACATGATTTGTTCCTGTATAACAGAGAAAAGGGAAGTATCTGGGGAGCAAATGAGGAATATGTTTCCATAGGACGACTGGATGATTTGCAGTGTGCCTTTTCTTCCTTAAAGGGATTCCTGGCAGGAGAGAAGCAGGAATATATGGGGGTACACTGTGTACTGGACAATGAGGAAGTAGGAAGCGGTACGAAGCAGGGGGCAGCGTCTACCTTCCTGTATGATGTGCTGGTGCGCGTTAACCGGGCTCTGGGAGGGGATTATGAGGATTACCTCAGATATCTGGCAGGCAGCTTTATGGTATCTGCGGACAATGCCCATGCAGTTCATCCAAATTATACAGAAAAGGCGGACCCGGTAAACCGCCCGTACTTAAACGAAGGTATTGTTATCAAATACAGCGCAAACCAGAAATACTGCACAGACGGCGTTTCAGCAGCCATGTTTAAGGATTTGTGCCAGCAGGCGGAAGTTCCCTGTCAGACCTTTACCAACCGTTCTGATATTTTGGGCGGTTCCACACTGGGAAATATTTCTAACACGAAAGTGGCATTGAATGCAGTAGATATTGGCTTGCCGCAGCTTGCTATGCACTCTCCTTATGAAACAGTAGGGGTGAAAGACACGGAATATCTGATTCAGGTGGCAGAGAAATTATTTGCATAAAAAATTAAAGAGAGACGAAAAGAAGTGGAGTTCCTATTGGAACTCCACTTCCAGCATAACAGGCTGATGGTCTGTGTAGGCGAAATCCGTATTGACAACAGAAACATCAGAAACGTTTAAATTATCAGACACAATAAAGCCGTCCAGAACATACACCTGAGAAGTTTCGTAAGAGCCGGTATAGGGGGCGTTTAACAGGCGGCAGGTAGGATAGCTGTCATCGGTGGCAAAAGAAAAATGTTCCGGAAGGTCGTCCTGACCGATAGTGCCGGGAACCCAGCTTTCGCTGTTGTGTATGGGATAGGTATCCATGCCTTCAAACGTCTGGTTAAAGTCGCCTCCTGCAATGACATAATTTCCCGCAGCGTATTCCTGAGCCAGTTTTTCTGCCAGCATTTTGCTCTGGGCTGCTTTGCCCTCCCCACTGTCATAGGCTTCCAGGTGGAAATTAATCAGAACCAGTTCAGCCTCGGTACCCTTTAAAGGAATACGGGTCTCCAGCATACACCGTTTCAGATTGCAGGTTTTCACCGGCCAGGAGAAGGATTCCGGCAGAGAGATTCTGGAAGCGGAAGAAGTATGTAAATCCGTAAGCGTTAAAATTCCGCTGTTTACCTTTCCGATAGGTGGCAGGGGATAGGGAACAAAATCGCATTTAAAGTTGTAAGCCAGCACACCGTCCATGTCCAGGATATTTTCGTAATACGTTTCTTCATTCAGATGATAAGAGCGTTTGGAATCGGTGTCTACTTCCTGCAGAAAATAGGCATCTGCAGGATTGGCAGAGAGAATTTCCCCAATGCCCTTTAAGTTGTCCTCTACCTGTTCCTGACTGTCCGGCTGTACTTCATGACCGCCGTCCATGAAGAAATCTTCGGTTTTATCCAGTCCTGCGTACCCTGTGTTAAAGGTCATCACGCGGAAGGTATCTTCATTGGAAATCGTACGGACGCCGGAAGGGGGAGTCAGCGTTTCCACGGCTTTTGGACGGTATTCCCGAATGGTCAGCCAGACAATGCCGATAATCAGCAGAATTACTGCAAATAAAAGCAGAATCCCCACGGCTTTCAGGATTTTTTTTGTTTTGCTCATATGGTTACCTCCTGAATATAAAGTAAAAGCACTTTATATAGATTTTATTTTTCTCCGCTCATTGTAACACAATGCACAGAAATTGAACATGGAAAGTAAGAAGAAAGCAGGAAGATTAGAAAGATTTTAGAATTTCCCGTCTTGACAAAGACGGGCTTTGTGCTTATGATATTTTTCAGAAAAAGGTGATGAGAAAGAGGAGTACGTCTTGGAAACCGGCAGAGAGGACAATTCACCGGCTGAAAGATTGTCTGGGAGGGAAGAGACGGAAGGTAGCTTTTGAACCGGGGAACTGAAGAATCGGCTTGATACAGAAAAAAGTAGAGAAAAGGGTTTGGTAGGTTTCCACGCGTCGTCTGCGTTAAGGGACTTCAGAGTGATAAATAAAGGTGGTACCGCGATGACAGTCGCCCTTTGTAACTATTTTTTGAAAGATGGTTATGGAGGGGCTTTTTGTTTGCAGAAAATTCCAAAGCAGTCTCCAATAACCGCAAAGAGGAGGAACTATGAGCAAAGAACTTGCAAAAACTTATGACCCGAAAGGGCTGGAAGACCGTATTTACCAGAAATGGCTGGACAACAAATACTTCCATGCCCAGGTAAACAGAGACAAAAAACCATTTACCATTGTTATGCCCCCGCCAAACGTTACGGGACAGCTGCACATGGGACATGCCCTGGATGAAACCATGCAGGATATTCTCATCCGTTTTAAGAGAATGCAGGGATACGAAGCCCTCTGGCAGCCGGGAACCGACCATGCAGCTATTGCCACTGAGGTAAAGGTAATCGAGAAGCTGAAAGAGCAGGGCATTGACAAGAACGAAATCGGAAGAGAAGAATTTTTAAAACATGCCTGGGAATGGAAAGAAGAGTACGGCGGAAAAATTATCAACCAGCTGAAGAAACTGGGTGCTTCCGCAGACTGGGACAGAGAGCGTTTTACCATGGACGAGGGCTGTTCCAAAGCGGTGCAGGAAGTTTTCATCAAACTGTACGAAAAAGGCTATATTTACAAAGGCTCCAGAATCATCAACTGGTGTCCGGTATGTCAGACCTCTATTTCTGACGCAGAGGTAGAGCATGAGGACCAGGACGGATTTTTCTGGCACATCAATTATCCGGTAGTGGGCGAAGAAGGAAAATTCGTAGAAATCGCAACCACACGTCCGGAAACCCTTTTAGGAGATACTGCAGTCGCGGTAAATCCGGAAGACGAGCGTTACAAAGACCTGGTAGGCAAAATGCTGAAGCTGCCGCTGACAGAGAGAGAAATTCCGGTTGTGGCAGACGAATATGTAGACAAAGAATTCGGAACCGGCTGTGTGAAGATTACTCCGGCCCATGACCCCAATGACTTTGAGGTAGGAAAGAGACACAACCTTCCGGAAATCAATATCATGAACGATGACGCTACCATCAATGAACTGGGCGGCAAATACGCAGGTATGGACCGCTACGAAGCCAGAAAGGCCATGGTAGAGGACTTAAAGGAGCTGGGACTTCTGGTGAAAGTAGTTCCTCATTCCCATAGCGTAGGAACCCATGACCGCTGTAAGACTACGGTAGAACCTATGATTAAACCGCAGTGGTTTGTCCGCATGAAGGAAATGGGCGAAGCGGCTATTCAGACTTTACAGGACGGTAATCTGAAATTTGTGCCGGAGCGTTTTGACAAGATTTATATGCACTGGCTGGAAAATATCAGAGACTGGTGTATTTCCCGTCAGCTCTGGTGGGGACACAGAATCCCGGCCTACTACTGCGAGGAATGCGGGGAGACTGTTGTGGCAGGAGAAATGCCGGAAAAATGCCCAAAATGCGGCTGCACCCACCTGCATCAGGACGAGGATACCCTGGATACCTGGTTCTCCTCTGCACTGTGGCCCTTCTCTACCCTTGGCTGGCCGGAAAACACAGAGGAACTGGATTACTTCTATCCGACAGACGTACTGGTAACCGGATATGATATTATTTTCTTCTGGGTTATCCGTATGGTATTCTCCGGTCTGGAACAGACAGGAAAGACACCGTTCCATCATGTGCTGATTCATGGTCTGGTAAGAGATTCCCAGGGACGCAAGATGAGCAAATCCCTTGGAAACGGCATTGACCCGCTGGAAGTCATCGACAAATACGGCGCCGACGCCCTGCGTCTGACTCTGATGACAGGAAATGCGCCTGGAAATGACATGCGTTTCTACTGGGAGAGGGTCGAAGCCAGCAGAAACTTTGCCAATAAGGTATGGAATGCCTCCAGATTTATTATGATGAACCTGGAAAAAGCAGAGGTTCCGGCAGACATTGATTTATCTGTACTGACCGGCGCAGACAAGTGGATTCTCTCCAAAGTCAATACACTGGCCAAAGATGTGACAGAGAATCTGGACAAATACGAACTGGGTATTGCCGTACAGAAGGTTTACGACTTCATCTGGGAGGAATTCTGTGACTGGTATATTGAAATGGTGAAACCCCGTCTTTACAGCGAAGAAGACACCACAAAAGCCGCGGCTCTGTGGACTTTGAAGACGGTTCTGGCCAATGCATTAAAACTGCTGCACCCATACATGCCGTTTATCACAGAGGAAATTTTCTGCACTTTGTGTCCGGAAGAAGATTCCATTATGATTTCTTCCTGGCCGGAATTTACAGAAGCATGGAATTTCACAGCAGACGAAGAAGCTGTGGAAATGATGAAAGAGGCGGTAAGAAGTATCCGTAATGTCCGCACAGGCATGAATGTACCGCCAAGCAAGAAAGCAAAAGTTTATGTAGTGTCTGAAAACGAAGGGGTAAGAGAAGTATTTGAAAACGGAAAAGTTTTCTTTGCCTCTCTTGGTTATGCCAGCGAAGTGCTGGTACAGGCAGACAAGACAGGCATTGCAGACGACGCGGTGTCCGCAGTGACCTCAGAAGCTGTGATTTACATGCCTTTTGCCGAACTGGTGGATATTGAGAAGGAAATCGAAAGACTGAAAAAAGAAGAGGAAAAACTGGAAAAAGAGCTTGCGCGCGTAAATGGTATGCTGAAGAATGAACGTTTCATCAGTAAGGCACCGGAAAGCAAGGTAGCCGAAGAACGCGAGAAATTAGAGCGTTATACCAATATGATGGAACAGGTGAAGTTAAGACTTGCACAGCTTCAGCCCTGATTAAGGAGAAGAACGCTATGAAAGAAATCAGAAAGATATTAAGTATTAAGTATCTTAATATGTTTTCCGTTCCGCTGCAGATGCTGGCCGTCTGCATCGGATACTTCTTTATCGAGGCAATTTCCAGACATTCCCTCTGGAAAGCCGTGGATTTTATGAAGGAACGCCCTCTGGTGTTCCTTTATAATGCCTTTTTAATTTTTACAACAACGCTGATTGTGTACCTGTTCAGAAGAAGAGTATTCTGGAGAACCATTCTTTTTATCTTCTGGATGGGGCTGGGGATTATTAACGGTGTACTGTTGAGCAACCGTGTAACTCCGTTTACGGGGCCGGATTTGCATTTGATTACCGATGCGTTTCAGATTGCGGACAGATATCTGTCCCCTTTCTTTTTCGTGGTAGTGGTCATTGTGGCAGTGCTGGCAGTTATCGGGCTCATTATCCTGTTTTTCAAAGGACCCAGATATCAGGGGAAAATGCGTTATAAGCTGAATATTCCTCTGATTGCCGTGGGAATTGCTGCTTTTGCAGGTACTACGAAGCTGGCGCTGGAAAAAAGGGTGTTATCGAATTATTTCGGAAATATCGCCTTTGCTTATGAAGATTATGGATATCCGTACTGTCTGGCTACTACAGTTTTCAATACAGGGATTGGGCTTCCAAGAGATTATTCAGAAGAAGCTGTGGAAAACATTGTGAAAAGCGAGGAAAGTCTGCCGGAAACGGGAGAGAAAAGACCCAATATTCTGTTTTTGCAGTTGGAATCCTTTTTTGACCCGGAACTGGTGGAGTATCTGAATATTTCCGAAGATCCTATTCCTAATTTCCGCAAACTTATGCAGGAATATTCTTCGGGGTATTTTAAGGTTCCTTCCGTAGGAGCCGGTACGGCAAATACGGAGTTTGAATCCATTACCGGCATGAGTATGCGCTATTTCGGACCAGGAGAATATCCCTACAAGAGTATTTTGAAGGAAACCACCTGTGAGAGCGCAGCGTACGTGCTGAAAAGTCTGGGATATGGAACCCATGCCATTCATAATAATGAGGCGAACTTCTACGGAAGAAAAAATGTATTTGCCAATCTTGGCTTTGACAGTTTTACGTCTGAGGAGTATATGTCAGAACAGGACGATACGAATCCCAATGACTGGGTGAGAGACCATAACCTGACCAAGTATATCCTGCAGGCCATGGAGTCTACAGAAGGGCCGGATTACGTGTATACCATTTCTGTGCAGGGACATGGGGATTATCCGGAAGAACCTGTGTTGGAAAATCCCAAGATTACGGTCAGCGGCGCCAGCAGTCAGGCAGAAAATTATAAATGGGAGTATTACTGCAACCAGATTTATGAAATGGACCAGTTTATAAAAGAACTGACCGATGAACTGTCCAAGCTGGACGAAGATGTGGTGCTGGTTATGTACGGCGACCATCTGCCCACCATGGGACTGACCGTTACGGATGTGAAGAATAAATACCTTTTCCAGACCGAGTATGTTATCTGGGATAACATGGGGCTGGAGAAGCAAGATAAAAACCTGGCCGCTTATCAGATGGCCGCAGAGGTCATGGACCGGGTAGGCATTCACGAGGGCAATGTATTCCGCTTCCATCAAGCCAGAAGAAATACTAAGAATTATCAGGTGGATTTGGAAATGCTGCAGTATGACATTCTGTATGGAGAGAAGTATGTCTACGGAGGCAAAAATCCTTTTGAACGGGTGAAAATGCATCTGGGTGTGGAAGATGCACAGCTTGACAGCATAGAGAAAATTTCCGACGGACAGTATTATATCAAGGGTAAAAACCTGACCCAGTCGGCCTTTTTGGAGGTCAACGGCGAACTGGTGGCAGCCAACTTTGTAGATGAGAATACGCTGCTGCTTCTGGATACAGAACTGAAGGAAAACGATACGGTGGATATTGCCATCCGAAGCAACAGTTCCACCCACAGAGTTCTCACGAGAACAGAGAAATATATTTATCATGAGCCCGCAGAGGGCAGTAACCAGGCTGTCCTGGAACCCATCCGCACCGAAGAGCCGGAGACGGAAGTGACAGAAGAGAGCCAGACGGAAAAGGAAGAATAAAGCGAAAAACTTTTTAGCAAACCGACATAATTTGCTTGCATATTGTCACCACTTCATTATAATGGTAAGTGACCGTACCGAAGGGTATGGCGCTCCATTACAGTGAAGTGGTACTTTGCATTAGAGGCAAAAGACAGGAGGAACTATCTTGTTTACATACGAAGAAGCAGTGGCTTATATTGAGAATATACCGAAATTTACAACGAAAAATAAATTAGAGCACACCAGGAAATGTCTGGACCTTCTGGGCAGTCCTGATAAAGATAGAAAAATTATTCATGTAGCGGGAACCAACGGAAAGGGAAGCGTCTGTGCTTTTCTGTCCTCCATGCTGGAACAGGGAGGATTTCGCTGCGGCCTTTTTACCTCCCCTCATCTGGTGAAAATCAATGAACGGTTTCAGATTAATGAAGTCATGATTTCAGACCAGAGATTTACAGAGGCATTTACGGAAGTAAAGAATCTGGCTGACCGTCTGGTAGAGGAGGGGGATTATCACCCCACCTATTTTGAATTTCTGTTTCTGATGGGAATGATTGTGTTTAAACAGGAGGATGTGGATTACATTGTTCTGGAAACCGGACTGGGCGGAAGGCTGGATGCCACCAATTCCGTGCTTTCTCCCATGGCCTGCGTGATTACATCCATCAGTCTGGACCATGTGGAATATCTGGGCGACACCATTGAGAAAATTGCAGGAGAGAAAGCGGGTATTATGAAAAAAGGAGTACCTGTCATTTTTGACGGCAACCGGAAAGAGGCGGCAGAGGTGATAAAAGCCAGAGCGGAAGAACTGGGCTGTCCCTGGTATGAGGTGAAGGAAAGCCGGCAGAAGCTGCTGAATTACACACCGGAGGGAATTCGCTTTTTGTCTGCTTCCGGGGTTTATGGCGAAACAGAGCTTTTCGTTCCATTTATTGCCAGATACCAGATGATGAATGCGGCACTGGCACTGGAAACCATGGGCGTGCTGAGAGAGGAGCATGGTCTGGAAAAAGAAACTCTGATAAAAGGCATTGGCGGCGCAAAATGGCAGGGGCGCATGGAGACCATTCTTCCGGGCGTCATTGTAGACGGCGCACATAACGAAGACGGTATCGCCAGATTTGTGGAAACCGTGTCTTATTTCCAGAAGGAGTATCCGATTACTCTGTTATTTTCTACTGTGGCGGACAAGGAATTTCCCGATATGATAAAGAGAGTCTGCAAAGGCCTGCAGTTTGCCAATGTGGTAACTACGGAAATCTGGGGCAGCAGAAAGCAGTCTGCAAAGGAACTGGCAGAACTGTTCCGCTTAAACGGCTGCAGTCAGGTGTTTGTAGAGCCAAATCCGGGGAAAGCCTTCGAACTGGCTTATGAAAAGAAGGGAGACGGCCTGTTGTTTGTGGCAGGTTCACTGTATCTGGCGGGGGAGATTAAGGATTATGTAAGGAGGAATATACATGATAAATTATGAGGAAGAACTGAAGAAATTCCAGCCCTGTCTTGATGTGGACGACGCAGAAGGGGCCATTTACCAACAGGATTTGACAGACGTCATAGATGTTCTGAAAGAAATGCTGAAAGAGAACGAAAGCACTTCGGATAAATAGGAGAAGATTATGAATTGTATTGTATGTCATGCACAACTGACGGCTTCGGACTATTGCCCAAAGTGCGGGTGCAATGTGAAGGCCTTGAAAAAGGTCTATGCCCTGTCCGGTCTGTATTATAATCAGGGGTTGGAAAAAGCCCAGATTCGGGATTTGTCAGGAGCCATTACCTGTCTGAAGCGAAGTCTGAAAATGAATAAGCTGAATATTCAGGCCAGAAATCTGCTGGGACTGGTTTATTTTGAAACAGGGGAAGTAGTGGCAGCTTTAAGCCAGTGGGTTATCAGCAAAAATATGATGCCTGAGGGAAATCCTGCTTCCGGGTATATTGATAAACTGCAGAAGAACGCCAACCGTCTGGATATGATTAACACCAGTATTAAAAAGTATAATCAGTGTCTGGAATACTGCAGAGATGACAATCCCGATATGGCGAAGATACAGCTGAAAAAAGTGCTTTCCAACAACCCCAAGCTGATTAAGGGGTACCACCTTTTGGCGTTGATTTACATGAAGGAAGGGGAGTACGAAAAGGCAAGAAAGCGATTAAAAGCTGCAGCCCGCATTGATAAAACCAATACCACCACCCTGCGGTTTTTAAGAGAAATCGAGGAACAGACCGGCCGTGCAACCAATCTGGATTCCAGATTTAAGATGAAGGAAAAGGAAGTGGAAAAGCAGGATGGAAGTGTGGTTTACCGTTCGGGAAATGATACCATTATCCAGCCTCCGGAGTACCGGGAAAAGTCGATTACCAATACTCTGGTAAATCTGGTTCTGGGACTCCTGGTAGGAGCCGCAGCCCTGTGGTTTCTGGTGGTGCCGGCCAAAACCCAGAAAATCAATCAGGAAGCCAACAAAAAGGTGGTGGAATATAGCGATAAAATGGCAACTTTGTCTGCGGAGTTAGACCGCATGCAGGAAGAGATGGACGCTTCTACAGATTCTGTCAGCACAGCGCAAAGCCAGATTGAGCAGGCAAATACAAAGGCTTCCGGCTACGAAAACCTTATAAAAGCATGGCAGGCTTACCGGGAGGGCAGCTACAGCACAGCAGCCAACGCCATAGAGGGTGTCAATGCAGAGTCGCTTTCCGTAGAGGCGAAAAGTATGTATGACAGTATGATGAGCGAAATCGGCAGTACCGTGAAGTCTAATTATGAAAATGAAGCGGCTTCTGCTATGGAATCCGGGGATTATGATACAGCAATTTCCAATCTGGAAAAGGCTTTGAACATCGGAGAACAGGATAGCGATACCATGTTTAACCTGGCTCAGGCTTATGACAAGAAAGGCGATACGGAAAATGCCAACAAATGGTATCAGAAAATCATAGACGAGTATCCGGGAACCGATACCGCCCAGGACGCTGCAGACTATATGCAGGCCAACGGCGGTCAGACGGCAGGAAACTCCGGGGATGATGACGCCAAGTCCGGGCAGAGCACAGGAGAACCTGTAACTCAGGACGGCGAAGAATAGAAAACAACAGAGAAACCTTGAAGAAAAGGGCGCATACGAAAGAGTATGCGTCCTTTTCTTCTTAACTACAAAGACAGACCTATTGGCACAGCAGGGAAAGTGATTGCAGAAAGGGGAAGAAAGAATGGAAGAAAACATGGTAAAACGGGGAAATCGGCTGATTGTCTATGTGCCCAGAGAACTGGATCATCATTTTGCAGAGCAGATAACAGAGACATTGGATCAGGAGCTGGAAAAGGGGATTGTCCGCCAGCTGGTCTTTGATTTCTCTGCCACAACCTTTATGGACAGTTCGGGAATCGGTATGATTATGGGAAGAAAGCGGCTTTTAAGCTGCTGCGGAGGCACAGTAAGCGCCATTCATGTCAACGATAGAATCTGGCGCATTATGCAGCTTTCCGGGATTTATAAACACATTGAAATCAGCCAGGAAGCGGTATGGAACCGCAAGATGCGATAGGAGGGGAGAAGAATGGAACATAAAAACAAAATGGTGCTGGAAGTGGAGAGCCGTTCCTGCAATGAAGGGCTGGCCAGAATAGCTGTGGCGGCCTTTGCCACTCAACTGAATCCTACTTTGGAGGAGGTGGCGGATATTAAAACCGCAGTGTCTGAGGCCATTACCAATTGTATTGTCCATGCATACGAGAAAGAAACAGAGCTTATCCGCATTGAGTGCTTCTGTCAGAATAAAGAACTGACAGTCATTATCCGGGATACGGGAAAAGGCATCGAGGATGTGAAAAGGGCCATGGAACCTCTTTTTACCACGAAGCCGGAACAGGACCGCTCCGGTATGGGGTTTGCCTTTATGGAGGCCTTTATGGACCGAGTATCGGTGGAATCCTGTCCGGGCAGGGGCACATCCGTAACCATGAAAAAAATCATCGGAAGGCAGAATTCGGTTTTTGAGTAGGAGGTTATATGGATGAGATTCTTGCCCTTATCGGGCGCGCGCACCAGGGAGATAAGAGAGCAAGAGAGATACTGACAGAAAACAATATGGGACTGGTTCACAGCATTGCCAGAAGGTTCCAGAACCGGGGCGTGGAGATGGAGGATTTGATACAGATTGGATGTATCGGTCTTTTAAAGGCCATTGACAAATTTGATACTTCCTATGATGTGCGGTTTTCCACATATGCCGTGCCTATGATAACCGGAGAAATCAAGCGGTTTTTAAGAGATGACGGCATGGTAAAAGTCAGCCGGTCTTTAAAGGAAACTGCGGCTAAAGCCTACACGGTCCGGGAAGAACTTTTCCTCAAGGAGGGGAAAGAGCCCCGGATGGAAGAAATTGCCCGGGAACTTGGAATCACCAGAGAGGAGCTGGTACTGGCCATGGACTCTCAGGGACAGGTGGAATCTCTGCAGAAAACCATTTACCAAAGCGAAGGAAATGAAATTTCGCTGGAGGACAAGCTGCCTTTGGAGGAAAACCAGCAGGAAATGGTGGTGAACCGTATGTTTTTAGAACAGGCCCTTGGAACTTTGGACCGCAAAGAGCGAGAATTGATTTACCTGCGCTTCTTTCAGGACAGAACCCAGAGCAGCATTGCGCAGCAGATGGGAATGTCTCAGGTACAGGTTTCCCGCATGGAGAAAAAAATTTTAAACAGACTGCGGGCAAATCTCTAGGCACAAAAAGGCATATTTTACGGAAAATCAGCCATACTAATCTCCAAAGCAAAAGCAAGGAGGCTGTCAGATGAGTGAAATTTTATATATACAGACAGAGAAAAATGTAGAAGTCTATCAGCCGGAGGTGTATCTGCAGGATGTGGCCAAGCTGGCCTGCGGGGATTCTAAAGTGTTAAACCGCAACAAAATCCGCAAAGTGTTTTCCATTCCCGATGAAAAGCCGGGGCGGTATGTGATTTCCGCGGCAGACCTGGTCTGCGCAGTGGCAAAAGCGGAACCAAACGTAGACGTGACTCATATTGGAGAAGCGGATTTTATTGTAACTTATGAAGGGGAAAATCAACCCAGAAAGTGGATAAGCTGGCTGAAAACAGTTCTGGTATGTGTATTGACCTTCTTTGGAGGCGCTTTTTCCATTATGACCTTTAATACAGATGTAAATATGTCTGGTTTGTTTTTTCAGCTTTACCGTCAGTTTACCGGGGAAATTTCCACGGGTCATACCATTTTGGAATTCTGCTATTCCGTGGGTATCGGTATTGGGGTAGTGTTCTTTTTCAACCACTTCGGACACAGAAAGCTGACCCAGGACCCAACCCCCATGGAGGTGCAGATGCGGGTATACGAAGATGATGTAAACCGTACCCTCATAGCGGTAAAAAACAGAGGAGGAAAACTGTGATGTGGCCCGGTGAAGCTGTGGCGGCAGCAGCGGCTTTCTGCGGCGGCGCTGTGGTAGCTACCGCGCTCGCCGCTTTTATTATTGAGCTGGGTATCATCCCCCGTTTTGCAGGAATCACCCATACAGCCAATCACATCCTTTTGTACGAAACCTGCCTTATGCTGGGCAGTTTTTTGGGAAATCTGGTATCCGTCTATGAGTTTTCGCTGCCTTTTGGTAAGATTTTTCTGGGAATTATGGCGCTGTGCTTTGGCATTTTTTTGGGAAGCTGGATTATTGCGCTGGGCGAAGTGGTCAATGTCTTTGCCATTATGTCCCGCCGCCTGGGTCTGAAAAAAGGAACGGCTCTCATTATCCTGTCCATAGCCCTGGGAAAGATTTTGGGAAGTCTTCTGCAGTTTTTTCTCTGGAAATAACCAGGGAAAACAAACTGGAATAAAAATCGAAAACCCGCACACACTAACTCAGAGTGGGAAAGCGTTCGTTTTCTAAGGACACAGTTCCTCTCTCAAAATACAAAAAGGAGGTATCCTCTCATGCCAACACCACAAAGTGAAGAGCAAAAGAGAAAAGCCAAGGAATACGAAGCATACGTAAAGAAAAAAACACCTACCCACAGCCTGCTTCTGAATATGGCAGGAGCCTTTATCATGGGTGGACTGATTTGTGTGGCAGGACAGGTGATTTTAAATATCTGCAAAAACATGGGGATGAACCAGGAAATAAGCGGTGCATGGACTTCGCTGCTTTTGGTACTGGCCAGTGTCCTGCTTACCGGATTCGGCATATATCCCAAGCTGGCAAAATGGGGTGGAGCCGGAACTTTAGTGCCCATTACCGGATTTGCAAATTCCGTAGCAGCTCCGGCTATTGAATACCAGAAGGAAGGACAGGTTTTTGGCATCGGCTGTAAAATTTTTACCATAGCCGGCCCGGTGATTCTCTATGGGATTTTAACCTCATTCTTTCTGGGACTGATTTATTACTTTCTGCATATGTGGGGGATTGTGTAATGGAACAGATGATAGGGAAACAAAGCATACAGTTTGAACGGGCCGTGCATATTTTAAGCGCAGCCTCTATTGTAGGAAAAAAAGAGGGGGACGGTCCTCTGGGGAAGTGTTTTGACCGGATAGGAGAAGCGGACGGACTTTTTGGCCGCAAATCCTGGGAGGAGGCAGAAAGCTTTCTTCAAAAAGAAGCGGTTTCCATGGCGATTGAAAAGGCGGGGATTGAGAAGTGGCAGCTGCGGATGATTTTTGCTGGAGATTTACTGGCGCAGACCATTGCCTCCTCTTTCGGTATTATGGGATTTCATACTCCGGTATACGGTCTGTATGGAGCATGCTCAACTATGGGAGAGGGACTTTCTCTGGCGTCCATGGCTGTGGCAGGAGGATATGGAGAATATGTGGCAGCAGTCACGTCCAGTCATTTTGCCAGTGCAGAGAAGGAATTCCGTTTTCCCCTGGGATACGGAAGCCAAAGACCTCTTTCTGCTACTTGGACGGTGACGGGAAGTGGGGCCTGCATTTTGGGAACAAAGGGCGGAAAGGCAAGGATTACGGGAATCACCACAGGAAAAATTGTGGACTTTGGTCTGAAGGATTCCATGAATATGGGAGCCTGTATGGCGCCTGCAGCCTGTGATTCCATTTATCAGAATCTCATGGATTTTAACCGGCTTCCAGAAGATTACGACCGGATTATCACCGGGGATTTGGGACAGGTGGGGCAGAGAATTCTGTTTGACTTGCTGAAAGAAAAAGGATTTGATATTGAGAAACAGCATATGGACTGCGGCATAGAAATTTTCGACGCGGATACCCAGGATACCCATGCCGGGGGCAGCGGCTGCGGCTGTGCAGCCGTTACTCTGGCCGGCTATATTCTGCCCAAGGTGGAAAAGGGGGAATGGAAGCGGGTGCTTTTTGTTCCTACGGGAGCGTTGCTCTCCAAGGTCAGCTACAACGAGGGAAAAAGCGTGCCGGGCATTGCCCAGGCTGTTGTGATAGAACATTGTTGAGGAGAAGAGAAGATGGATTATGTAAATGCATTCTGGGTAGGCGGGCTGATTTGCGCTCTGGTACAGATTCTTCTGGAAAAGACAAAGCTGCTGCCGGGAAGAATTATGGTGCTTCTGGTATGTGCCGGAGCAGTGCTTGGGAGTGTGGGATTGTACGACAAGCTGATTTCTTTTGCAGGAGCCGGAGCCAGTGTTCCTTTGCTGGGTTTTGGCAATACTTTATTTAAAGGGGTGAAGAAGGCTGTGCTGGAACACGGTTTTCTGGGACTTTTCATGGGAGGATTTACCGCCAGTGCAGTGGGAATTTCTGCAGCTTTGATTTTCGGATACGTCGCAAGCATTCTCTTCCGTCCGAAGATGAAGAATTAAGGTAAAGACGGGAAGCGTAAAAAGTAAAATTGTATGAAAAGAAAATGAAAATACGGAGAAAAAAGTAAGTTAGCTAACTAGTTTTCTGAAATGGATAAAAAGATATGGTGGAAATGTATATTAAAACAAAAAAAAGAGGAAAAAACTAAACAAAGTTGACAGAAGCACTTTCGTGTGCTACAATAACAGCAATTTAGGAGTATCTGCGACGCAGCAGGTGCGAATGGATTAATCTAAGAGCGTTGGAGTGTCTTGGTTTTTCGTATTGATTGGATGCGAAGGGAAAACCAGGCACTTTTTTCGTTTCAGAAAGGAGGATTACATTGGGAGAGTTTGTTTTAAAGACCCGGATTTTCATGGGGAAAGACGGGCTGGACGAAATTCTGCAGGGTGTCAGCCGGGCGTTTATTGTAACGGACAGGTTTATGCATGAAAGCGGGAAAGTCAGTTATCTGACAGAACCGCTGGAAGCAAGGAAGATTGCATATCAGATATTTTCTGAAGTAAAGCCTGACCCGGACATTGCTACGGTTACCAAAGGCATTGGAAAAATGCTGGAATTTCAGCCACAGGTTTTATTTGCACTGGGAGGCGGTTCGCCCATTGACGCGGCGAAAGCCATGAACTGGCTGTCCGTACAGGGCGGTCTGGACAAGAAGAGAATCTTCGTTGCCATTCCTACCACAAGCGGCACCGGTTCTGAGGTCAGCCGGTTCTCGGTTATCAGCGACCCGGAGCAGTCAGCGAAATATCCGCTGGTATCCGATGAACTGCTTCCTGACGCAGCGATTCTGGACGCTGAACTGGTACGTTCTGTTCCGCCGGCCGTTACGGCAGACACAGGAATTGACGTACTGACACACGCCGTGGAAGCCTTTGTATCCACAGGGGCCAATGATTTTACCGACGCTGCGGCTGAGAAAGCGATGAAGCTGGTCAGAAGCAATTTGATGAAGGTCTACAAAAATCCTGACGATTTGCAGGCAAGACAGGAGATGCACCACGCATCCTGCCTGGCGGGACTTGCATTCAGCAACGCGGGACTGGGACTGAATCATGGAATGGCCCATACCCTGGGCGCGCATTTCCATATTCCCCATGGACGGGCAAACGGTATTTTACTTCCCTATGTGATGGCATTTAACGCAGGCTGCCACGAGCAGCTGACGCCAGTGGCGGCGCGTTATGCCAGAATTGCCAGAGTGCTGAGGCTGGACGGACCGAGTATCCGCCAGAGTGCTTTCAGCGTTGTTCGTACCACAAAGCAGTATATGAAACAACTGCATATTCCTGACAGTATTGAAGCAGCGGGGGTTTCCAGGGAGGACTTTGACGCAGTGCTGGATGAGATGGTGGAAGCCGCTTATCAGGACGCCTGCACAAAGACGAATCCAAGAGCATGCTCAAAGGAAGATATTCGGGGCGTATTTTTAAGAGCCTATACGGGACGGCTGATTTAAGGGGAGGCAGACAGTCATGTATGAAGAAAAAAAAGAGAGAATTATACAGGAATTTGTTCCGGGCAAGCAGGTGACGCTGGCCCATGTGATTCCCCACCCTGTAGAAGCGCTGTATGGGAAAATGGGACTGATTGATGCAGAAGGCGCCATTGGGATTTTTACCATTACCCCCAGTGAAGCCGCCATCATCGCAGCAGATGTGGCAAGCAAGGCCGCAGACGTAAAAATCGGTTTTGTAGACCGTTTTAACGGATCCCTGATTATTACCGGAGACGTAGCAGGAGTGGAAGCCGCACTGCACGATGTCATGAGTGTGCTCTGTGATGCCATGGGATTTGCGCCTGCACCGATTACAAGGTCCTGACAGCAGGAAAAGGCAGGAGAGAAAGATGGATAGGAAACAAAAAAGGGTGATTCTCATCGGACGGTCCATGGCCGGGAAGACAACCCTGTGCCAGTACATAAACAATGAGGATTTGAAATACCATAAAACCCAGACCATTCAGGTGGTCAATGGAACTATGATTGATACACCCGGCGAATATCTGGAACGAACTTATTTAAGAGGCGCTCTTACCGTTACGGCCACAGATGCGGATTTGATTATTCTGGTTCAGCAGGCGGATGAGGAAGGCACCATGTTTCCTCCCGGATATTCCAGCACCTTTGCGAAACCCTGTATCGGAGTTGTGACAAAAAGTGACCTGGCAGGGGAAAAGCAGATAGAAGATGCAAAGAAATATTTGAGAAATGCAGGAGCAGGAAAGATTTTTGTTACCAGCAGCTATGCAGGAACCGGATTTGAAGAATTACTGGAGTTTTTATCCCCGGACAGCGGGGAATAAAGGGTACAAGGAAGGACAGGAGACATGCGAGTAATCATTGCAGACGATGAGCCGATTATCAGAATGGATTTAAAGGAAATTCTGGAAAAGGAAGGATATACAGTGGCAGGCGAGGCAGCAGACGGCTTTGATGTGGTGGAAATGTGCAGAAAGGAACAGCCGGATTTGGTTATCATGGACGTGAAGATGCCTCTTTTAGACGGGCTGACCGCCTCTAAGATTATTGCAGAGGAGAAACTGGCAGAAGCCGTAGTGCTTCTCACGGCCTACTGTGACCGGGAATTTGTCCAGGAAGCAAAGGAGGCCAATGTCAGCGCTTATTTTGTAAAGCCGGTAGATGAGAGAACTTTTTTGCCGGGGCTTGAGATTGCGGTAGAGAGGAACAGAACCATGAAGCGGCTGGAAAAGGAGTGTCAGAGCGTAACCAGGCGGCTGGAAAGCCGAACCCTGGTGGAGCAGGCAAAAGGAGTCATTATGAGTAAAAATGGACTTTCTGAACAGCAGGCTTATGACTACATACGCAACATCAGCCGGGAAAAGAATATTTCCATGAAAAAAGTTGCAGAGATTATTTTGATACGCAGAGGAAAATAGGATGCAGAAGTTGATACAGCAGCTTTGCAGGGAATACACAGACCTTTCAGAGGAGGAGATTCAGGTAATTGAAATGATGGCCCAAACCCTTCAGCCTCTGGCTAATCTGGAGGCAGCAGATATTTTTGTGGACTGCCCCTGCAAGGATAAGGACGCCATTGTGGTGGCAGAAGCAAAGCCGGAGGAAGTTCCCTCTGCTTACCGCAGCAGCGTGGTGGGCATGCTTGCAAAAGAGGAAAACGAACCGGCTGTGGCCCGGACTTTTCGTCTGGGAGTTGCCACAAAGTACATGAAAGCAAGGACACAGGAAAATAACTACACCATTCAGTCCGTGGAACCCATCAAGTACAATTCCCGGGTTATCGGGGTACTCATCAGAGAAAAACGCATTGCAGAGGATGAGGAGAACCAGGAGGAAGGAAAGAGTTATGAAGCCATTGAGACACCGCTGAACCATATGATTAACGAGAATGAATGGCTCACAGAGAGCATAGATGAAGCGCTTCTGCTGGTGGACTACAAGGGACGGGTGTCTTTTCGCAACCTGTACGCAAGGGAACTTTTTCAGAATCTGGGTTATGTCAGCGACATCCTGGGGCAGAAGTACAAAAATATCTGCCTGACAGAGTGGAGCGGCACCAAAGACAGCATGGAACGACTGAAGGAGGTTCACTGCGGAAACTATTATCTGCGGGTAAGGCAGATTCCCCTGATGAAAAAGGAGATTCCGTTTGCGGTGATTATCCGGGATATTACCTGGAATCGTGAGCAGGAGAAGAATCTGGTGCTGAAATCCGTTGCAGTGAAGGAACTGCACCACCGGGTAAAGAACAATCTTCAGACCATAGCTTCCCTTTTAAGGCTTCAGGCCAGAAGAGAAGAGCATGAGGAAACCCGGCGGGTGTTAAACGAAAGTATCAGTCGGATTTTATCCATTTCAGCCACACATCAGCTTCTTTCCCAGAGTGGAGAAGCCTGTGTCAGTCTTATGGAAGTCCTGGAAAATGTCAGGCGCAATGCGGTACAGCCTTTTTTGAAGTCAGATTTAAAACTGAATCTGGAAATTACGGGAGAAGACATGACAGTGGATTCTGAGATAGCGACTTCCGTGGCGCTGTCTGTCAACGAACTGCTTCAGAATTGCATGAAATATGCTTTTCGCGACAGGAAACAAGGGAATGTATCTGTTCGTATAGAAAAGGGAAAAGTGTACTCCAGACTTACCGTAACAGATGACGGCGTCGGTTTCGAGCCCGAAAACGTGCGGACAGGCAGTCTGGGACTGAACATTGTCCGTACCATGGTGCAGGACAAGCTGCACGGAAGCCTGAAAATCCGCTCTGACGAAAAGGGAACCGAGGTAAGCTTTGATTTTATCAACGAGACAGCAGACTTTATCAGTATTTCCAAGTGAATGCAAAAGGGAGGGATAGTCTTTGCAGGAAACAATACTAAGTGTGGGAATTGACATTGGGACTTCTACCACCCAGTTGATATTCAGCAGGCTGACCATAGAAAACCTGGCAAGCAATTATACAGTACCCAGAATCAGCATTGTAAACAAAGAGGTCTTTTACCGAAGCGGTATTTATTTTACTCCGCTGAAATCCCAGACGGAGATTGATGCGGCAAAGGTAAAGGAGATTATCCGGAAAGAGTATGAAAAGGCAGGCAGAAAGCCGGAGGATTTGCAGACCGGTGCTGTGATTATCACAGGAGAAACGGCCAGAAAGCAGAATGCCAACCGTGTACTGGAAACCCTCAGCGATATGGCGGGAGATTTTGTAGTGGCAACAGCAGGCCCGGATTTGGAATCCGTACTTTCTGCCAAAGGCGCGGGGAGCGACCGGCTTTCTGAAGAGAAGCGGGAGGTTGTAGCCAACATTGACATTGGCGGCGGTACCAGCAACATTGCGTTTTTTTATAAAGGCATACCAAAGGGCACGGCTTGTCTGGATATTGGCGGACGGCTTATCAAGGTGGAAAACGGAAAGATTTCTTATATTTTCCCCAGTATTCAGAAGCTGGCAGAAAGCCATGGTATTCAGATTCAGGTGGGCGACCGTGCCTGTGAAAAAACGCTGTACCGGGTTTGCGAATACATGGCCCAGCAGCTTGCCATGGCTCTGTACATAGAAGAACCCGACGGATTTCATGCAGGGCTATACACCAATAACGGAAAGCCTCTGCCCCGCCAGCCGGTGATTCAGGCCGTAACCTTTTCCGGCGGTGTGGCAGATTGTATGCTTCATGAAGAAGAGGAGGTGTTCCGTTATGGAGACGTGGGAATCCTCCTGGCAAGGGCAGTGAAAAACTGCAGTGCCTTTGAGAAAATCAAAATTTATCCTGCTGCGGAAACCATACGGGCCACGGTAGTAGGGGCGGGAACCCATACCACGGACGTCAGCGGCAGTACCATCCGTTATGCCAGAGAAAAACTGCCGATAAAAAACATTCCGGTGCTGAAGATTTCCGAGGAGGACGAAGAAAATCCGGTGCTCTTTGCAGAAGCAGTGAAGAAGGGATTGGCTTTGTATGAATCAGAAGGAGAACCGGAACAGCTGGCCATTGCTTTTTCGGGAAAGTATCATACCAGTTTCCGGCAGATTCAGGAACTGGCAGCCCTGGTGATGGAAGGGGCCGAGCGGGTGATAAAAGGACCGTATCCTCTGATTCTGGTCATTGAAAACGACATTGCCAAGGTTCTGGGGAACGCACTCAACGTCCTGATGGAGAGAAAAAAAGATGTGATTTGTATTGACGGAATCCATGCACAAAGCGGTGACTATATTGACATCGGCGAGCCTGTCGCAGACGGACATGTGGTGCCGGTGGTGACAAAGACGCTGATTTTTAATTCCTGAAGCTGGAAAGGGCAGAAGCCAAAGCAGCAGGGAACCATAGAAAAGTAGAGGTGAAATGAGTTGATTCTTAAAACTAAATTATTTGGAAAGGTATATGAATTTAAATCTCTTCGGGAAGTTATGGCAAAAGCCAATGAAGAGAAATCCGGTGACAAGCTGGCAGGTATTGCAGCAGAATCAGCAGAAGAGCGTGTAGCAGCAAAGGTAGTGCTTTCCCACATTACCCTGGAGGATTTGCGGAACAATCCTGCCGTGCCTTATGAAGAGGATGAAGTGACCAGAATCATTCAGGACGGTGTAAACGAGGCGATTTACAGAGAACATAAAAATAAAACCGTGGCAGAGTTCAGAGAATGGCTTCTGGATACAGAAACCACAGGCGATATGATTAAGCGTGCTTCCAGAGGTCTTACCAGTGAAATGGTAGCAGCTGTCTGCAAACTGATGAGCAACCTGGATTTGATTTATGCGGCAAAGAAAATCCGGATTTCCGCACACTGCAACACCACCATCGGACTTCCGGGAACCTTCTCTTCCCGTCTGCAGCCAAACCATACCACAGATGACCCGAAAGGTATTATGGCCTCTGTCATGGAAGGTTTAAGCCTTGGCTGCGGGGATGCGGTTATCGGTCTGAATCCCGTAGACGATTCTGTGGAAAGTGTAGCGAGAATTTTAAAGAGTTTTGATGAATTTAAAAATAAATGGGAAGTTCCTACCCAGATTTGCGTACTGGCCCATGTGACCACCCAGATGGAGGCTATTCGTAAAATGCATGCGCCCATTGATTTGATGTTCCAGTCTATCGCAGGTTCTCAGAAGGGAAATGAAGCCTTTGGTCTGACCGCAGCTATGCTGGACGAGGCCCATGATCTGATGATGAGAGAAGCCACCAGCACAGGCCCCAACGTTATGTATTTCGAGACAGGACAGGGTTCGGAACTTTCTTCCGAAGCTCATAACGGCTGGGACCAGGTAACCATGGAAGCAAGATGCTATGGATTTGCAAAGAAATACAATCCGTTCCTGGTGAATACGGTGGTTGGCTTCATCGGACCGGAATATCTCTACGACTCCAAACAGGTTACCCGCGCAGGTCTGGAAGACCATTTTATGGGTAAACTGACCGGTATTCCTATGGGCTGCGACGCATGCTATACCAACCATATGAAGACGGACCAGAACGATATTGAAAACCTGGCAACGCTTCTGGTGGCGGCAGGCTGCAACTACATTATGGGGGTTCCGGAAGGCGATGACTGTATGCTGATGTACCAGTGTACCGGTTATCACGAAGCGGCCAGTTTAAGAGAAGTATTCGGACTTCGCCCAATCCGCGAATTCGATATGTGGCTGGAAAAGATGGGATTCTCCAAAGACGGCAAACTGACACCGCTGGCAGGAGATGCATCAGTATTTTTGAAATAGGAGGTAGCATATCTTGGTAAACGAAAACGATTTAAGAACAATCATTGCACAGGTTCTGCAGGAAATGAATCTGGATTCCAATAAAGAAGAAAAAGAAACCGCGGTTACAGGCTGTGCGTCCTGCTGTAAAGAGCCGAAAATCGAAGAGGGCTGCATTCCTGATGTGACAGAAGTGGATATCCGCAAACAGTATCTGGTAGAGAACCCGGTAAATAAAGAAGCTTATTACGATTTGAAACAGTATGCGCCCTGCCGTCTGGGAATCGGCAAGGCGGGGGCAAGATATAAAACAGACCCGGTACTGCAGTTCCGGGCCGCACATTCCGCAGCACAGGACGCCGTATTCTCTGATGTGGACCAGGGTTTTATTGACAGCATGGGACTGTTTTCCGTAAAGACACAGTGTGAGAACAAAGATGTATATCTGACTCGTCCGGATTTGGGAAGAAAACTGAGCGATGAAGCAGTAAAAACCGTGAAAGAAAAATGCAAAATGCACCCAACGGTACAGATTTTCGTATCGGACGGATTGAGCTCTGCAGCCGTTGCAGCCAATGTAGGCGATGTGCTTCCTGCCATTGAACAGGGCTTGAAGAGTTACGGAATCGACACAGGAGTTCCTTTCTTTGTAAAATACGGCCGTGTAGGCGCTATGGACCAGGTTTCTGAAATTACAGGCGCTGACGTGACCTGTGTATTAATCGGAGAACGTCCCGGTCTGATTACCGCAGAATCCATGTCTGCATACATTGCATACAAAGCGACTGTGGGAATGCCGGAGGCCAGAAGAACCGTTGTTTCCAACATTCACAAAGCAGGTACCATACCGGCTGAGGCTGGCGCCCATATTGCAGATATCATTAAAAAGATTCTGGATAACAAAGCCAGCGGAACGGATTTGAAACTGTAAGACTTTATGGCAAGTGAAAATAAATTCAGAGAGTAAGAGGAGGAAAATCCATGAAACGAGACCCAGTAAGAGCTACAGTCCTTGCATCCAAAATTATCCCCAATGTGAGCCCGGATATGGCGAAAGAACTGAATCTGGAGCCGGGAATGAAATCTCTGGCCCTGATTACGGCGGACAGTGATGATGTTACCTATACAGCTCTTGATGAAGCAACGAAAAAAGCAGATGTAAAAGTGGTTTATGCAAAGAGTTTCTATGCAGGCGCTGCAAATGCAAATACCAAACTGGCAGGAGAGATCATCGGAATTCTGGCAGGTCCCAACCCTGCAGAAGTCAGGAGCGGACTGGAAGCCTGCGTGGACATGATTGAAAATCAGGCATATTTCATTTCCGCAAACGAAGATGATTCCATTATTTACTATGCACAGTGCATTTCCAGAACCGGTTCTTACCTTTCCGAAGGCGCAGGCATTCAGGAAGGAGAGGCCCTGGCTTATCTTATCGCCCCGCCTCTGGAAGCGATGTACGGCGTAGATGCCGCTTTAAAAGCAGCAGATGTAAAAATGTGCGTACTGTACGCACCGCCATCAGAAACGAACTTCGGCGGCGCACTGCTTACAGGAAGCCAGTCTGCGTGCAAGGCTGCCTGTGACGCTTTTGCAGCGGCGGTAGAATTTGTGGCTGAGAATCCTAAAGAATAAACAGGGAGAAAGCCGCAGAAAAGAACAGGCGGCATCCCTGGCGGAGGTAAAGCATGAATGCACTGGGAATGATTGAGACATACGGCTACCTTACGGCAGTAGAGGCTTTGGACAGTGCATTAAAGGCTGCCAATGTATTTTTGGTAGATGTGGTTCGGGTAAGAGGCGGTCTGGTGACTGTGCTTATCGAAGGAGACGTAGGTGCAGTGAAAGCTGCGGCAGATGCCGCAGCGGCTGCAGCCGAAAGAGTGGGAGAAGTGGTAAGCGTGCATGTGATTCCGCGGCCTGATAAGGACGTAAAGAGCATGCTCACTGCACACCCTGAACACCGGAAGAAAGCTGATATGGTACCGGAAGAATCCCCGGCAGAAGTATCAGCAGAAGAGCCGGAGAACACACCCGCCGAAGAACAGAAAGAGCAGCCCGTACAGAAGTCCGAAGAGAGCAGGACAGAAAATCCGGTTGAGGCAGAGCTGGTTTATACCAGAGAGGAAATGGGGAAGATGACCGTAGCCAAACTGAGAACTCTGGCACGGAAACTGAAACTCACCGGTCTGACCCCGCAGGAAATCCGCTTTGCCAAGAAGCAGGAACTGATTGAGGCTATCCTGAAAATTACCGGAGAAAAGAGGTAGATTATGCAGTTATATGACAAAGACCTTTTGTCAGTACAGGAAGTACGCGAACTGGTAGAAAAAGCCAAGTCTGCACAGCAGGAACTGGCAGCAAAAAGCCAGGCAGAGGTGGACAGAATCGTGAAATCTGTGGCACAGGCAGGCGTAAGAAATGCACAGCGTCTTGCAAAACTGGCACATGAAGAAACCGGATTCGGCGTAGAGGCTGACAAAGTAATCAAAAACGTATTCGCCAGCGACGGCGTATACCAGCACATCAAAGATATGAAAACCATAGGGGAACTGAGCCGGGACGAAGAACATAAAATTCGTACCATCGCAGTTCCGGTAGGGGTGATTGCAGGACTGATTCCTTCTACAAACCCTACCTCCACCGCATTGTATAAATCAGAGATTGCCATTAAAGCGGGAAATGCCATTGTATTTTCTCCCCACCCCAACGCAAGAAACAGTATTCTGGAAACCGTAAAGGTTATCCGTCAGGCCATTGCAGAGGCAGGTGGAAATGAAAATCTGGTATCCTGTATTACCATTCCGACCATACAGGCGACAGACAATCTTATGCGCCACCCGGACGTCTCTATGATACTGGCTACGGGCGGTTCGGCTATGGTAAGAGCCGCATATTCATCGGGAACTCCCGCTATCGGCGTGGGACCGGGAAACGGCCCGGCCTATATTGAGAAGACAGCAGATGTGAAACTGGCTGTGAAACGGATTCTGGATTCCAAAACGTTTGATAACGGCACTATCTGTGCTTCCGAGCAGTCCGTGGTATGCGAGGAAGGGATGCGCAGGGAAGTACAGGCCGAGATGGAACGACAGGGCGCTTATTTCCTGATGCCGGACCAGATGAAAAAGCTGGGAAGCTTTATTTTAAGAGCCAACGGAACCATGAATCCCATGATAGTGGGAAAATCTGCACAGGTCATTGCAGATTTGGCAGGAATTGAAATACCAAAAGATACCAGAGTGCTGGTGGCAGAGGAAACCGGCATCGGAAGAGGACACCCGTATTCCAACGAAAAACTGGCGCCGATTCTGGCTTTTTACACAGCGCCGTCCTATGTGGAAATCTGTGAACTCTGTACGGAAATCCTTCACTACGAAGGCGCAGGACATACCTTCTCCATGCACACGAAAGATGAGAGCATGGTAACTTATTTCGCACAGAGAATTCCCGCTTCCAGAATTATTGTCAATACCCCCAGCGCGCTTGGCGGTATCGGAGGAACCACAGGGCTGCAGCCGTCTCTGACCCTTGGCTGCGGCGCTGTAGGAGGAAGTGCAACTTCTGAAAATGTGGGACCGAAGCATTTGATGAACCTGCGCTATGTGGCAGAGGGGCTTTCCGAACTGGAAGACATCCGAAACAAGCTTCCGGACTGTTCCGAAGGTATCTGCAAACCGCAGAAATACGATGATATTGATATTGACGCAGTGGTAAGCGAAATTATCAGGCGTCTTCAGAATTCTTAAACATGAGAAAAGCAAAAGGAGGATATGAATATGGCAGCACAACAGGCACTTGGAATGATTGAAACAAAGGGATTGGTAGCGTCCATAGAAGCAGCCGATGCCATGGTAAAGGCAGCAAACGTGACTCTGATTGGAAAAGAGCACGTAGGAGGAGGTCTTGTAACCGTTATGGTAAGAGGTGACGTAGGCGCAGTAAAAGCAGCTACAGACGCAGGAGCAGCCGCAGCGGAGCGCGTAGGCGAGCTGGTTTCCATCCATGTAATCCCAAGACCACATGAAGAAGTAGAGGCAATTCTGCCATCTGTAAACAGATAATCAGAAACAGAACAAAAGGAGGATACGAATATGGCAGCACAACAGGCACTTGGAATGATTGAAACAAAAGGACTGGTAGCGTCCATAGAAGCAGCAGACGCCATGGTAAAGGCAGCAAATGTGACTTTGATTGGAAAAGAACATGTAGGCGGAGGCCTTGTAACCGTTATGGTAAGAGGTGACGTAGGCGCGGTAAAAGCGGCAACAGACGCAGGTGCGGCTGCAGCGGAACGCGTAGGCGAACTGATTTCCATTCATGTAATCCCAAGGCCCCACGAAGAAGTGGAATCCATTCTGCCCTCTCTTGCAAAATAAAAGCGGCCAGCACAGGCTGCTGGCTTTGTAAACAGCAGCGAGAGGAGGTGGATTACCTGATATGAAAGTGATAACAGAGGCTATATTACGCAGTGAACTTCGGGCATCTACCCCAGAAACTTATACTGTGCCGGAGGGAAAAATCCTCTCTCCGGCTGCAAGAGAATACTTACAGCAGTGTAAAATCCGCATTGAGGACGGGAAAGGGATCAAAACCGCAAAGAAAAGTCAGCAGACAGAAGAGCGGGAAGAAAAACCAGAGATGCAGGCCACAAAAGTTCTGCCTATGCCGGAGGTACAGGTGGAAAAGGAGGCAAAGCCGAAATTTGTGGATTATGAAACCGGCGCTTATTATTATGAGAAACCCGAGCATATGACCCATCTGTATGGCAACACACTGGTACCAAAAGACCATAAGCGGATTTTCTTCCGCGGCAAACTGGACAGTCTGGAAACACTTTTTGTCCTGAATCAGACCATTCTTCAGGAAATGGGAGAATCCCAGAAACTGCTTGATGATTTGCAGGACATTCTGGTGAGCCTGAGAGAAATGATGCGGTGTGATGTCATGGACGAACCTTTCCGCAGGGAATGCATCATTGGACTGAGCCATGCGGAACTGAGGGAACATTCTCATAACCCTATGAAGTTTTACAATGTAAAGCAGATGGTGCTTCCGGATTATACACTGGGCAAGGCTTATGCACTTCTGAATCAGCTAAGGGCAGCCGTCCGTGAAGCAGAAGTGGCAGCAGCAACCGCTTTTCATGAGGGAAGAAGCTACAATAGAGAAGATATTATTCAAGAATTGAACCGAATGTCCAGTGCCATGCACATCATCATGTGCAAGTATCTGGCAGAGGGCTATAAGGAGTAAGCATGGAACAGTTGATAAACAAAGTGCTGGACACCATGACAAAGGCCGGACTGGTAGAGGTAGAGGTTTCCGCCCGCCATGTACATCTCACAGAAGAAGATGTGGAAAAACTTTTTGGAAAAGGGCAGGTGCTGCATGAGAAGCGCCCCCTTTCCCAGAAGGGACAGTTTTTAAGCGAAGAGCGGGTGACACTGACAGGCCCGAAAGGGAAAAAGGAACGCGTGGCAGTGCTTGGCCCTGTGCGGAAAGCCACTCAGGTGGAACTTTCTGTCAGCGACTGCGTAGCCCTTGGGGTACAGGCGCCGCTTCGGGAATCCGGAGATGTGAAGGGCTCTGCCCCTATGATTATCGAAGGACCTGCCGGCAGTATTGCTATTTCCGAGGGAACCATTGTGGCGCACAACCACATTCATGTTCCCACAGAGGTGGCAAAAATGCTGCAGATTTCCGATAAAGAGCATGTCAGCGTAAAAATATTAAGCGAGCGTCCGGTAACCTTTGATGATGTCATTGTCCGCGTCAGCGATGCATTTAACTTCAGAATGCACATTGATTTCGACGAGGCAAATGCAGCGTCAGTCCGGGGATTTACCCTGGGTAAGATTATACGGAAACAGTAAGGAGAGCAGTTGCAGATGGATATCAGGCATGTGGAAGAATTTATGAGACGTGTGGCGGAATCAGAGACGAAGACCTTTCCTGCCAAAGGAAAACTGAAAGTGGGATTAGACCTGGGGACTGCCTACATTGTTCTTGTGGTATTAGATGAAGAAAACAATCCGGTGGCATGTGAGAAGCAGGCAGCCAGCGTGCTGCGGGACGGGGTGGTTGTGGATTATTCCGGCGCCCTGGACATTGTCCGCCGCTTAAAGGCAAAGCTGGAGGAAAGACTGGGCAGAGAGCTGATAAACTGTGCCATTGCCATGCCGGCCGGCACGGAGAGCAGCGCAAAAACCCACAGCTATGTGGCAGAAGGGGCGGGCTTTGAAGTCTCAGCCGTGTTGGACGAACCCAGTTCCGCCAACGCCGTGTATGAGATTCAGGACGGCGTTATTGTGGACATCGGCGGCGGGACCACCGGGCTTGCCATTTTAAAAGGCGGAGAAGTGGTACAGGTAGAAGATGAGCCTACAGGCGGCACTCACCTTTCTCTGGTGCTTGCGGGCAATTATCACGTTCCCTTTGCCGAGGCAGAGGAAATCAAACAGGATTACAGCAGACACAAGGAAATTCTTCCCGTGCTGAAAGCCGTGGTAGAAAAAATTGCCACCATCATCAACCGTTATGTAAAAGGGAAAGATATTGATACCATTTACCTGTGCGGCGGCACCTGCTGTCTGACGGGTATTGAAAAAATCATTGAAAAAGAGACAGGAATCAAAACAGTTAAGCCGGAAAATCCGTTCCTGGTAACTCCGGCCGGAATTGCCATGAACTGTCAGCCTGCATAAGACAGGCAGAAAAAAGCAGAAAGGAGGAGAATCGCGTGGACACAGAGTTGTTAAACGAAATCTGTAAAAGAGTGCAGGAAAAACTGCAGGCCATACAACTGCCTTCCATTCTGGTACTCACCGAAGAACACGGAACTATTTGCCATGAAACGCTGGAGAACACAGAACTTGGCAGATATTACCGCATGGAATGCGCTCTGCTTGCCGATTATCAGTGCAGTGTGAAGGACTGTGAGGCCGTGGTGCTCTATACCCTGTCAAACGAAGCGCTGGGAAAAATTTCCCATGGCATTTTTGACAATGGTTTCACCAGACTTCTGGGACAGGCGCTTTTAGAGGGAAAGAAAATCTATGCCGCAGAAGAAGGCATTGAGCTTTACGAATACCGGGATACCGCGCCCAAGGCTTTTTACGGACGGCTGGAAGCCAATCTGCAGATGTTAAAGGACAGCGGCCTGATGATTGCTGCCCATGAGCAGATACCGGATTTGATTCTGCACGGCGCGGACACAGAAGCCCCGGAGGGGTGTCCGGAAGAGCCGGCCTGCAGCCATGCAGAGGCAGCTGCAGACACGGACGGGGATTGTGCAGAAGAACTGCCGGAAGCTGTACTGGACAAGAAAATCATTACAGAAAAGGATATGATTTCTCTGGGAAATCAGCGGATAAAACGGGTGATAATCAGAGAGAAATCCATTTTGTCCGATTTGGCTAAGGAATATGCAGCAAAACATAAAATTCTCATAGAACGCAGAGACATCTCCTCAGGAAAGAGAGAACAGCGCCTATGAAAACAGGAAAAGTTATCGGAACCATCTGGGCAACCAGAAAAGAGGAAAAACTGGCAGGGCTGAAGCTTCTGGTCATTCAGCCGGTAAATCTGCTGGACGATAAACCCATCGAGTATCCCATTGTAGCGGCGGACATTATCGGCGCCGGAGTGGGAGAAAAAGTGATTTATGTAGGCGGAAGTTCTGCCCGGAATGCGGCAGGGGGAAGGGATATTCCCGTGGACGCCACTGTGGTGGGCATTGTAGACGACCAGGAAATAGAGGAAGACAGGATTTAAGCGGAAAGCGGTGAGGCAATGAGTTTCGTAGAAACCATCAAAGAAGCGGGAATCGTGGGAGCCGGCGGCGCCGGTTTCCCCACCTATGTGAAGCTGAATGCGAAAGCAGAGTATTTTATCATCAATGCGGCAGAATGTGAGCCATTGATTGAAACAGACAAGTATCTCTGCAGGACATTTCCCGAAAGAATTATCAGGACGGCAGTGCGGATTGCAGAACATCTGGAAGCAGAGCACTGTGTCATTGCCACAAAGGCAAAATATAAGAGAGAAATCGCTGCTCTGCAGGCGGAAATTGAACGTCAGAACGCCAGAGTGGAGATTTGCGGTATGAGAACTTTTTATCCCGCAGGAGATGAGCAGGTCATTGTACAGGAAGTCACAGGAAGAAGTGTTCCCGAAAGAGGGCTGCCTCTGGATGTGGGCTGTGTGGTAGATAATGTGGGAACCGTGCTTTCCATTGCAGACGCACTGGAGGGAAAACCTGTTTCGGAAAAGTACCTTTCCGTTACCGGCGCAGTGAAGCACACAGGTATGTATCATGTGCCCCTGGGAACCCCCATTACACAGATACTCGGTGACGCAGAACTTGCAGAACGGGAGTACGCAGTCCTTGTGGGCGGTCCCATGATGGGGAAAATGCTGAGAGAAGAGGAAGAAATCCGCAGAGCTGCGGTGACAAAGACTACAGGAAATCTTCTGGTACTGCCCAAAGACCACTATCTGGTAAAGAGAAGCGAACTGCCAAGAGAGCGTATGATTCGCCAGGCTGCGGCAGCGTGTATCCAGTGCAAAATGTGTACGGATATGTGTCCCCGTTTTATGCTGGGGCATGAAGTAAGACCGAACGTAGTCATGAGAAATCTATGGAAAGAGAGCATGCTCACCGATGCGGCAGAGTATGAAAAAGCGTTTGGCAGTGCAGTGAACTGCTGCAGCTGCGGCGTCTGTGAAATGTTTGCCTGCCCCATGGGACTTTCCCCGAGGAAAATGAATGAATACGCAAAAGGACTGCTGAGAGAAAAAGGCATCAATTCGCAGAAAAACATGCATCCGGAGGCCAGAGAAGCCATACAGAATCGCAAGATTCCCACAGAGCGGCTCATCGCCAGACTGGAACTGACCCCGTATGTCACACATGAACTTCCTGCAGAAAAAGAACTGGAAGTGAAAGAGTGCCGGATTTTACTGTCTCAGCATATCGGCAAACCCGCTCAGGCTGTGGTACACGAGGGTGAGTATGTGGAAAAAAACGATCTGGTGGCCCAGGCGGCGGAAGGTCTTTCGGTAAATATTCATACAGGACTGGCAGGGGTTGTAAAAGAAGTGACAGATACATACATCAGAATCTGTGGAGAGGAGGTATAAAGCATGGGCAAAGCAATCGGTATGGTGGAACTGTCCAGCATTGCAAGGGGAATTGAAACCAGCGACTTTATGGTAAAAGCCGCGCAGGTAGATTTGATACGCTCTTCCACAGTTTGTCCGGGAAAATATATTATCATTGTAGGCGGTGACACAGGAGATGTGAAGGTCGCAATGGAGGAAGGACTGGCAAAAGGCGGCGCTTATGTGGTGGATTCCCTGCGGATTTCCAATGTACACGAACAGCTGATTCCGGCGCTTACCGGAACCGTAGCCGTGGAAAGTCCGGGGGCTGTGGGCGTGTTGGAATTTTATTCCGTGGCTTCTGCCATTCTGGCGGCTGATGAAGCGGCCAAGGCGGCGAACATCACGTTAATAGAAGTGCGTATCGGCTATGCCATTGGAGGAAAGGGTTTTGTAACTCTGACCGGAGATGTAGGTGCAGTACGGGCTGCCGTAGCAGCGGCAAAACAGGATAAAGATTTGTATGTGGAAAGTACCGTTATTCCGCGGCCTTCTCCACAGGTTTTCCAGTCCTTGCTGTAACCACATTGAAAAGAGAAAAAGGCTGCAGCGTCAGACGGGGCAGCAGGAGGAGGTAAGTATGTTTCAGGAATTAATTGACAATATTACCAATGTCGAGGTTTTTACACAAAGTATGAAAGACTGGGTTTCCGGTTTATCTGTAAACTCAGTTATCATTTTAGTCATGATGATTTTTATGATTGTGGGCGCCGTGGATAAAATCCGGGGCAACAAACACGGATACGGAGAGCAGTTTGAAGAAGGATTTAACGCTATGGGGCCGCTGGCTATGGCTATGGCAGGTGTTGTTGCCGCAGCACCGGTACTGGCTATTTTATTAAAACCGATTATCGTGCCCATTTACGAACTGTTGGGCGCAGATGCATCTATGTTTGCCACCACGCTTCTGGCCTGTGATATGGGTGGATACCCCCTGGCTATGGAATTGGCAGGAACGGAAACACTGGGTAACTTCTCAGGCTTGATTCTGGGAACCATGATGGGACCTACTCTGGTATTTACCATTCCGGTAGCCCTTTCCATTATTAAAAAAGAAGACAGACCATATCTGGGCGCAGGTATTCTCGCCGGTATGATTACCATTCCTATCGGCTGTATCGTCGGCGGTCTGGTTATGAACATGACCCAGTACAAGATTAACATTCTGACTATTTTAGTAAACCTGATTCCGGTTATTATCATCGCAGGTCTCATTGTTCTGGGGCTGTGGTTTGCACCGGCAAAAATGATCAGCGGATTTAACAAATTCGGTACAGGCGTTACCATCGTTATTACAGCTTTGACAGCCATCGCTGTTTTTGAGTACCAGACAAAAATTAAATTTCCGTTGTTCAATATCATGGTAGAGCCAAACGCAGACGGTGTCATCCCTCTGGAATCCGGACTTTTGACATGTGGGCAGATTGCTATTGTGTTAATCGGTGCCTTCCCTATGGTACTCTGGATTACCCGTACGTTCGGCAAGGCTTTAAATGCCCTGGGCAAGAAATTCGGTATGGACGAAAACGGTTCTGCAGGTCTGGTAGCAACACTGGCCAACAACATTGCCATGTTTAATATTATGGATAAGATGAACCCAAAAGGAAAACTGTTAAACGTTGCATTTGCAGTCAGTGCAGCCTTTGTATTCGGCGATCACCTTGGATTTACCGCAGGTGTCAATTCCGAAATGATTTTCCCGGTTATCGTAGGAAAACTGGTGGCTGGTATTACAGCGCTGATTCTTGCTAATCTTCTTTCGCCGAAGCTGCTGTCCAAGGTACAGAGCACACAGACAGACAAATAGGAAGATAAGACAAAAAGAGCATTCCGAAAGGAGAGGTGACAGAAATGAACGTAAGTGAAGAACTGATTCGTGAAGTAGTAAAGCGGGTACTGGCGGAATCTGCCAAAGCCGAAACTCCCAAAGAAGATTTTGTAAAGGAAAAAGACCCCAGCGGAATCCTGAAAATTCAGACAAACACTGTAAAATGTGAGCCTTTTCAACAGGAAGGCGTGGCGCTGAAAGATGTGGTGACCCTGGAAGAAGCACCCAGAATGGGATGCGGCATTATGGAACTGGACCACACCAGCTTTGAATGGACGCTGACGTATGATGAGTATGACCTGGTCATTGACGGGGTATTGGAAATTGAGATTGACGGACGCGTGGTAACGGGAAATCCGGGAGATATTATTTATATTCCGAAAAATTCCCATATCCACTTCCAGACTCCTTCCAAGACCCGATATGCGTATTTCGTATATCCGGCAGACTGGCAGTAAAAAGGAGAGAGAAGCATGGATATTCGCTTTGTACGGCCTGAAGAAGAAGCGCAGCTTGCGAGAAATGTGGTGACGGGATTTCCCTCTAAAACGCCGGAGGCTCTGCTTCACAATATGGCGGGAGAATTGAAAAGCCCGGAGGAAGGGCGTTATCTGGGCTGCTTTGATGACAGTGGAAATCTGATGGGTTCTTCTCTTCTCATGGATTTTGAAGTGAATGTACGGGGAAAGCGGATGCAGATGGGCGGAACGGCTTATCTGTCCACCGGCTTTCTCCACAAGAAAGAGCACATCGCCAAAAATCTCGTCCGCGTAGGGCTGGGATTTTTCGCAAAGACGGGCAGAACCGTGGGTGCGCTGCACCCTTTTAACCCTGCCTTTTATTACAAAATGGGCTTTGGTTACTGCAATGAAACCATGATGTATTCTCCCCGTCCCCAGTATATCCGTTCCTACGGTGACAAATCCGGCTTGTCCTACGCAAAGCCTGAGGAGGAAGAGGAAATTCTGGAGTTTTACAGGAAATATGCCGGGAAAACCCACGGGGCGACCCTGCATCCCTTTATGGATAGGCATCGGATTTTTGATATGCCCTATGTGGTGGTGTGCAGAAGAGAGGGCAGAATCACAGGATATCTCACCTTTGAATTTGCAGAGGTAGAACACTATACAGATATGTATCATGACTTGGTTGTGCGGGAGCTTATCTGCGAGGACATGGAGACTATGAAGCAGTTTCTGACGTTCTTTGCCTCCCAGACAGACCAGATAGAACGGGTGCGGATTTATACTTATGAAGAATCTTTCCATATGCTGTTTACCAATCCGGACAGCGGGGAGAATCGGGCCTTTGACGGAGCTATTCAGGAAATCGGAAGAAGGAACATGGGGTATATGTTCCGAATTTTGGATTTGAAGGGCTATTTTGCTCAACAGAATCACGGTCAGCAGCCTGTAGAAAGAGAATTCACGCTAAAACTGCAGGTGGAAGATGACTTCATGGAACAGAATAACGGAAGTATTCTTCTCCATATACAGGAGGACAAGGTGCTTCTGACCCGTGACCGGGAAGCTGATGTGGTGCTGAAAACCAATATTGCGGATTTATCCTCCCTTGTTATGGGCGCCATTCCTCTTTCGGCTTTTTTGTGGACAGGAAGAATGGAGTGCAGCGACAGGAAATATGAGGAAGATATTCAAAGAGCCATTGGATGGAAGGAGAAGCCGAAAAACTATACCTATTTTTAAAATTCCAAGAAGTGTGTCCTGGGGAAAAGTTCCGGATACACTTCTTCTTTTGTGCTTGAAATACCTTTTAAATCAAGATATGATGAGAGATAACAACACTTGGAAGAGATTTTATGGGAGGGAACAAAATATGTCAGAATTACGGTTTGAATGTATCAGGATGCAGGGGGCTGATTTGGGGCCGGAATCTTGTGTGCCGGATTTATTGGGGGAACATATTTTACAGAATCATCTGGAATTTCGTCTGGATGAGGAGGATGAAATTTATGAGGGGTACGGGCGCAGAAAAAATGCCTATCCCTACCGGCAGTACAACAGTTATACCAGAAAGCTGAAAGAAAAAGAGATTTCCACGGCAATACTGGAAAATCAGTATTTAAAAGCGGTATTTCTGCCGGAATACGGAGGAAGACTCTGGGAACTGTGGGATAAGACAACGGGTACAAATCTGCTTTATACCAATGACGTTCTTCAGTTCAGCAATCTGGCTGTGCGGAATGCCTGGTTCAGCGGTGGTGTAGAGTGGAATATGGGCATTATAGGCCACACCCCTTATACCACAGCGCCTTTATATACGGCAGTCACAGAAACACAGACAGGGGCGCCGGTGCTGCGTATGTATGAATATGAGCGTATAAGAAAAGTTCCTTACCAGATGGACTTCTGGCTGGAAGAGGAGGACCGGGCTTTAAACTGCAGAATGAGGATTGTGAATGAGAGTGAGGAAGTCATTCCCATGTACTGGTGGAGCAATATGGCAGTTCCGGAATATGAAGACGGCCGAATTGTAGTTCCGGCAGAAAAAGCCTTTACTTATGCAGACGGCGCAGTATTCAAAGGGGATATTCCCATGGTAAATGGCGTTGATGTGACGGATTACAAGAAAATTCCGAAATCTGTAGATTACTTTTTCGCTATTGATGAAGAAAAGCCAAAGTATATTGCAAACCTGAATAAAGAGGGATACGGGCTTTTACATACCTCAACCAAAAGACTAAGGAGCAGAAAGCTGTTTTCCTGGGGGAATGGGCAGGCTTCTGACCACTGGCAGGAATTTCTCACAGACAAGGCAGGAAGATATGTGGAAATTCAGGCAGGACTTGGGAAAACACAGTACGGCTGTGTGCCTATGGCGCCTCACACAGCCTGGGAATGGCTGGAACAATACGGCCCGGTCACACTGCCAAAGCACATAAAAGAGAAATCTCATAAAGAAAGAGAAGCAGAATTAACAGCCGTTTTAGAAGTTGGAAAAAGAACAGCGTCCATGGAAGAAAAGCTGAAAGAAACCAGGCCCATGGCAAAGCGGAAGGCAAAGCTGGTGAACTGCGGAAGCGGATACGGTGCATTGGTCCAGAGAGGCAAATGGTCAGAACATCTGGAATTTTTAGCTGTGTCTGATTCTCTGAACATCTGGAAACACTTTTTTGAGACAGGAGTCCTGCATAAACCGGCTGCCGGAAATGTGCCGGATGAGTTTCTCATAGACGGAGAAAATCTGCAGTTCCTTGTGAATACACTGGAATCTTCCAATAAGGACAACTGGTATGCCTATTATCACGCGGGAATCGGATATTATCAGAAAGAACATTATAAAACTGCGGAGAAACTTCTGCTCCAGTCCTGTGACTTGGAGAAAAATCCGTGGACCAATCACGGGCTGGCCTGTGTCTGTTTGCTTACAGAACGCCCGCAGGAGGCGGCAAAATGGATACTGCAGGGACTGCAAATGGAAAATCAGAATGTATCTTACTTAAAAGAGGGCTTGAAAATTTTGCATCTATGTGAAGCATATAAAGAGATTGTGGACTTCTTTGAGAAACAGGAAAGCCAGGTACAGGAGATAGGAAAACTGAAATTTTACTATATTTCTGCTTTGCACAGACTTGGAGAAGACAGGAAGGCTTATGAAATTCTGGAACAAGACGGAGGACTGGTCATTGACGATATACGGGAAGGTGAGGAGTCCATTGCACAGCTCTGGAGTGAATTGTATGAAAACCTGCATTCCGTAAAGGCTGCGATTCCGTACCGCTATGATTTTAAAGCGTTTTAGGATATAGAAATTTAAGAAAACTCATCTATACTTTTATCAGGAACAATAGTATAATAGAAAAGATTACAGTCAAAATACGATATTATAATTACAGGAGGAAACGGAAAATGCTCCATGCATTCTCACGTTCAGAAGAACTATTAGGAAGGGAAGGGCTTCAGAAACTGGCTAATTCCCGCATTGCAGTTTTTGGTATCGGCGGAGTGGGCTCTTATGTGGTGGAAGCTCTGGCAAGAGCCGGGGTAGGCTCTCTGACTTTGGTAGATCATGATGAAGTCAGCCTGACCAATTTAAACAGACAGTTGGTGGCGCTGCGCTCCACAATGGGCAAAAAGAAAGTGCTGGTAGCAAAGGAGAGAATTCTGGATATTAACCGGGACGCGGTTGTCCATACTTACGACACCTTTTTTGGCGAGGAAACAGCAGATTTGTTTGATTTTTCAGCCTTTGATTATGTGATAGATGCCGTGGATACCGTATCGGCCAAGCTGCTTCTGATTGAGAAGGCGAAGGAAGCGGGAATTCCCGTGATTTCCTGTATGGGAACCGGAAACAAGCTGAATCCGTCCTGTTTTCAGATAGCGGACATCTCGAAAACCAGCGTGTGCCCGTTGGCGAAAGTTATGCGCGCGGAGTTAAAAAAGCGAAGAATCAAGAAGGTGAAAGTGCTGTTTTCCACAGAAGTGGTGGCAAAGAAAAAACGGAAAGAGCCGCCGCTGGAAGTCAGAAGCGGCAGCAAAAGACCGGTACCGGGCAGCGTCTCCTTTGTGCCAGGTGCGGCGGGGCTGATGATTGCCGGAGAGGTTATTAGAGACCTGGTATTTCAGAAATAAATAAAAGAGGTATTCAGATGGAAAATAAAATAGAAAATCGATTCTGCAGCTGTCTGGGAAGCGACAATGTGAAATGGAAGGAACCTATGAAAAATCATACGACCTTCCGCATTGGAGGACCGGCAGACTATTATCTCTGCCCCCACAGCACAGCAGAGCTGCAGAAAGTCATAGAAATTTGTAAAGAAGAGAATCTTCCTTTCTTCGTACAGGGAAACGGAAGCAATCTTCTGGTCAGCGACAGAGGGTACAGGGGAGTTGTGATTCAGCTTGGAAAAAACTTCAGTGATATGGAGGTAAAGGACGAGCGGATTCTGGTAAAAGCAGGGGCTCTTTTGTCAAAGACGGCAAAAGAAGCGTTGGATGCAGGTCTGGCAGGCATGGAAGCCGTATCCGGTATTCCGGGAACCATAGGCGGGGCGGTAATGATGAACGCCGGTGCTTACGGCGGTGAGATGAAAGATATTGTGGAGTCTGTCACTGTGCTGAACCAGGAGGGAGAACTTCTTACCCTGTCGGTGGAAGAAATGAAGATGGGATACAGAACCAGCATTGTAAAGGAAAAAGGCTATATTGTAGTCTCTGCTGTGCTGAAGCTGCGCCGGGGCCAGCGGCAGGCCATTCGTGAGCAGATGGAGGACTATAAGGAACGCAGAGTGACAAAGCAGCCTCTGGATATGCCAAGTGCAGGCAGTACGTTTAAAAGACCGGAGGGATATTTTGCAGGCAAGCTGATTATGGACGCAGGACTTCGGGGATTTTCAGTGGGCGGCGCTCAGGTGTCTGAAAAGCACTGCGGCTTTGTGGTGAATAAAGGAGATGCCACGGCCCAGGACGTATTGGATTTGATTCATGAAGTACAGAGACGGGTAAAAGAGCAGTTTGGAGTAGAACTGGAACCGGAAGTGCGGTTTCTGGGAGAATTTTAGGAGGAGCTATGCGGTTTGTAATTGTGACGGGCATGTCGGGAGCCGGCAAAAGTACGGCACTGAAAATGCTGGAGGATATGGAGTATTTCTGCGTAGACAATCTGCCTGTGCCGCTGATTGACAAGTTTGTACAGCTGATTCATGACAGCGGTCCGGGGGAAATCGAAAAAGTAGCCATAGGAGTGGACATCCGAAGCGGAAAATCTCTGGATGAACTGGTATCCGTGCTGGAAAATATTCAGACTCCGGGATTGGGAATGGAAATTCTCTTTCTGGACGCAGATGAGGATGTGCTGGTAAGAAGATATAAAGAGACAAGGCGCAGTCACCCTCTGGCCGGAAATGGAAGAGTAGATGACGGTATTCGCAGGGAACGGGAAAAACTGAGAACCTTAAAAGAATGTGCGGATTATATTCTGGACACCAGTAAACTGCTGACCAGAGAACTGAAGGCAGAACTGGAAAAAATCTTTGTGGAGAACAGGGAATTTAAAAACCTTATGGTAACGGTACTTTCCTTTGGATTTAAGTATGGAATTCCCCAGGATGCGGATTTGGTCTTTGATGTGCGTTTCCTGCCGAACCCCTATTATCTGGAGAATCTCCGTCCTTTAAGCGGGAATGATGCCCCGGTTCGGGATTATGTGATGAATTTTGAGTTGGCGCATACCTTTTCAGACAAACTGGAGGACATGATTCGTTTTCTGATTCCGAACTATATTACAGAAGGCAAGACTCAGCTGGTCATTGCCGTGGGCTGTACAGGCGGCAAACACCGTTCGGTAACCCTGGCGAATGAGCTGTACCGCCGTCTGGGCGAAAACGAGGAATACGGAATCAGAGTAGAACATAGAGATATAGAAAAGGATGGAAAAAAATGTCTTTCTCCGGAAACGTAAAAGAGGAGCTGCTTCGCCAGGAAGACCCTGCCAGACATTGCAGGATTGCGGAGCTGGCTGCCATTATTGCCTTTCACGGCGAGATTGTCCGTCTGTCAACCAAAAAAATTATTCTCAGGTTATCTGCGGAAAATGAAAGTATTATAAGAAAGTGCTTTACATTACTGGAAAAAACGTTTAAAATAAATGGCGAAGTTTCTATTGATAAAAGAATAGTCAAAAAAAACAACCGATTTACAATTGACGTAGAGGACCCGGAGGAAACTGTGAAGATTTTACAGGCTGTGAAGCTTTTGACAGCGGACAGAAGACCTATACACAGTGATACCCTGGTCAGCCAAATGGTTATTCAGAAGAATTGCTGCAGACGTGCATTTTTAAGAGGTGCATTTCTGTGTGCCGGCTCTATCAGCGACCCAGAGAAGTTTTATCATTTTGAAATCGTGTGTACGACTCCGGCGAAGGCCCTGCAGCTGCAGGAAATCATCCAGTCTTTTGAAATTGATGCCAAGATAGTAAAACGCAAAAAGTATCATGTTGTTTATGTAAAGGAAGGCGCACAAATCGTAGAACTTTTGGGACTTATGGGAGCAGGAGTGTCTCTTATGAACCTGGAGAATGTCAGGATTCTGAAAGGGATGCGCAACACTGTAAACAGAAAGGTGAACTGCGAAACAGCGAATATTAACAAAACGGTAAATGCCGCTGTGAAGCAGATGGAGGATATTATTTATATCCGGGATACCGTAGGTCTCCACAGACTGCCGGAAAATCTGGAAGAGACAGCTTTATTGAGATTGGAATATCCACAGGCATCATTGAAGGAACTTGGAACTTTACTGTCAATCCCTGTAGGAAAATCCGGTATTAATCACAGACTGCGGAAAATATGCAGCATAGCAGAGGAGCTCAGAGGAGTCAAGGAGGAACAAGTATGATTAGAAAGTCCATTACTATCGGAATCTCAAACGGTCTGGAGGCAAGACCTATCGCAATGCTTGTACAGGTAGCGAGCCAGTACACAAGCAACATTTACCTGGAAAGCGAAGCAAGAAAGGTGAATGCCAAGAGCATCATGGGAATGATGAGTCTTGGATTGGATAACGGGGAAAATGTAACAGTATCCGTAGACGGTGCTGACGAAGAAGAAGCTATGAAGAGCATAGAGGAATACCTGAGTAATAAAGCGAAATAATAGGAAGAGGAAAATATAAAGAGAATGTGAGCGGCCAGCCGGAATTCCATCTGCGAAATCCGGCTGGCTCTTTTTGCGGAAAAGTATCTACTTCTGTCCCTCACAGGGGATATTTTCGCCCCGTGCCACGGAATACTGCTGGCGGAACCAGTAAGTATAAAAATCCTCAAATCCCAGGGCTTCATATAGCTTTTTTGCAGGACGATTCCCTTGCACCACCTGCAGATAAGCAAAAGCCGCACCGCGCTGTCTGGAGGCTTCCAGCAGTGTTTCGCAGATAGCCCGCCCAATTCCTTTTCCGCGGAAGTCCTGGTGTACGTGAATGGCATAAAGCCCTACATAATCCCGGTCCAGAATACCTAGTCCCGTTCCGATGATTCTGCCGCTATGCCATGCGCATACGGCCAGAGTGTCCTTTGGAATGGCTGCATACATGGAAGGGACGATTTTTAAATGGGTCTCGTTTGTCATTCCTTTCATGGCAAATAGCCCTTTCAGCCACTGGTCTGAAATTTCCGTATGAAGGGTGATATTTGGATTCTGCTTTCCGGACGCCTTATATGCATACAGGCTCCGTGTCATTACCTCTGTTACATGAGCCATGAAATACCCGCGTTCCATCAGCCTCTGGTCAAAAGAACTGTCCAGAAGAGGGTTAATCTTGTAAATGGCCGGAGTTCCCCATTTTTCATAAATGTCCTCACAGTAATCCAGCTTGTCCTGTAAGGGAATAGAAGAATGGCCAAGCTGCTCAATACAGTTTGTTCTGTGCGTATAAAAATAAGAAAACCGGAGAATCCAGCCGTCATATATCTGCATTTGATAAGAAGGCCAGGCATTTAGCGAAAGGTCTTCCATGATTTTGATTTTCTGCTTTGTATCCATAGCGGTTTCCACCTTTTGCATTGCTATTTGTTTAAAGCATTAAACAGTAACATTATTATAATGGAAGCCGGGGGAAGAATCAAGACCTGTCTTGCAATCAGGAGAAAGTTGTAGTAGAATCGAGAAAGAACAGAAAATACAGGAGGCAAGATAAAATGAAAACAGAAAACGCTTGGAAAAAATACAGTGACAAAACAGAAGTTTTTGATTTTTGCGAAAAATATAAATCCTTTATGAGCACCTGCAAGACAGAGCGGGAATGTGTGACTGAAATGGTACAGCAGGCAGAAGCAGCCGGATACCGCAATCTGAATGAAGTGATTGAAAATGGCGAGAGCCTGAAGCCGGGAGATAAAGTATATGCCAACAATATGGGAAAATGCCTGGCTATGTACATTATCGGTGAAGAACCCATGGAAAAAGGTATGAGAATCCTGGGCGCGCATATTGACTCCCCAAGACTGGATTTGAAACAGAATCCTTTATACGAAGACCAGGAACAGGCACTTCTGGACACTCATTATTACGGCGGTGTGAAGAAATATCAGTGGGTGACCCTTCCTATGGCGCTTCACGGGGCTGTGGCAAAGAAAAACGGCGAAGTAGTGAATGTGGTTATCGGTGAAGACGGGGATGACCCGGTAGTTGGTATTTCCGACCTGCTGATTCATCTGTCTGCAAAGCAGCTCCAGAAAACAGCTGCAGAGGTCATTGAGGGAGAAAACCTGAACGTGCTGGTGGGAAGCATGCCTTTGGACGGTAAGGAAGAAGAACCGGTCAGGGCGCAGATTCTCTCCATTTTGAAAGAAAAATATGATATGGAAGAGGAAGATTTCCTTTCCGCAGAATTTGAAGTAGTACCGGCAGGTCCGGCCAGAGATTACGGTCTGGACAGAAGCATGATTATGGCTTACGGACATGATGACCGAGTTTGCTCTTACCCTTCCTTTATGGCGACTCTTGCACAGGACAAAGTAAAATATACCTCTGTGTGCCTGCTGGTAGACAAGGAAGAGATTGGAAGTGTGGGAGCTACTGGTATGCAGTCCCGCTTCTTTGAAAATACCACAGCGGAAGTGATGTATGCAGCAGGACAATACAGCGAACTGCTTTTAAGAAGAGCGCTGAAAAATTCCATGATGCTGTCTTCAGATGTAAGTGCAGCTTTTGACCCTAATTATCCGGAAGTGATGGAAAAGAAAAACAGCGCATACCTGGGACACGGTATTACCTTCAACAAATACACCGGCTCCAGGGGAAAAGGCGGCTCTAATGACGCCAACCCGGAATACATTGCGAAACTGCGCAAAATTATGGATGACAACCAGGTTTCCTTCCAGACAGCAGAACTTGGAAAAGTAGACCAGGGCGGCGGCGGAACCATTGCCTACATACTGGCCAACTATAATATGGAAGTCATTGACTGCGGTGTGGCAGTGCTGAATATGCATGCTCCATGGGAAATTGCAAGCAAAGTGGATATCTATGAAGCTTACAGAGGATACTGCGCTTTCCTTGCAGCGGAAACGAAATAATAAATTGGCACTATACATCTGTGCCGAAAAATGTTAATATAGATTATATTATGAAAACATGAAGGCAAAGTTGTAAAGTGAGGAGTACACAAATGTCAAAAATACTGAAAATTATAGTGAATCTGGTGGTTCTCTTTTCCATAATCATTGCAGCCGCTCTTCTGGTACCTCCTTTTGCCGGGGTGGATACGGTTATGAACGACAATACCGGAACAGATACAAACCTTCCGGTAGGTTCTGTGGCCTACGGAAAGAGCGTCAATGTAAAGAAACTGGAAAAGAAGGATAAGATTATCTATAACGAAGGTTCCAGCACCTACATTTATGAGATTCAGGATATGGATGCCAGTGCAGGCGTTTATCAGGTGAAAGATGTCTACAGCAAAAGCAGTGACACTGAAAATATCAACTTGAACAAATCTGTTCCTAAAGTTGTGGTAGTGGTTCCCTTTATCGGATATGCAGCTATCGCTCTTCAAAGCAAAGAAGGTTTGATAGTAGTAGGCGTGGGAATTGTTTTCCTGGTGATTCTCTTTATTCTCTCAGAACTGTGGCGAAAAGACAGGGATGATGAGGAGGAAGACGAAGATGAGGACGGCGATACGGACGAGGAAGAAGATGAGGATGAAGACGAAGAAAAACTCAGCTTCCGGGAACGCCGCCGTCTGAGAAAGGAAGAAAAGCGCCGCCGCAAACTGGCGAAGAAAGGACTTCTGGATGAGGAGGAGGACGAAGAACTTCCGCCGGCTTCCGCAGAGAAAGAAAGTCCGGAACTTCAGGGCTTTGATGATGCCATGAAGGATGCGATGTCTTCCATTGCTATGGGTGTTGCAGCGGTCAGTGAACCGGAGCAGACACCAGATGCTACCATAGTTATGCCGAATGCAGAAGAACTGGAAAAGGCAGCACAGGAAGCGGCAGCAGAGCCGATGGAAAAAACTGTGCAGAGCAGCACGGAAACAGAGCAGCCGGAAATTCCTGTTGAACCGGAGACAGAAATTTCTGATTCTGAGAACTATAATAATATAGAAGAAACAGAATCTGAAGAGGCCGAAGAGGAGATTCCGGTTGATGTAAATGCGGTACCGAAAAGTCCAAGCGTACAGGAACTTCTCGCCAAAGCACAGGCAGCAGGAGAAACTCCGGAAGTCAAGACCGACGAAGAAAATAAAGTTACATTGCTGGATTACTCAGATATTGTATAAGAAGAGAAAACTGTCCTATGGAACAGCCGTCAGGAATACAACAAATTCCTGATGTGCGTTACTGGGGCAGTTTTTTATGGTTCGGACAGTTCTTTGTTATGTATGGGAAAAAATACAAAAAAATATAAAAACTCTTGAAAAAAAGCTTGCATTTTGGAAAAACTTCCATTATACTAACAAGTGCTGTGACATGATAGCTATGAAGCGCGAGGTTGCTGTCAAAGACAGGTTTTCCGTGGAGCGAATGTCAAGTTAGGAAACTGACGACAAGTCACTGTATTACATCTAAAGACTTACCACTAAGGTGGGAGTGTGTGTAGAAATCAAGATGACACACACGGGAATGTGTACAGTCGCCGCTTGTCGTACTAATTAAAAGTGCGAAAAGGAGGAGACTTTTTTTATGGCAAGTCAAGTAATGAGAATCACTTTAAAAGCTTATGACCATCAGTTAGTAGATGCGTCAGCAGGCAAAATTATCGAAACTGTTAAGAAGAATGGAGCAACTGTTAGCGGACCGGTACCGCTTCCTACAAAGAAAGAAGTAGTAACAATCCTGCGTGCAGTTCACAAATACAAAGATTCCAGAGAACAGTTCGAGCAGAGAACTCATAAAAGACTGATTGATATCATTGCACCGACACAGAAAACAGTTGACGCTCTGGCAAGACTGGAAATGCCGGCTGGTGTTTACATTGATATCAAAATGAAACAGAAATAATTCTGTTTAAGGTTAAGAGAGATTATCCTTACAAGGTTGATATAGAAGCAATGCTTTAAGCATCCACTTATGTTGACTGTTTGTCTAGGATGATTGCACATCACAGTGTAATCCGCTGTAGATTCACAGGAGGTAAAAAGAATGAAGAAAGCAATCTTAGCTACTAAAGTCGGAATGACTCAAATCTTCAACGAAGACGGAGTATTAACTCCAGTAACTGTATTGCAGGCTGGTCCTTGTGTGGTAACACAGGTTAAGACCATGGACAATGACGGTTACGAAGCAGTACAGGTTGGTTTTGCTGACAAGAGAGAAAATCTTGTAAACAAACCAATGAAAGGACACTTTGATAAAGCTGGTGTTTCCTGCAAGAGATTCGTCAGAGAATTAAAATTAGAAGGCGAATACACATTAGGACAGGAAATCAAAGCGGACATCTTTGCGGCAGGCGACAAAATCGACGCAACTGCAATCAGCAAAGGTAAAGGATTCCAGGGCGCTATCAAGAGACACGGACAGTCCAGAGGACCTATGGCTCACGGTTCTAAATATCACCGTCATGCAGGTTCCAACGGTGCTTGTTCTGACCCGTCCAAAGTATTCAAAGGAAAAAGAATGCCAGGACACATGGGACATGTAAAAGTAACTGTTCAGAATCTGGAAGTTGTAAGAGTTGACGCTGAAAACAACTTGCTGTTAGTAAAAGGCGCAGTTCCGGGACCTAAGAAATCCTTAGTTACAATCAAAGAAACTGTAAAATGCGGTAAATAAGTTTTCGTTGGAAAGGAGGACCACATAAAATGGCAAACGTATCTGTTTATAATATGGAAGGCAAAGAAGTTGGAACAATGGAATTAAACGATGCAGTGTTCGGTGTTGAAGTCAACGACCACTTAGTGCATTTAGCAGTTGTTCGCCAGCTTGCAAATAATCGTCAGGGAACACAGAAAGCAAAAACACGTTCTGAAGTTTCCGGAGGCGGAAGAAAACCTTGGAGACAGAAAGGAACTGGTCATGCAAGACAGGGTTCAACAAGATCTCCACAGTGGACAGGCGGCGGAGTTGTATTCGCTCCTACACCAAGAGACTATTCCGTTAAGATGAATAAGAAAGAAAGAAGATTAGCTCTTAAATCCGCTCTGACAAGCAGAGTTCAGGAAAACAAGCTTATCGTTCTTGATGAACTGAAATTAGATGAAGTAAAAACAAAAGCAATGCAGAATGTTTTAAATAACTTAAATGTTTCTAAAGCAATGGTTGTTTTAGCTGACAACGATGCAAACGTAGTATTATCTGCAAGAAACATTCCTGATGTTATCACAGCACTGCCAAACACAATCAACGTATATGACGTGCTGAAATACAACACAGTAATCTTAACAAAAGCTTCTGCAGCAGCAATCGAGGAGGTATACGCATAATGGCAAACGTAAAGTATTATGATGTAATCCTGAAACCAGTTGTGACTGAAAAAAGTATGGCTGCTATGGGCGAGAAAAAATATACTTTCTTAGTTCACACAGATGCAAACAAAACAATGATTAAAGAAGCTGTTGAGAAAATGTTCGAAGGAACAAAAGTAAAATCTGTCAACACAATGAACTTAGACGGAAAGAACAAAAGACGCGGTATGACTTTTGGAAAAACTGCTAAGACAAAAAAAGCTATCGTTACATTGACAGAAGACAGCAAAGATATTGAAATCTTTGAAGGACTTTAATTTAAGTCTTTCGGTTACGAAAATATAGACAAGCAGTCGAGAAAAAATAATCCGATATTTGGCTGCGGCAAAGAAACACCAGGGCATGTTGAAAGCCCGATGGTGCAGTTATGAAAGGAGAGACAGTAATGGGAATTAAAACATACAGCCCATATACACCTTCCAGAAGACACATGACAGGTTCTGATTTCTCTGAAATCACAACTTCTACACCAGAGAAATCTCTGGTAGTGTCCTTAAAGAAAAATGCTGGACGTAATAATCAGGGTAAAATTACAGTTAGACACCGCGGAGGCGGAAACAGAAGAAAATACAGACTCATCGACTTCAAGAGAAGAAAAGATGATATCCCTGCAACAGTTAAAACCATCGAATACGACCCGAACAGAACAGCTAACATTGCTCTTATCTCATACGCTGACGGTGAGAAAGCATATATCTTAGCTCCAGAAGGTTTAAAAGTTGGTATGAAGATTATGAATGGTGCTAATGCCGAAGTAAGAGTTGGTAACTGCTTACCATTATCTGAAATTCCGGTTGGTACTATGATTCACAATATCGAGCTGTATCCGGGAAAAGGCGGACAGTTGGTTCGTTCCGCTGGTAACGGAGCACAGTTAATGGCAAAAGAAGGCAAATATGCAACACTTCGTCTGCCATCAGGTGAAATGAGAATGGTTCCATTAAACTGCCGCGCTTCTATCGGCGTTGTAGGAAATGGCGAGCACAGCCTTATCAACATTGGTAAAGCAGGACGTAAACGTCACATGGGTATCAGACCTACAGTTCGCGGTTCCGTTATGAACCCGAATGACCATCCACACGGTGGTGGTGAAGGTAAGACTGGTATCGGACGCCCAGGTCCATGTACACCATGGGGCAAACCGGCTCTTGGCTTGAAGACAAGAAAGAAAAAGAAACAGTCTAACAAGTTAATCGTAAGAAGAAGAGATGGTAAAACATTAGCTAAATAGTAGGAGGTAAGACAATGGCTCGTTCATTAAAAAAAGGACCGTTCGCAGATGAAAGCTTACTGAAAAAAGTAGACGCTATGAATGCTGCTGGCGATAAGACAGTTATCAAAACATGGTCACGTCGTTCCACAATTTTCCCTTCCTTCGTTGGACATACAATCGCTGTTCATGACGGAAGAAAACATGTGCCGGTGTATGTAACAGAAGATATGGTTGGTCACAAACTCGGTGAGTTCGTTGCAACCAGAACATACAGAGGACATGGAAAAGACGAGAAAAAATCAGGTGTTCGCTAATATTTGAAAGGAGGCTTTTATCATGGCAAAAGGACATAGAAGTCAGATTAAAAGAGCAAGAAATGCTAATAAAGATACAAGACCGTCTGCAAAATTATCCTACGCAAGAATGTCCGTACAGAAAGCTTGCTATGTACTGGATGTAATTCGTGGTAAAGATGTTCAGACAGCACTGGGTATCTTAACATACAACCCAAGATACGCTTCCAGCGTAATCAAAAAATTACTGGAATCAGCAATCGCAAACGCTGAAAACAACAACGGTATGAATCCGGAAAATCTTTACATTGCAGAGTGCTACGCTAACAAAGCACCGACAATGAAGAGAATTAAACCGAGAGCTCAGGGTAGAGCTTACAGAATCGAAAAGAGAAACTGCCATATTACTGTTGTGTTAGATGAGAGATAAGGAGGAGTATCATGGGACAGAAAGTTAACCCACACGGACTCAGAGTCGGAGTTATCAAAGACTGGGATTCCAAATGGTATGCTGAAGGCGATTTCGCTGATAACTTAGTAGAAGACTACAACATCAGAACATACCTGAAAAAGAAATTATACAGCGCAGGTGTTTCCAAGATTGAAATCGAAAGAGCATCTGACAGAGTAAAAATCATTATCTACACTGCAAAACCGGGCGTTGTTATCGGTAAAGGCGGTGCAGAAATCGAAAAAGTAAAAGTTGAATTACAGAAATTCACAGATAAAAAAGTAGTTGTTGATATCAAAGAAGTAAAAAGACCGGACAAAGATGCGCAGTTAGTAGCTGAAAACATTGCATTACAGCTGGAAAACCGTATTTCTTTCCGTCGTGCTATGAAATCTACAATGTCCAGAACAATGAAAGCCGGAGCAAAAGGTATTAAAACTTCCGTATCCGGACGTCTTGGCGGTGCTGATATGGCTCGTACAGAGTTCTACAGCGAAGGAACTATTCCGCTTCAGACATTAAGAGCAGATATCGACTATGGTTTCGCTGAAGCAGATACCACTTACGGCAAAGTTGGCGTAAAAGCATGGGTCTACAATGGCGAAGTACTTCCAACAAAAGGAACTAAGGAAGGGAGCGATAAATAATTATGTTAATGCCAAAAAGAGTTAAACGTCGTAAACAGTTTCGCGGTTCCATGAAAGGAAAAGCATTAAGAGGAAATAAAATCAATTACGGTGAATTCGGTTTAGTTGCAACAGAACCATGCTGGATTCGTTCCAACCAGATTGAAGCAGCCCGTGTTGCCATGACTCGTTACATCAAACGTGGTGGTAAAGTATGGATTAAAATTTTCCCAGATAAACCAGTAACAGCAAAACCAGCAGAAACACGTATGGGTTCCGGTAAAGGTGCCTTAGAATACTGGGTAGCAGTTGTAAAGCCAGGCAGAGTAATGTTTGAAATCGCAGGCGTTCCGGAAGAAACAGCTCGTGAAGCGTTACGTCTTGCGATGCACAAGTTACCATGTAAATGTAAAATCGTTTCTCGTGCAGACTTAGAAGGCGGTGATAACAGTGAAAATTAAAAATTATGTAGAAGATTTAAAAACAAAATCAGCTGCAGAATTACAGGAAGAATTAGTAGCTGCTAAAAAGGAACTCTTTAACTTGAGATTTCAGAATGCAACAAATCAGCTGGACAACACAAGCAGAATTAAAGAAGTTCGTAAGAACATCGCTAGAATCCAGACTCTGATTGCTCAGAAAGCAAACGCATAAGGAATTTATTCCTAGAAATAGAAAGGAGCAGCATAATCGTGGAAAGAAATCTTAGAAAAACACGTGTTGGTAAAGTTGTAAGTGACAAAATGGATAAGACCATTGTTGTAGCTATCGAAGACCACGTTAAACATCCTCTTTACGGAAAAATCGTAAAGAGAACATATAAATTAAAAGCGCATGATGAAGAAAACACATGCAATATCGGTGATACTGTAAAAGTTATGGAAACAAGACCATTATCCAAAGATAAAAGATGGAGACTTGTTGAAGTAGTAGAAAGAGCAAAATAATTTGTAAGGAGGAATCTAAGCATGATTCAACAGGAAAGTAGACTTAGAGTCGCTGACAATACAGGTGCAAAAGAAATCCTCTGCATCCGTGTTATGGGTGGTTCTACTAGAAGATATGCTAACATCGGTGATGTAATCGTTGCTACCGTTAAAGATGCAACACCAGGCGGTGTTGTGAAAAAAGGTGACGTTGTGAAGGCCGTTGTTGTTCGTACTGTAAAAGGTGTTCGTCGTAAAGATGGTTCTTACATCAAATTCGATGAAAACGCTGCTGTTATTATCAAAGATGACAAGACACCGAAAGGAACTCGTATTTTTGGACCAGTAGCCAGAGAGCTTCGTGACAAACAGTTTATGAAAATTGTTTCCTTAGCTCCGGAAGTATTATAGGAGGTAAGCCTGATGTTTAAGATTAAAAAAGGTGATACTGTTAAAGTTATCGCTGGTAAAGATAAAGACAAAGAAGGAAAAGTAATCTCTGTTAATCCGAAAAAAGGCGCTGTTCTGGTTGAAGGCGTAAACATGATAACAAAGCACACAAAACCTTCCATGGCTAATCAGCAGGGCGGTATTGTGAACAAAGAAGCTTGGATTGATGCATCTAACGTAATGGTTATGCATGAAGGAAAAGCTACCAGAGTAGGCTTTAAAGTTGAAGATGGTAAAAAAGTGCGTTTCGCTAAAACTACAGGAAAAGTAATCGATTAATAAGAGAGGAGGCCAATATAGTGAGCAGACTGAAAGAAACTTACAAAAATGAAATCGTAGATGCTATGATTAAAAAGTTTGGTTATAAGAATATCATGGAAGTGCCGAAACTCGATAAAATCGTTGTAAACATGGGTGTAGGCGAAGCCAAAGATAATGCTAAACTGTTAGACGCAGCAGTAGCTGATATGGAATTAATCACAGGTCAGAAAGCTGTTACAACAAAAGCGAAAAATTCCGTTGCGAACTTCAAAATTCGTGAAGGTATGCCAATCGGCTGTAAAGTAACATTAAGAGGCGAGAAAATGTATGAATTTGCTGACCGTCTCATCAACTTAGCACTGCCTCGAGTACGTGACTTCCGCGGCGTTAACCCAAATGCTTTTGACGGCAGAGGAAACTACGCTCTGGGAATCAAAGAGCAGTTAATTTTCCCTGAAGTGGAATATGATAAAGTCGATAAAGTAAGAGGTATGGATATTATTTTCGTAACTACTGCTAAAACAGACGAAGAAGCTCGTGAATTATTGACATTATTCAACATGCCATTTGCAAAGTAAGATAAATTAGGAGGGAAAATTCATGGCTAAGACAGCAATGAAAGTTAAACAGCAGCGCAAACAGAAATTCTCTACAAGAGAATACAGCCGTTGCCGTATCTGTGGACGTCCACATGCTTACTTGAGAAAATACGGTATCTGCCGTGTTTGCTTCCGTGAATTAGCATACAAAGGCCAGATTCCGGGAGTTAAAAAAGCAAGCTGGTAGGCCGAAAGCAACTTGGTGAAAGCAAGCCGCAAGGCGCGGCTTGAACCTTAGTGCGAGGCCGTTCCCGAACCTGGCTGTGAACACTTAGTGAGGCAAAGCCGAATTTAGTGTGAACGCTCATCTCGAACCTTAGCGAAAACGTAGTTTGAGCTTAGTTGAGAGATGTTTCCGCCAGAGTTGAGGGAACATACCCCTTCTTTAGGTGTTGGGGAGAGAATCTCCCTTATACCTGTCGGGGATTTTAAATAAAAAAATAATTAACATGAAAAGTCTAAATTATAGGAGGAAACTATCATGACAATGAGCGATCCAATCGCAGATATGCTTACAAGAATCCGTAACGCAAACACTGCAAAACACGATACAGTAGATGTACCAGCATCTAAAATGAAACTTGCTATTGCTGACATTCTGTTAAAAGAAGGTTACATTGCAAAATACGACGTTTTAGAAGACGGAGTATTCAAAACCATCCGCATCACATTAAAATACGGTGCAGACAAAAATGAAAAAATCATTACAGGTCTGAAGAGAATTTCCAAACCAGGTCTTCGTATTTACGCTGGAAGCCAGGAAATTCCAAGAGTATTAGGTGGATTAGGTATTGCAATCCTTTCTACAAACCAGGGAGTTATCACAGATAAAGAAGCTAGAAAACTTCATGTAGGTGGAGAAGTTCTGGCATTTGTTTGGTAGGCCGAAAGCAACTTAGTGCGAGGTCATTCATGAACCTTAACGAAACCGAGCCAAAGGCGAGAGTTGAGTTTAGTTGAGTGAACATACTTCCAAAAATCTGACAAACATCAGAATGTGTCCAAGCGAGTTTTTATTATGTCCAAGCGAGAGGATAACAGGACTTTGTCCTTTATCATAGATAAATAGTAATACTGAAAACAGAAGGGAACCATAATCGGCCCTTCCGAAAATCTAAGTAAGGAGGAAATTGGTATGTCACGAATTGGAAGACTGCCTGTAGCTGTTCCGGCAGGAGTAGAAGTTAAAATTGCTGAGAACAACGTAGTGACTGTAAAAGGTCCTAAAGGAACACTTGAAAAAGCGTTGCCTGTTGAAATGTCAATTAAGTTAGAAGATGGTCATGTTGTTGTTACTAGACCAAACGACTTAAAGAAAATGAAATCTTTACACGGTTTAACAAGAACCCTTATCCAGAATATGGTAACAGGTGTTAGCCAGGGATACGAAAAAACTCTGGAAGTAAACGGTGTAGGTTATAAAGCAGCAAAACAGGGTAAGAAACTGGTATTGAGCTTAGGATATTCTCACCCGGTTGAGATGGAAGACCCAGAAGGTCTGGAATCCAAAGTAGACGGAAACAAAATCGTTGTATCCGGTATTGATAAAGAAAAAGTTGGCCAGTACGCTGCTGAAATCAGAGATAAGAGAAGACCTGAACCATACAAAGGTAAAGGTATTAAATATGCTGATGAAGTTATCAGACGTAAAGTTGGTAAAACTGGTAAGAAATAAGTAAGGAGAGTGTAAAAATGGTTAGTAAAGTATCAAGAGCGAAAGTTCGCGCAAAAAAACATAGAAGATTACGTAATCATCTCAGCGGTACAACTGCTACACCTCGTTTAGCAGTATTCCGCAGCAATAATCATATGTATGCTCAAATTATTGACGATACAGTTGGAAAAACTCTTGTTTCTGCTTCTACAACACAGAAAGAAGTAAAAGCTGAGTTAGAAAAAACCAATAACGTTGATGCTGCAGCATACTTAGGTACAGTAATTGGCAAAAGAGCAGTAGAAGCTGGTATTAAAGAAGTTGTATTCGACAGAGGCGGCTTCATTTACCACGGAAAAGTTAAAGCATTAGCAGACGCAGCAAGAGAAGCTGGGTTAGAATTCTAATAAGGGAGGAAATGAACACATGAAACGTTCTATCATTGATGCTAGTCAGTTTGAATTAGAAGAAAAAGTAGTGTCAATCAAGCGTGTAACAAAGGTTGTTAAAGGTGGTCGTAACTTCCGTTTCACAGCTTTAGTTGTTGTTGGTGACGGCAACGGACACGTTGGCGCTGGTTTAGGTAAAGCAACTGAAATTCCGGAAGCTATCCGCAAAGGAAAAGAAGATGCTATGAAAAAATTAGTTAGTGTAGCAAGAGACGAAAACGGAAGTATTACACATGACTATGTTGGAAAATTCGGAAGTGCAGAAATGCTCTTAAAGAAAGCTCCAGAAGGTACAGGTGTTATTGCCGGAGGTCCAGCTCGTGCGGTTATTGAACTTGCAGGTATTAAGAACATTCGTACAAAATGTATGGGTTCCCGTAACAAACAGAACGTAGTTCTGGCTACAATCGCAGGTTTAAGCCAGTTAAAGACTCCGGAAGAAGTTGCAAAACTTCGCGGAAAATCTGTAGATGAGATTTTTGCATAAGGAGGATTAAAAAATGGCAGATAAATTAAAAATCACTCTGGTGAAATCTACAATCGGTGCTGTTCCGAAACATAAAAAAACAGTGGAAGCATTAGGTTTAAGAAAACTGAACAAAACAGTGGAAATGCCGGACAATGCTGCAGTTCGCGGTATGATTCAGCAGGTAAGACACTTAGTTAAAGTTGAAGAAATCTAATTAATATAAAGAAGGAGGTGCCATCATGGAATTATCAAATTTAAGACCAGCTGAAGGTTCTAAACAGAGCGATAACTTCAGAAGAGGCCGTGGACACGGTTCAGGTAATGGTAAGACAGCAGGTAAAGGCCACAAAGGTCAGAAAGCACGTTCCGGTGCAAAGAGACCAGGTTTTGAAGGTGGTCAGATGCCTTTATATAGAAGACTTCCTAAGAGAGGCTTCAAGTGCAGAAACTCTAAGGAAATCATCGCAGTAAACGTTGATATCTTAAACAGATTTGAAGACGGTACTGAAGTGACACCAGCAGCTTTATTAGCTTCCGGTGCTATCTCCAAGTTAGGAGACGGTGTAAAACTTCTTGGTAACGGAGAACTTACTAAGAAATTAAATGTAAAAGTAAACGCTGTAAGCGAAAGCGCAAAAGCCAAAATCGAAGCCGCAGGTGGAACAGTTGAGGTGATCTAATGCTCAAGACTCTTAAGAATGCCTTTAAGATAAAGGATATAAGACGTCGAATTTTCTATGTATTCCTGATGTTGATTGTGATTCGTATTGGTTCACAGTTGCCGATTCCGGGAGTAAATAGTGATTATTTTAAAGAATGGTTTGCGAGCCAGTCCAGTGATGCGTTCAATTTTTTTGACGCCTTCACCGGCGGTTCCTTTACCGAAATGTCAATTTTTGCATTAAATATCACCCCATATATTACTTCTTCTATCATCATTCAGCTTTTGACCATTGCAATTCCAAAGCTGGAAGAAATGCAGCGTGATGGAGAAGAGGGCAGGAAGAAAATGACTGCAATCACCCGTTATCTGACTATCGGTCTTTCTTTATTCCAGTCTGTTGCCATGACAATCGGATTTGGTAATAAAGGTCTGATTCCAGATATGAATTTCGGCAAAGCAGTCGTTGTAGTAACCTGTCTGACAGCAGGCTCGGCATTATTAATGTGGATTGGTGAGCAGATTACTGACAAGGGTGTGGGAAACGGTATCTCTATTGTTTTGATGATTAATATCGTCTCCAGAATCCCAAGCGATATGGTGACTCTTTTTGACCAGTTTGTCAAAGGAAAGACCTATGCAAAGGGTGCTTTGGCAGCCGTAATTATTGCAGCTGTTATCCTGGTTGTTGTCGTTTTAGTATTAATCTTAAACGGCGGTATCAGAAGAATCCCTGTACAGTATTCTAAAAAGATGGTCGGCAGAAAAGTAATGGGCGGTCAGTCCAGTTCCATTCCTTTAAAGGTAAACACAGCAGGTGTTATTCCGATTATCTTTGCCTCTTCTTTGATGTCTTTCCCGGTTCTGATTGCAAGCTTCATGGGAAAAACGGGGGGAACAGGCGTCGGAAGCCAGATTCTGAAAGGACTTACTTCCAGCAACTGGTTTAATCCGAGTGAACCCATATATTCTATTGGTTTGGTCGTATACATTGTATTAGTTATCTTCTTTGCATATTTTTATACATCTATCACTTTCAACCCTATGGAAGTGGCAGATGATATGAAAAAGCGCGGTGGATTTATCCCGGGTATCCGTCCCGGAAAACCAACACAGGAATATCTGGAAAAAATCTTGAGTTATTTAATCTTCATCGGTGCTGCAGGTCTTGTAATCGTTGCAGTCATCCCGTTCTTCTTTAACGGTGTGTTCGGCGCGAATGTTTCCTTCGGAGGAACTTCACTTATCATCGTGGTAGGCGTTGTTCTGGAAACATTGAAACAGATTGAATCCCGCATGTTGGTTCGTAACTATAAAGGTTTTTTAAGTGAATAAAAGATAAGTTTAGGAAGAAACCGTCGCAGAGAAAGCAGTTTGACTGCTTTACAGGGCAAGAGAGGAGTCACAAGACTGTGGTTCTTCGTTGCTGCGGCGGTTTTTGCCATATTCGAAAGCGAAGTATCTTTTTGAAAGGGGTAAGGGTATGAAAATTATTATGTTAGGCGCTCCGGGAGCAGGAAAAGGTACACAGGCAAAGAAAATTGCCAAAAAGTATGAAATTCCTCATATCTCTACAGGAGATATTTTCAGAGCCAACATTAAGAACAATACAGAATTAGGGAAAAAAGCAAAAACTTACATGGATAAGGGGCTTTTGGTTCCGGATGAACTGACTGTGGATTTGGTCATTGACCGTGTACAGCAGGAAGACTGCAAAAATGGATACATTCTGGATGGTTTTCCAAGAACCATTCCGCAGGCAGAGAGTCTGGATGCAGCACTGGCAAAAATGGGAGAAAAAGTGGATTTTGCCATTAACGTAGAAGTTCCTGATGAAAATATTGTAAACCGTATGTCAGGACGCAGAGCCTGCGTAGGCTGCGGCGCAACTTATCATATCAAATACAATGCGCCGAAAACAGAAGATATCTGTGATGTCTGCGGCGAAAAGCTGGTGCTCAGAGAAGATGACCAGCCAGAGACAGTACTGAAACGTCTGGGAGTATACCATGACCAGACACAGCCTTTGATTGAATATTATGCAAAGGCCGGCGTGCTGAAAGAAGTAGACGGCACCGTTGATATGGAAGATGTTTTTCAGGCGATTGTCAGCGTGTTAGGAGAGTAAAAGATGTCAGTAACAATAAAAACTGCCAGAGAGATAGAATTAATGAGAGAAGCCGGAAGACTTCTGGAAAAAGTGCACGATGAACTGGGCGCTTTTATTAAGCCGGGAATCAGTACTCTGGATATTGACCGGCTTGGAGAAAAATTAATCCGAAGTCTGGGCTGTACCCCTAACTTTTTAAATTATAATGGATACCCTGCTTCCATCTGTGTATCTGTCAATGATGAGGTTGTACATGGAATCCCGAAAAAGAACCGGATTCTGCAGGAAGGAGATATTGTAAGTCTGGATGCAGGTCTGATTTACAAAGGATACCATTCTGATGCAGCCCGTACCCATGCAGTGGGACAGATTTCACCGGAAGCGCAGAAGCTGATGGATGTGACGAAGCAGAGCTTTTTCGAGGGCATGAAATATGCGAAAGCCGGAAATCATTTGAATGATATCTCTTCTGCTATCGGCGGTTATGCAGAAAAATTCGGCTATGGTGTAGTTCGCGACCTGGTAGGACACGGAATCGGAACTCATCTTCATGAAGATCCTCAGATTCCTAATTTTCCCCAGAGACGCAGAGGAATCCGTCTGGTTCCGGGAATGACTCTGGCGATTGAGCCTATGATTAATCAGGGCAGAGCCGATGTAGAGTGGCTGGATGATGACTGGACCGTAGTAACCGAGGACGGTTCTTTATCCGCACATTACGAGAACACCATTCTCATTACCGAAGGTGAACCTGAAATTCTCACCCTGAGTAAATAAGGGAGGTTCTATGAGAGCATTTGTAAAAGGCATGCTGGCCCGTTCCAAGGCAGGGCACGATACCGGAAAACTGTTTGTAGTTATGCAGGCAGAGGAAGAGTTTGTGTATCTGGCAGACGGCCGGTGCCGGACCCTGGATAAGCAGAAAAAAAAGAGAAGAAAGCACATTCAGATTATTTACAGAATACCCGCCCTTCTTCAGGAAAAAATGGAAAAAGGCGAAGAACTGCGGGATGAAGATATCAGAAAAGCCATTAAAGATTATGAAAAGAATCAGCAGGAGGTTTAATTTATGTCAAAGGCAGACGTTATTGAAGTAGAAGGAACTGTGTTAGAAAAATTACCTAACGCTATGTTCAAAGTAGAGCTGGAAAACAAACATGTGATTTTAGCACACATCAGCGGAAAGCTGAGAATGAATTTTATCCGTATTCTTCCGGGAGATAAGGTGACCATTGAGATGTCCCCATACGATTTGAGCAAAGGAAGAATTATCTGGAGAGATAAATAAAAACGAAAAAAGAGGGGGCGGCGCTTTTGGCTGCAGACACAATTTCTGTGCTGCAGGCAGAAGCGCCGCCTTTTGCTGTTTCATGGACTTATAGTTTGTCGTACATCTTTTCTGCACTGTCACTGGTTTTCAGCAATAAGAATTTGCGTATGGAAAAAATAACGGCAATGGCCACAACGCCTATAAGGGTTTCCGTCATATTCAGATGTTCCACAACCATCTGCCTGGCGATAGCAAACATCAGAACTTCCAGCAGGTTTTCTGCCGTGTGTTTGGCCAGCATTTTTACGAACTCCACACCGATAAGAAGTGTAAGCGCATCGCCAAGAAATGCGGTAAACTGCTCAGCAGTGATTTCCAGAAGAGGAATTGTGATAAAATTATGTACCATGGGAATGATAAGTATCACAATTACAAGCAGTATGACTGCAGACAACAGAATTTCCGTATAGCGGGAAACCGTATAGATGATTTCATTCAGTTTTCGTTTCATATCCGAGGCAAAAGCTCTCCTTTCTGATAGTTTTGAGTTGAAATGAATTTGTAATAATTGATAGATCTATCATACCATAAGAAAGAGAGAAAACGAAGAAAAATATGAAAAGTTGGGAAAATTCCTGGCAGAAGTTTTGTAGATTTTTCCGTGAAAACCGTAAAAAACACAGGAAAAGCAGAAAAAAATCAGAGTTTAAAAAATGGAAAAAGATGGTAAAATAGCGGATTATCTGTAACAAAAACTTAAAAAAATCTAAGTTTTTACTTGCAAAACACCCGTTTCTATGATATTATATACAGGAAGTTTGAAAAATGTTTCGAAAATGTTACAGAATTTTGACGGAGTGTAAAAATTAATTTTGGAGAGGTACATAAAAGTATGAAAAAAAGATTATTATGTCTGTCACTGATTTTTGCTATGACAGCGGCACAGGTGATGCCTGTATCAGCTGCAAGAAAAGATGATTTACAGGCCGAGAAGTCTGCAACACAGAGTAAATTGTCAGAGGCTGAGTCAAAGGCAAGTAGTTTGGAAAGCAAAAAGAATGCATTAATGGGACAGATTGATTCCACTCAGCAGGAATTGGTAAGTGTTATTTCACAGATTGAAATTCTTGATGAGGATATTAAAGAAAAAGAAGCTGACATTGAAAAAACAAAAGAAGACCTTAAGAAGGCAGAAGCTGACCGTGACGAACAGTACGAAGCTATGAAGCTGAGAATTCAGTACATGTATGAAAACGGCGGAAATGATACATGGGCACAGATTTTATTAGAGTCTGACAGTATTGCGTCTATGCTGGCGAAAGCAGAAAATACAGAGAAGATGTATGCTTACGACAGAGATGAATTACAGAAAATGAAAGATATTGTTCAGGAAGTGACTGACCTGGAAGAAAAGCTGGAAGGCGAGAAAGCAGAATTGGAAACTGCTAAAAATGAGCAGGAAGGCATGAAAGCTTCTCTTCAGACGAAAGTGGACAATTTAAAAGCAAACGCAGAAGATTATGAAGCACAGATTGCGTCTGCAAGAGCACAGGCTCAGGAATACAAAAACTTGATTGAACAGCAGAACGCAGAACTGAAGAAAATTCAGGAACAGGAAGCGGCAGCAGCAAAAGCAGCACAGGAAGCGGCTAAGAAGAAAACACAGCAGAGCAACACAAATACAGGAAATGCTGTTACAGGCGGTACTACAACAAACAACAATGGTGGTACAAGCAACAATAATAATAACAATAACAATACATCTTCTACAGATGACAGCAGCAACGATAGCAGTGAAAACACAAACAGTGGAAATACCAATACAGATACAACACCGGATACAGATGCAGGAAGCAGTAACAGCGGAAGCACACAGGAAGATAACTCTTCTTCTGCACCGTCCTATGACAGCAGCACAGGCGCAGCGGTTGTAGCTTATGCAAAACAGTTTATCGGTAATCCGTATGTATACGGCGGAAACAGTCTGACAAACGGTATTGACTGTTCCGGATTTACACAGCAGATATTTGCGCACTTCGGATACAGCCTTCCGCGTACAAGTGATGCACAGGCAAATTCTGGTGTAGGAATTGATTATTCTGAATCTCGTGCAGGTGATATTATTGTATATCCTGGACATGTGGCAATCCTTACAGGAGATGGCGGAATCGTACATGCTTCCAACAGCGCTCCGTATCCAAAGGGTGGTATTAAATATACAGCGAACGCGTTATATCGTTCTTATATCGCAGTTAGACGTATTGTGCAGTAATTAGAAGATAGAAGAAAAGAATACATAAAAATAGAGAGCAGTTCTTTTGTTGAATTCAACACGGGAATTGCTCTTTTTTTGAAAGAAAGAGGTAAAATATGGGATTTTCTTTAGATGTCAGTGTGCCGGTTTTCACGGTGTTTCTGCAAGGACTTATCAGCTTTTTCTCTCCCTGTATTCTTCCCCTGATTCCCCTGTATATCGGCTATTTGTCAGGTGGAACAGGCACCATGGGCGAAGACGGGAAAATGCATTATAAAAAGAGCAAGGTGATGCTGCATACCTTTTGTTTTGTAATCGGCGTCAGTTTTGCCTTTTTTCTTCTGGGGCTGGGATTTTCTGCTATGGGAGAATTTTTTAAGAGCAACCAGGCTTTGTTTGCCAGAATCGGCGGGATTCTGGTAGTGTTTCTGGGGCTGTATCAGTTAGGGGTATTTGGGAGCAGCAAGATTCTGGGAAATGAGCGAAGGCTGCCTCTGAAGCTGAACGTATTGGCCATGTCCCCCATAACGGCGCTGCTTATGGGATTTACCTTCAGCTTTGCCTGGACGCCCTGTGTGGGACCGGCGCTTACCAGTGTTTTGCTTATGGCAGCTTCTGCCAGTACCCGTGGCATGGGATTTCTGCTTATTGGTGTGTACACAGTAGGATTTGTACTTCCGTTTCTGGCTGTGGGACTTTTCACCTCCACAGTCCTGGAATTTTTTAAAAGTCACGGGAAGGCCGTGCGCTATACTGTGAAAGCGGGCGGTGTTTTGATGGTTCTCATGGGAGTTTTGATGTTTACCGGAAAGATGAATTCCGTTACCGGATATTTGTCCGGAGTGCCGGCAGATACGGTTCAGGAAAAAGAGGAGAGTAAGACAGAAGAAGAGAATACATCTGCAGGTACAGAAGAAACTGTTACACCGGCTGTAGATTTTACGCTGAAAGACCAGTATGGCAATACCCACACCCTTTCAGAATATAAAGGGAAAACCGTGTTTTTGAATTTCTGGGCAACCTGGTGTCCCCCCTGTAAAGCGGAAATGCCTGATATTCAGAAAATTTATGAGGAATATCAGGAAAAAGGAGATGACAGCCTGGTGATTCTGGGAATCGCGGCGCCAAACTGGGGGCAGGAGCAGTCCCAGGAGGGCATAACAGCCTTTTTGGAGGAAATGGGATATACTTACCCGGTAGTTATGGATACCACGGGAGAAATGTTTATGGCTTATGGAATCAGTTCTTTTCCTACGACGTTTATGATTGACAAGGAGGGAAACGTGTTCGGATATGCCAGCGGACAGTTAAGCGAGGATATGATGCGAAGCATTATCCGGCAGACGGTGGAAGGGAAAAGAGAATAGAGAAGTTTTGCAGAAAAAATTCCATTGTTATGGTTTGGTTATTTTTCTGTGTTAGAATCCTTTCTGTAAATAGGAAATAAAGCTATTTACAGAAAGGATTTTATATTATGAAGGATTGGATTTTGGAGACCAGACATTTAACAAAAAGTTATAAAGGACAGCAGGCTGTCAGCGATATTTCTTTGAAGATTCCAAGAAATGGTGTTTATGGACTTTTGGGGCCGAATGGGGCCGGAAAGTCTACAACACTCAAAATGCTTACTGGGATTCTGAGGCCAGACAGTGGAGCGGTGATTTTTGACGGAAAGATATGGAAAAGAGAAATGCTTTCTGAGATTGGGGCTCTGATAGAAGCACCAGCACTTTATGGAAATCTGACGGCAAGAGAGAATCTTGGGATACATGCGACTTTAATGGGGCTGCCAAAGGAACGGATAGAGGAAGTGCTTGAGATTGTGGATTTAAAAGATACAGGGAAAAAGAGAACTGCCCAGTTTTCTATGGGGATGAAGCAGCGTATGGGGATAGCAATTGCTTTGTTAAATCATCCCAGATTGTTGATTTTGGATGAGCCCACCAATGGACTTGACCCTTTTGGCATACAGGAACTGCGGGAGATGATAGCTTCTTTCGGACGGCAGGGAATCACGGTGATTCTGTCCAGCCATATTTTATCTGAGGTATCTCAAGTCGTGGATGAAATTGGTATTATCAGCCAGGGACGCTTATTGTTTCAAGGTGTGCCGGATACGCAGGAGAATCTGGAACAGTTTTTTAACGAAGTCATTTTAAAAGGGGGAAAGAACCATGAAAGAGCTTAAAGCAGAACTTTTAAAATATCGCAGAACATTTACCGGAAAACTAATTGTGTGGATTCCTTTGTTCTTTGCTGTTTATGCCTTTGTCATTGGCATGATTATGGAAAATAGTTCACAGGCCCAGAAAATGGCATATACAGGAACAAGCTGGGCTGTGTTTTTGGCACTGGTTTTCAACTGGTGGTCTTTTCTGTTTATGCCCCTTGGTATGGGACTTTTTGGAACATTAGTGGCCTGGCAGGAAAAGCGGGCCGGAAACTGGCGCGTGCTGCAGATTCACGCAAACCCACCAAGACGGCAGTGGATCGCGAAAATCGGCGGAATGGCGGTTTATTCTCTGTTTTCTTCCCTGGTGCTCATATTGGTGACGGTGGTGACAGGATTTTTCACAGCGCAGGGAATTATGCCTTTTGCACGTATTGTGGCGGGCGCTCTTCTTTGCTGGCTGACTTCTCTCGCGCTGATTCCCATACAGCTTTGGGCAGCGGCAGCAGGTGGAATGTCCGTAAGCCTTGGTATGGGATTTGCGGGAATGTTTGCGGGGGTGTTTTTGGCACCTGAAAAATACTGGGTATTTTGTCCGTGGAGCTGGCCTGTGAGACTTATGTGCCCGATTATTGGGGTACATCCCAATGGCGTGCTGCTTTCGCCGGATAGTCCCCTGCGAAATGCTTCTGTTATTTGGGCAGGAACCGTCCTTTCTTTGGGAATATTTTTGGTACTTACACTTCTTACGGGAATTTGGTTTGAGAGGAGGGAGGTGGCATGAGAATCTTTGTAGCTGAATGGATGAAAACCAGACACACCATCCTTCACAGGCTGGTACTTCTGATACCTTTGTTTTGCTCTTTGGCAGTTCTGGGATATGCGGCCTACAGGAAAAACAGTTTTTCGCTGGCCTTTTTTTACCAGGGATTTTTTCTTATATGGTCGGCGGTGCTTCTCCCATTAGGTGTGGGAATTTTGACAGGTATTCTGGTTCATGAGGAGGAAGAGGCAGGAAATTTTTATGGATTGCTGCAGTGCAGTAGAAAGAGAAGCAGTTTATATCTGGGAAAATTTTCAGCAGCATTGGTTTTCTTGACAGGCAGTACCTTTTTGACTACACTGATAATCAGTACAGGGCTGTGTTTTCTTTTGCAGAAGGAAAGGGGAGTGGGGCTGTTTTTGACGGCTGCTTGTTTGGCCGTATGTGGAGTGCTCCCCGTTTTAGCAGTTCATTTGTGGATAAGTTTCGCATTTGGCATGGGAGCTTCTGTGGGAGTTGGGATTTGCGGCTTACTGCTGGCAGTTCTTCTGGGGAGCACATCTTTGGGAGACCATATCTGGTATGCGGTTCCGTGGACTTATCCGGTGAAAATGGCGATGTTTCCTATGGCCTTTTCTATGTTTCCGGAGAATATGCGCACAGAAGCAGAAAAACCCTTTGTACTGGCCTTTGCATTGAGTCTCGTGCTTAGTGTGCTTATTCTGGCAGGGAGCATGCTCTGGTTTGAAAAATGGGAAGGACGAGGTGGAAACCGTTGAGTAGAATTTTGATAATTGATGATGAGAAAGATTTAGTTTCTCTTCTGGATAAAAAATTGAAGAAAAACGGTCATGAGGTTTTGACGGCTAAGGATGGTGAAGAAGGTATGAAATTGGCGGCACATTTTCCGGATTTGATTCTTTTGGATATCATGATGCCCAAAATGAATGGATTTGAAGTATGCCGCAGTATCCGGGAACGGGTGTATTGTCCCATTCTGTTTCTGAGTGCAAGGCAGTCGGAGTCAGATAAACTCAAAGGTTTTGCCCTTGGGGGAGATGATTATATTACGAAACCCTTTGGTATACGGGAATTGATGGCAAAAATCGAGGCAAATCTACGCAGGGAACAACGTATGCAGTGTATACAGGTAGAAAGAAAGCGCACCAGACTGTACTTCGGAAATCTCACGCTGGATATGCAGGGGAGGAGTGTTCGGATTGGAGAAAAAGAAATTCCTCTTACCAGAACCGAGTATGACATTGTGGAATTTCTGGCCCTTCATGCAGGGCAGGTATTCACCAAAGAACAGATATACGAATGCGTATGGGGATATGATGGAACCGGAGATAATACAACGGTGGTAGAACGGATTAAAAAAATCCGGGGAAAATTTGCTGAAGCGGAATCCGGAATACAGTATATTTCCACAGTATGGGGGATTGGATATAAATGGAACTGAAAAAAATGTCGATTGTTGCTCAATTTCGTATGAATCTTGTGGAAATTCTTGTCTCTACGATTTTGACTTCGGTTTTGACGTATGTGCTGGCCGTTTTTGTGTTTTTGTTTGCAGAGGGAACAGGCAGTATTTATCCGGAAAATTATTATGAACAGCAGATACCTGAGATTGAGGAGTATCTGCAAAGACAGCAAAAGAGCGGAATGTCGGCGGTGCAGCAAGAGGAACTGAATAAACTGGTGCAGGGAGAAGACTTTTTTTATCAGGCAGTAGACCGTCAGGGCAAGTTTTTGTATGGCACTTATGAAGAAACGATTTTTTCTTCGGAAGAAGAGATGTATGAGAAAATAAATACAACGGCAAAAGTGGGAAATCATTATGTGTATATTGTGCCTGTGATTGACAGCGCCGGAAAAATCGATGGTGCGGTAGCGCTTGTTTATGGCTTGCGTCTGTCTGTGGTAAACAGTGGGAAAGCCTGGATAAGTATAGCGCTGTTTTGCGTTTTGAGCTGTCCTTTTTTCTATATGATTTTGTTTACCGCACTCTTTTCCAGAAGATTTGCAGGGAATCTGACGAAGCCATTGCGTATGCTGGAAGAAGGAGCCCGGCAGATAGAGCGGAAAAATCTGAATTTCGAGATTTCCTATGCAGCAGACAATGAATTGGGGCAATTATGCAGAGCCTTCTCTTCCATGCAGGAGGAATTAAAAAAATCTCTGTCCCGTCAATGGAAGATGGAGCAGGAGCGGACAGAGACGGTAGAAGCGCTGGCCCATGATTTGAAATCGCCCCTCTCTATTATTAAGGCTTATACAGAAGCTATGGAAGATGATACGGAGATAGATCAGGAGCAGAGCGCATACCTTTCAGTCATTGAAGAAAACATAGAAAAGAGTATTTCTTTGGTGAAACAAATGCAGTATACTTCGGAGATTACCTCTCCCGACATTCACATAGACCAAAATCAGGTGGACTTGCGGGAGTTCCTCTGGAAAAAACAAAAAGACTATGAAATACAGGCAAGGGAGAAACAAATTTCCATACAGCTTGTTTTTTCAGAGACTTTGCCAGCGCGGATAGAAACAGATAAAAAGAAACTGGAAAGGATTCTGGACAATGTGGTGTCCAACAGCATCGCGTATACGCCTTTGGGAGGACGGATTGAAATAAGGGCAGAGGCAGATGAGGAATGTATTTTTTATTTTATTGAAGATACGGGAAAAGGATTTACCTTGAAGGATATGGAAAAAGCCATGGAAAAATTTTATCGCGGAGATGAAGCACGTTCCAGCGAAGGGGCACATTCCGGTTTGGGGTTGTATATTGTTTGGCGGCTTTCTCAGGTGCTGGGCGGTTCGGTGGAAATTGGGAACAGAGAGAGCGGAGGTGCCTGGGTGAAAGTCTGGCACAGGTGGAAGTAGCTGCTTTTTCATAAATGAAAAAACCGGTCATAGGAAATTTGTTCCAATGACCGGTTTTTAAGAAATAAAAAAAGCGCGAGACGGGACTCGAACCCGCGGCCTCGACCTTGGCAAGGTCGCGCTCCACCAACTGAGCCACTCGCGCATAAGCGGGTGATGGGAATCGAACCCACATATCCAGCTTGGAAGGCTGGTGTTCTACCACTGAACTACACCCGCAGGTTATTTTGTTTTTGTCTTGCTCGCTTAAGACTTGTTTATCATACACCAGGAAGAAACAAATGTCAACACTTTTTTGAAAAAAATTTTTGAATTTTTCAAAAAGTGTATATAATACATATAATTTAAAAAACAGACGGCCTCTCGGAGGAAGAATGCCGCCTGTTTTCCGTATATGATTTTTTATTTTACAGGACTCAGCATAAATTACGGTTGCTTTACAAACCGTTCATAGATATAGCGGTTAGCCGCTTCCTCCTGGCTGTCATCCAGAGGAGACAGTTCTGCAGTTCCGTATTTCCGTTTCAGTGCATTGGAAAGCAGGTAATCGCACAGATGGGGATTTTTTGGCAGAAGGGGGCCATGGAGATAAGTTCCCACGACGTTTTTGTAGAGAACGCCTTCACAGCCGTCTTCTCCGTTATTTCCGTGTCCGTAGAGCACGTTTCCAAGAGGTTTGTTGTCTCCGATGTATGTCCGTCCTCCATGATTTTCAAAGCCCACAATGGGAAGGGCGAAATCCGGATTTTCCAGAACAATGTTGTCAATGAGTCTTGGGCTGCCCTGTTCTGTGTACAAATCCACAAGGGCAAGTCCTTCAATGGTACCTTCCTCGGTTTTGTAATAATGCCCAAGAAGCTGATAGCCGCCACAGACAGCCAGAACACTGCCGCCGTCTTCGACATAGGATTTAAAATTTTCCTGAATACTTCGCAGTTTACTGCACACAATCATCTGCTCCCGGTCAGAACCACCGCCCAGCAGCACAATGTCCAGGGAAGAGAAATTTACAGAATCCTCCAGGGCGAATTCTATGGTTTCCGCTTCAATGCCTCTCCACTCACAGCGTTTCATCATGCACTGAATGTTTCCACGGTCTCCGTACAGATTCAGAAGGTCAGGATATAGATGCCCGATAGTAAGTTTCATGATTTTCTGCCCTCCATTTTCTTCAAAATATTGTGTGTGGTGTAAAGTCCCGTATAGTTTACCAGAACGTATAAATTTTTCACACCGTTTTCGATTTTGGCGGAAATGGCTTTTTCAATGTCCGATTCTGCCTCGCAGGGAATGTCCACATATTTCAAACGAAGCTGCATGTCCCGGAAACGGATACCGCAGACCGTGATAGAAGCCGCATGGGTATCTTTTAATCGGTCAAAGTCCACATCCCAGAGCCAGGAAACGTCTGTGCCGTCCTGACTGTTGTCGTTAATGAGAATGATAATGTCTTTTGGTGTTTGGTCTGTCATCACTGCGGAAATGTTCTGGTTAAAACCTGCCGGATTTTTTGCCAGATTCAGCATGACCTTGGTTCCTCTAATCTGGAACAATTCGTTTCTGCCGAACTGTGGGGTGTAGTCCCCCAGAATTTTATTAAAATTGTCCAGAGGAATGCCTGCCACAGAAGCAGCAGCATATACTGCCAGAATATTGTATACATTATAAAAGCCCCGGTAATTGGTTTTAATATGAAAATCCTTTACATCAAAGGCAATGCCATTGGAAAGAGAAATGTTTTCTCCATCGTAATCCGGTATGGGGCGTTTAAAGCCGCATTTGGAACAGTAGTAATCGCCCAGCTGGCTGTAGTGATAAAAGTTGTACTGCATTTTCGCTCCGCAGCATTTGCAGAACTGTCCCTCCCGTATTTCCCGGCTGTTTTCTTCTGCAAGCACCGGGCGGCTGATGCCATAGGATACCCGGGCGTTTTCGTTTTCCAGAGCCAGGTAGGAGGAGAGAGAATCGTCTGCATTAAATAAAAGCTTCATTTTTGGGGCCATTTTCATGGCTTTTGACAACAGATTCATGGTAATGTCAATTTCCCCGTACCGGTCCAGCTGATCCCGAAACAGGTTGGTGAGCACCATGTAGTCCGGCTGAAAATGAGGGAATACGCGTACTGTAGAGGCTTCGTCAATTTCAATACAGGCATAATCCGCTTTTAAATGTCCCGTAAATCCTGCATTTAGCACAAAGGCAGAAACTACCCCGTTTAACATATTGGAACCTGTGCGGTTGCAGACCACTTTTTTGCCATTGGCTTCCAAAACAGAGGACAGAAGGTTGTTAGTGGTTGTCTTTCCATTGGTGCCGCAGACTACAAAGATTTCCTGCTTTACTTCTTTGGCCAGTTCTTTGAGAATAGGCGGATAAATGGCAAGAGCCGCTTTTCCGGCCAGCGTCACTCCCTGCTTTCCTGTGAGCCGGCAGGCGGTTTTGATGATGTGGGCGCTCCACACCGCGAAAAGTCTTCGTATATTCATAGTCAATTCATTCCTTTTGCTTTTTCACAACATAAATTGTGAGAATAGTATTGTGGTTTTTCATGATTCATTATACATAAACTGGAGAGAGAGTACAACTAAAATCAATGCCAGCAGATAGGGGAAAAAACGATCCCTTGAAAAAACTCCGCAAAAAAGAACGGAAAAATGAGAAAAAATGGTTGAAATTTCCCGGCGCATATGATAAGATTGCTTTGTTGCTGTAAGACAGCAATATACGAAAAGCCCAGATAGCTCAGTTGGTAGAGCAGAGGACTGAAAATCCTCGTGTCGCTGGTTCGATTCCGGCTCTGGGCATTTTTTTATAACCAAAATGTCTTTGTGTAGAAGACAAATATCTTTGGTATAAAGAATGATAAAGCAGAAAGGAAGGATGGAAACGATGTATTCATTGGAAGAAATCAGAAACACAGACCCTGAAATTGCAGATTGTATCTGCAAAGAGGTAGAGCGTCAGAATTCGCATATTGAGCTGATTGCCTCAGAAAACTGGGTGAGTAAAGCCGTGATGGCTGCTATGGGAAGCCCTCTCACCAACAAATATGCAGAAGGCTATCCGGGAAAGCGGTATTATGGAGGCTGTGAGTGTGTAGATGAGATAGAGCAGCTTGCCATGGAAAGAGCAAAAGAACTGTTTGGGTGCGAGTATGTCAATGTGCAGCCCCATTCCGGTGCACAGGCCAATATGGCAGTTTTCTTTGCTATGCTGAAACCAGGTGACACGGTGATGGGGATGAATCTGGCTCACGGCGGTCATCTTTCCCATGGAAGTCCGGCCAATTTTTCCGGTGCATATTTTAACATTGTTCCTTATGGAGTTAACGAAGAGGGTGTCATTGATTATGAAGAGGTACGAAAAATTGCCATGGAAGCAAAGCCGAAGATGATTGTTGCAGGGGCAAGCGCTTACTGCAGAATCATTGACTTCAAGAAATTCCGGGAAATCGCAGACGAGGTTGGCGCTTATCTTATGGTAGATATTGCTCATATTGCCGGTCTGGTGGCAGCAGGTCTGCATCCGAGTCCCATTCCCTATGCCCATGTGACCACTACGACTACGCACAAAACGCTGCGGGGACCAAGAGGCGGTATGATTATGAGCAGCAATGAGGTGGCAAAGCAGTTTAATTTCAATAAAGCAGTGTTTCCTGGTATTCAGGGAGGCCCCCTGATGCATGTCATTGCCGCGAAAGCCGTTTGTTTTAAAGAAGCTCTGCAGCCAGAGTACAAAGAATATCAGCAGGGAATTGTGAAGAATGCAAAGGCGCTGTGTGAGGGACTTTTAAAGAGAGGTATTCAGATTGTGTCCGGCAAGACAGAAAATCATCTCATGCTGGTGGATTTAAGAGGAACAGGCGTTACAGGAAAAGAGATGGAACATCTTTTAGATGAGGCGAATATTACCTGCAACAAAAATGCCATTCCCAATGACCCGGAGTCTCCTTTCGTAACCAGCGGTGTCCGTCTGGGCACCGCAGCCGTAACCTCAAGAGGTATGAACGAAGAGGATATGGATAAGATTGCAGAAGCTATTGCCATTATGGTAAAAGACAGAAGCCGTAAAGAGGAAGCAAAGAAAATCGTAAAAGAACTGACCGATAAATATCCATTGAATGCATAAAACCAATTGTGTGTGAAGTTTTGAAAACGGTCTTTGCAAAGCATGCTCAGTGGTTGGTCAGTTTGATTTTGTGAAAAGCGTCCTGCGCCGCAACGGCTCCGTCATTGGCAGCGGTTACCACCTGCCGCAGCACTTTTTGGCATACATCGCCGGCCCCGTAAAGCAGGGGAACGGAAGTTTCCATAGATTCATCGACCAGCATATAGCCCTGTTCATCCAGCACTCCCAGAGGTTTTAAGAAATCAGTTACCGGGTCTGCACCAATATAAGGAAAAATACCGGAAACAGGCAATATTTTTTCTTCCTGGGAAGAGATATCTGCAATTTTCAGACCGCTGACTTTTCCGTTTTCTGAAAGAACCTCTTTAGGAACAGCCTTTTGGATAATTTCAATTTTTGCATTTTCTTTTGCGGCATCTACGGCGATTTTGTCTGCTCGAAAGACGTCTCTGCGCATGATAAGATAGACTTTAGAAGCAAACTGTGTCAGATAAACCGCTTCTTCAAGGGCTGAGTTTCCGCCGCCGATGACAGCTACTTCCCGGTCACGGAAGAAAGCGCCGTCACAGACAGCACAGTAGGAAACACCGCGTCCGATATGTTCCTGTTCGCCGGGAATGTTCATGAGGCGTTCTTTCGTTCCCGTAGCCACAAGGACTGCCGGGGCTGCGAAAATAGTTCCGTCTTCGCAGACTACTTGTTTTTTTTCACCGTCCGTGATGGAAACCACTTTTCCGTATTCGTATACAGCTCCGAAGCTGGTGGAATGTGTGAACATATCCATGGCAAGCTGAGAGCCGGGTTCCTGCAGGATGCCGGGCCAGTTGCTGATTTCATTGGTTTTCAGCAGCTTGCCTCCCGGCGCACCGCTCTCTAAAAGAGCGGTTTTCAGTCCTGCCCGGGAAGCGTAGACGGCGGCGGTCATGCCTGCCGGTCCCGCCCCGATGATGATGAAATCGTATTCTTTTGTCATAGTCATTCGCCTTTCTCTTTTTTATAAAGCCTTTAATTTCTGCTCCAGAACGGGTTTCGGGAGAAAACCGATAGCGGAATCCTTCACTTCTCCGTCCTTTAAGAAAAACAGTGACGGTACGGTTGTGACATTCCAGGTTCTGGTAAGCTCCGGATTTTCGTCGATGTCTACTTTCACAATTTTATAGTCTGTCTGCTCTTCCTGAAGCTGTTCCAGTACCTGTCCCAGCATTTTGCAAGGGCCGCACCAGGTTGCAAAAAAATCTAAGAGCACCGGTTTTTCGGATTTTAGTACTTCTTTTTCAAATTCCTGTTCGTTTATGTGTAAAATTGCCATAATCTTAATCTCCTTTATGATTTATTTTTAAATTTGTGTTTGTTTTCTATGTTTGCAGTATAAAATAAATATTGATGTTAGTCTGTGACAAAGTCACACTTTTATGTAAAAGAAAATCATCGATTTTAGTGAAAAAACATTTACGAAGACCGTGGAAATTGATATAATGAAGAGAATCTAATGTTTAAGTCAGAGAAACTCTGTAATTGCCGACAGGTTTTCAGCAAAAGAGGAGAGTTTATGAAAGAAATAGAAGAGTTGTCCGGGCTTTTGGACCGGGAAGGAATCCAAAACCTGGGAAAAGAGCTGGGACATGCCATACAGAAGAAATTAGAAAAAAGCGGAATTTATTTTCGGATTTTTGCCAGAGTAAAGGAGGCGGGTTCTGTCTGGCACAAGCTGGAGTGGAAGAAGCAGGAGTATCTGGAACGGGATAAGAAGCTGCAGGATATCGCGGGAATTCGGATTGTGCTGTATTATATGGACGATATTCCCATCTGTAAGGAACTGTTGAAAAGCACCTATTCTGTCATCGAAAAGGACTCCCACGAAGACATTCCAAAGGTAAATGAATTTAATCCCCTGCGTATGAACTATGTGTGCCATATGCCGGAAGAATTTGTAAAGCGATTCCCGGAGGAGCTTTTTACCAATTACCGCATTGACAAGACCTTTGAAGTGCAGATTCGCACCACCTTTTCCGAGGGTTGGCATGAGGTAGACCATGACGTGCGGTATAAGCACAAGGAAGAGTGGGCGCAGCACTATGAATTTTCCAGAGAACTGAATGGAATTTATGCTACGCTGGAGGTATGTGACCGGAGTATGGTGAATCTTCTGGAGCGTTTGGCTTATCAGAATTATAAAAACAGGCAGATAGAAGCCATGATACGGAATAAGTACCGCCTGCGTTTTGAGAATCCAAGGATTTCGGTGCCACTGCTGGAATTTCTTCAGAAGGATACGGAACTGGTGAAGCGAATCTACCGTTCTCCAAGGGAAATTCCCATGCGTTTCTTTGCCAGCAGTCTGTCCGAGGGGATTCCCCTGACGGTGGACAATCTGGTGCTTGTGTGCAATGAATTGTGCCTGGGACAAAAAGACCTCGAAGACCGCACTCCCATGCTCATACGGGAAAGAACAGGACAATGGCAGGAAAAGCAAAAAATTTCTATTAATATGAAGAAATCTGTTGACACAGAGTTCTACTTATAATATAATAAATCAATGTGACGTGGATTGGAAATGCCTAGCCAAAAGCCCCGGTATGGTATGTTCAAAGGCGTCCGGTTTAATTGATTTATGATGATGAAAATATTCTATATTGTTGATAATAGGAGGTAAAACCATGAACACTTATATGGCTAATCCGGATAAGATTGAAAGAAAATGGTATGTTGTTGATGCTGATGGACAGACATTAGGACGTCTTGCATCTGAAATTGCTAAAGTTTTAAGAGGAAAAAACAAACCTGTTTTCACACCTCACGTTGACACAGGTGATTATGTAATCGTAGTAAACGCTGAGAAAGTAAAAGTTACAGGCAAGAAGATGGATCAGAAGATTTACTACAACCACTCTGAATATGTTGGCGGTATGAAAGAAACAACATTAAAAGAGATGATGGATAAAAAACCTGAAAAAGTTATTGAGCTTGCTGTTAAAGGTATGCTTCCAAAAGGACCATTAGGAAGATCCATGATTAAAAAATTACATGTATACGCTGGACCAGAGCACAAAAATGCAGCTCAGAAACCAGAAGTATTAACATTTTAATAGGAGGTAAATCACAGTGGCTAGTACAAAATTCTATGGAACAGGAAGAAGAAAATCATCTGTAGCTCGTGTATACTTAGTACCAGGTACAGGTAAAATCACAATCAACAAAAGAGATATTGATGAATATTTTGGATTAGAAACATTAAAAGTTGTTGTTCGTCAGCCATTAACACTGACAGAAACAGCTGACAAATTCGATGTTTTAGTAAACGTTCATGGTGGTGGATTCACAGGACAGGCTGGTGCAATTCGTCATGGTATCTCCAGAGCATTACTGGAAGCTGACAGCGAATACAGACCTGCTTTAAAAGCAGCTGGATTCTTAACTCGTGACCCACGTATGAAAGAAAGAAAGAAATACGGTCTCAAGGCAGCTCGTCGCGCGCCTCAGTTCAGCAAGAGATAATCTGCTGTTCAAACCGTATCAAAATGGTTCAAAAACCCCGGAAAATCAAGGTCTTCCGGGGTTTTACTATATCTAAAAGGGCTGATATAGTTTGACTAAATTTGGCTAAACGAGAGCCATTTTCACCCAATTTTTAGTGGTCCGCAAGTGGTTAACCGGCCAAAAAGAGGGCAAAAAGAGGGGCGAGTGGTTCCCAAAGTGGTTAACCGAGAGCCGATTTTTGGGGGGTTTTGGGGGGCGCTTTTCAGCCCTATTTCCCCTCGTTTTTGGCTGTGGCAGTTTGGCATAGTTTGACCTAATTTGAATAATTGAATATGAATTTGATACAGCACTCAGTATAATGACTGGGTGCTTTTTTCGTTTCAGGAATTAGCATTCCGGCGATAGAAAGAGCCGTCACTTCATTTTTCATTTTGGAGTGGCGGCTTTTTCTATTTTCAGAAGCAACAGCAACAATCAGAAATGAGGTGAAGTCAATGAACACGCAAATCATCGCCATCTCCAATCAGAAGGGCGGCGTTGGCAAAACCACCACCTGTGCCAATCTTGGAATCGGTTTGGCACAGGCCGGAAAGAAAGTCCTGCTGATCGACGGAGACCCACAAGGGAGCCTAACCATCAGCCTGGGCAATCCCCAACCGGACAAGCTGCCCTTTACGCTGTCGGACGCTATGGGGCGTATCCTGATGGATGAGCCGCTTCGTCCCGGTGAGGGTATCCTGCACCACCCGGAGGGTGTAGACCTGATGCCTGCGGACATCCAGTTATCCGGTATGGAAGTATCTCTGGTAAATGCCATGAGCCGTGAGACTATCTTGCGGCAATATCTGGACACGCTGAAGGGGCAATACTCCCATATCCTCATGAAATCTATCACTGGTGCTATTTTACTTTCTCTTGAAAATGGGATATACTAATAACTATGAAAATATATTCTGCCACTGAGTGTGGACAGTTTTTAGATAAGGAGGACGTGTATGAAAAATCAATTAACGCCAAGCAGTTCCATGATTCTGGAAATTCGAGAGTTGCTGGAAAATTCCAGAAAAAATGTTGCCCAACAGGTTAATACGCAGCTACTGACAACCTACTGGAATATTGGACGGATTATTGTGGAATATGAACAGCAAAACCAGGTTCGTGCAGATTATGGAAAGTAAACCTTAAAGGAACTTTCTAAAGAGCTGACACAGGAATTTGGAAAAGGTTTTTCACGATCCAATCTGCAAAATATGCGGGCATTTTATCTTGCTTATGAAAAATGCCAGACGGTGTCTGGCAAATTATCTTGGTCCCATTACTGTGAGCTTTTAAGCATTTCCGATGATAACAAGCGTAGCTTTTATGAAAAAGAGGCTGTCAATTCCGGCTGGTCAGTCCGGGAATTAAAACGACAGATTGGCAGTTCGTTGTATGAACGACTGCTTTTATCTGATGGAGATGCCAACAAGGAAAAGGTTCTTTCGCTGGCACAGAATGGAATTGAAATCAGACAGCCATCTGACATTATCCGTGACCCCTATGTGTTTGAATTTTTGGGTGTGCCTGAAAATAAGCCCATGTTAGAAAGCGATTTGGAAAAAGCGCTTGTCGCACAAATTGAAAAATTTCTTTTGGAGCTTGGGCGCGGTTTTATGTTTGTTGGAACTCAGCAGCGTGTGACTTTGAACAATACCCACTACTATGTAGACATGGTATTTTATAACAAAATTCTTCGTGCTTATGTGCTAATCGAACTGAAAACAAAAAAGCTCACACCAGAAGCCGCAGGTCAACTTAATATGTACTTAAACTACTATGCTGCGGAAGTCAATGATCCAGATGATAACCCTCCTATCGGCATTATCCTCTGTACGGAAAAAGACAGTATTGCGGCAGAATATGCTTTGGGTGGCTTGTCAAACAACATCTTTGCATCCCGTTATGTTCTCTATATGCCCAATAAGGAGCAGTTGATTGCTCAGGTGGAAGCTGTTTTGAAAAGCTGGAACGAAAAGAAAGACAACGACCATGAATGATAAAGAACTGATTGGGAAAGTACATTCATCTGTTTATCACCAATGCCAGCAGCGCGGCTATGCAGCTCCAGTGGATGTGTTGATGGAAATTGGCGTTCTGCCAAAACAAAAATATGAGGACTGGCGGTTCGGGCGGGTAGATTACCTGGAACGGGTCTGTACCGTCAATCTGCGCAAGCTCTCGTTTATTATGCACCAGATGCGGGTGTATGCACAGAAAACCGGCTTAAAGCCATCATTCTGCTATTACAAACAGTGGGGCGTAAAAAAGAAAAATGGTCAGGGTCACAAGCCGGTGATTCCGCTGCGATTCAGCAAAATCGGAAATCCTGAAATTGAAAAATGGTACGCCACTCATTTTGTGGATACCAAACGGATTGTAGCTCTAAAAGCACAACAGAATATTGAAATTTCAGATTGATCAAAGGACAGCTCTCACACAGCTGTTCTTTTCTTTTGGGGAAAGGAGGTATGACTTATGGCAACCACAAGAATCATGCCGCTTCATGTCGGCAAAGGCCGCACAGAAAGTCGGGCAATCAGTGACATCATCGACTATGTGGCCAACCCACAAAAAACAGATAACGGCAGGCTTATCACCGGTTATGCGTGTGACAGCCGAACTGCTGATGCAGAGTTTCTTCTGGCAAAGCGGCAGTATATTGCCGCTACCGGACGAGTGCGCGGTGCTGGCTGGGAAAAAGCAGCATACCTCACGAAAGAAAATGGTCGCACATACAGAGCCGCCGAAGGTCAACTTGCTGGTGGATATTCAGGCAAAATTGCAGGCAGGAAAAAGTGCTGGTTATGCTCGTTGGGCCAAAGTTTTCAATCTGAAGCAAATGGCGCAGACCATGAATTACCTGTCGGAGCATAACTTGCTGGAGTACGCGGTTTTGGAAGAAAAGGCTGCGGCTGCTACGGTACATCACAATGAGGTTTCAGCGCAGATCAAAGCTGCTGAAAAAAGCATGGCAGAGATTGCCGTTTTGCGTACCCATATCGTAAATTATACCAAGACCTGTGAGGTTTATGTGGCATACCGCAAGGCAGGCTACTCTAAGAAATTCCGGGAGGAACATGAGGAAAAAATTCTGCTCCACCAGGCTGCCAAGAATGCCTTTGATAAGATGGGCGTCAAGAAACTGCCCAAGGTCAAAGAGTTGCAGACGGAGTATGCGAAATTGCTGGAAGAAAAGAAAAAAATCTATGCCGAGTACCGGCGTTCCCGCGAGGAAATGCGGGAGCTTTTAACGGCAAAGGCCAATGTGGCTCGGGTACGGAAAATGGAGGTAGAACAGGATGTTGAAAAAGACCACGGTCAGCTGGTCCTGTTCAAAAGCGTTCGCAGAACGCGCAGCCACAGAATGAAATTCTGTGTTCAAAGGGGCTTGTAGGCGCTGCCCCTTTTTACCCGAAAATGAAAGGAGCCAGTGAGGAAACAGTCAAATTTCACTCACCTTAAGTATATTCTATCGTGCCGATTTGCACAAAGGAATAACCTTATTATGCCGGTTGATAGGATTGATTATGCTGATTTTTTGAGGATGATATTTCTACACACTTGTATTGTTCGAGAAAGGGAACTATAATACATCCTGTGGAGGTGCGAAATGGATTATATGACATTGAAAGAGGCCGCCGAAAAATGGGGCGTGACATCTCGTAGGGTAAATTATTATTGCTCTGGTGGGCGTATCCCCGGCGCTGTGAAGATGGCTGGCGTCTGGCTGATTCCTAAAACTGCGGAGAAGCCGATTGATGGTCGGACAAAACAAGGAAAGGAGCAAAAGCATGAGTAACATATTACTTCTTGAAGATGATCTGAGCCTGATTAACGGGCTTTCTTTTGCGTTCAAAAAACAGGGATTTGAATTAGTTGTTGCCAGAACTCTCAAAGAAGCAGATAGTTTGTGGACGGATGGAAAATACGATTTGCTGGTGCTTGATGTATCCCTGCCAGATGGCACCGGATTTGAATTTTGCAAAAAAGTGCGGCAAGTTTCCAAAGTTCCCATCATTTTTTTGACAGCGGCAGATGAAGAAATGAACATTATCATGGGATTGGACATTGGCGGAGATGATTATATTACAAAACCGTTTAAGCTGGGAGTGTTAGTATCCAGAGTAAATGCGCTGCTTCGTCGGGCAAAAGATTTCAGCTCCGCAGATACACAGCTGGAATCCAACGGAATGAAAGTGCTTTTGCTGCAAGGGCAGGTGTTTAAGAATGAAAAGCTATTGGATTTGACTGCCGCAGAATATAAGCTGCTATGTCTGTTTATGAGAAACCCGAACATGGTACTTACCAAAGAACAAATTTTAGATAAGCTATGGGACTGTGATGGGAATTATATTGACAGCAGTACCCTTACCGTATATATGAGGCGGCTGCGTATAAAGATCGAGGATAATCCGAGTGAACCGCAAATGCTCCTGACAGTTCGGGGAATGGGGTACAAATGGAATGTGACCCGGTGAGGTGGCCTATGAAAATATTTGCAAACAAAGAAATCAAAAAATTGTCTTTTGCAGTATCCGTTATTTGGGTAGCCTCCCTTCTGTTGACACAAGGGTTCTTATGGTTGTTCTATCAGCGGTTTTCTTTGTTCCTATTGCTAGTTTTCGTATTGGCAGGAGGAGCGATATTGGCGGTGGGTTGTTCTTATTTCAAAAAGCAAAATCAAGTCATGGAACAGGCAGTATCACAGATTCATGCGTATCTTGACGGCAATCACAATGCCCGTATTGAATGTGATGATGAGGGCGAACTATATCGGTTGTTTCATACCGTTAATTCTCTGGCGGCTGTCTTAAATGCTCACGCAGATAACGAACTCCGGGAAAAGGAGTTTTTGAAAAATACAATCTCGGATATTTCCCACCAACTGAAAACACCGCTGGCTGCTTTGAATATTTATAATGGTCTGCTTCAGGACGGGGATATGGAATTGAGTGCGGTAAAAGAATTTGCTGATTTATCCGAACAGGAACTTGACCGCATTGAAACGCTGGTGCAAAACCTGCTCAAGATTACAAAACTGGATGCCGGTGCCATTGTGTTGGAAAAGACCACAGAGAATGTGGCGGATATGATGCGGGATATTGAACTGCATTTTGCATATAGAGCCAGACAGGAAAAGAAGAAAATCATTCTGTCTGGCTCGGATCATCTTTCTCTTTTCTGTGATCGTGATTGGCTGTCTGAGGCAATCGACAATATTGTGAAAAATGCGTTTGACCATACGGAAAGTGGTGCTGTCATTGGCATTACATGGAAGGCGTTGCCATCAGGTGTTCAAATTGTGGTAAAGGACAATGGATGTGGCATCCACCCGGAAGATATACACCATATTTTCAAACGGTTTTATCGCAGCCGTTTTTCAAAAGATACACAGGGTATCGGTCTGGGCCTTCCACTTGCGAAAGCAGTAATTGAAGCACATGGAGGAGCAATCGAGGTAGACAGTGAGTTGGGCAGAGGGACAAGTTTCACGATAAATTTTCTGATTCCTACAAAATTGTAGGCTGATTGTAGGGTTACAGTAATATTTCAGTGCTATTCTTTCAATCGCAGACAGGAAAGGAAGCCTACCTGTCTGCATCGCAAGAACATAAGAAAGAGGTGTTTGCACTATGAATTTATTAGAGGTCAAGAATATTTGTAAGATCTATGGCAGCGGTGAAACCGCTGTAAAGGCGCTGAGAGATGTCAGCTTTTCTGTTCCCAAAGGAGAATATGTGGCAATCGTTGGAGAATCCGGCTCCGGTAAAAGCACACTGCTGAATATGATCGGTGCTTTGGATCTGCCGACTTCGGGAAAGGTGCTAATTGATGGCAAGGACATTTTTTCCATGAATGACCGAAAACTGACGGTATTCCGCCGCAGGAATATCGGCTTTATCTTCCAGGCGTTTAATCTGATTCCGGAGCTGACGGTGGAACAGAATATGATTTTTCCGCTGTTGCTGGATTATCAAAAGCCGGACAAGAGAGATTTGGAGGAACTGCTGACGGTTTTGAATTTGAAAGATCGTCGTAATCATTTACCCAGTCAGCTTTCCGGCGGTCAACAACAGAGAGTGGCGATTGGCCGCGCATTGATTACCCGTCCTTCTCTGATTCTGGCAGATGAGCCAACAGGAAATTTGGATTCACAAAACAGCAGTGAGGTCATAGCATTGCTCAAAGAAACATCAAAAAGATACGAGCAGACCATCATTATGATTACCCACAACCGCAGTATTGCGCAAACGGCAGACCGGGTATTACAGGTATCGGATGGCACTTTGACTGATTTTGGGAGGTGCCGTGAATGAAAAGCTATCTTAGTCTCATTCCGATTTCTGCAAAGGTACGCAAGCGGCAAAATCGTATGACTGTCTTGTGTATTATCATTTCGGTGTTTCTTGTCACAGCTATTTTCAGTGTTGCTGACATGATGATACGAACAGAAAGCGATTTTATGATAAGTAATCACGGAAACTGGCACATTGCAATAAAAAATATTTCACAGAACAATGCGAATGAAATCAGTAATCGTTCAGATGTTACAGCAGTTGGTGTAGCCTCTCAATTTAATTTTGAAGGAGAACAACCGTACCGAGTCAACGAAAAACGAACTGTTTTGTATGGCACCGATGAAGTCTATATTACTCAGATTTCAAATGGAATTGTAGAAGGAACATTTCCGGCGAACGATGAGGAAGTTATGCTTACACCTAATTCTGTAACTGCTTTAGGAGTACAGCTTGGGGATAGCGTAACCTTGCATACCCCTGCTGGAGATCGGACATTTACAATCTCCGGCTTTGGTACAGATGATGAAAGCTATTATAGCAATCAGACTTACTTGATAGGCTCTTATCTGACGCAAAGTGCATTTACTTCTGTTATGGCACAAAACGGAGTAACAAACAATGAGTTGACCTATTATGTGCAGTTTGAAAGTGCAGCGAAAGCGGCAAATGCAATAACAGAACTACAGACACAGTATCAATTATCCGATGGGAGTATTTCTGAAAATACCGGCGTTATGGGCATGGCTGGGCAAAGCAACAATACAGCGATGCAGAGTATGTACGGATTGGCAGCAATTCTATTTGCTTTAGTGTTGCTGGCAGGAATATTGATGATTTCTGGCAGTATGAATAGCATCATTGCGCAACGAACTCAATTTTTTGGAATGTTGCGTTGCATTGGTGCAAGTCGTCAACAAATTATCCGTTTTGTCTGTTTGGAGGCATTGAACTGGTGTAAAACCGCGGTACCTATTGGAGTGGTTTTTGGAACAATAATTAGTTGGATTATTTGTGCCACACTTCATTATGGAATTGGTGGAGAATTTTCTACAACGCCAGTCTTTCAGATCAGCCCTGTTGGACTTATCAGTGGCGTAGTTGTTGGAGTGGTAACAGTATTTTTAGCAGCACAATCCCCAGCAAAGCGGGCTGCTAAAGTTTCACCCATATCTGCGGTTTCTGGCAATGTAGGTAATAAATCTTCTGTTAAACACGCTATCAAGTTTAGCCTAGGAAAAATTGATAATTCACTTGGCATACATCATGCGGTTGAAAAAAAGAAAAACTGGTTTCTGATGACGGCTTCCTTTGCACTGACTATTATATTGGTTTTTTCTTTTTCTGTAATTTTAGATTTTGCAAAGCAACTTGTTCCATCGTTAAGTGTCACATCAGCCGATATATCATTATCCAGTTATGCAAATAAAATGGATATTGAGCGCAGCTTGGTCGATGAAATCAAAAAAATAGATGGGGTTGCAAATGCTTATGGAAGTAGCTATGTAGAAAACATTCCTGCAACATCTTCAAGGGCAGGAATAGACCATATCAATATTGTTTCTTATGATGATACACTTCTGGATTACTCAAAAGGTAGTATTGCGCAGGGAGCATTAGATGCAGTTTACGGGGACAGTAATAAAGTGGCAACCGTATTTAATAGAAACAATTCCTTGCGCATCGGTGATACCATCCAGTTTGCAGGTGAAGAAGTCGAGATTACCTGCGCTCTGTCACAAGGGCTATTCGGAGATGATTTGATTATTATTTGTTCGCAGGAAACATTTGACCGTATCATGGGCGATACAAAGTATGGTCTTATTGGAATTCAGTTAGATTCAAACGCAACTGAAGAAACGATAGCAGAAATTAGAAGCCTTGAAAACGATGATATTATCATTACAGATCAGCGTGAAGGCAATAGACAAAATAATGCTACCTATTGGGCTGCACGAATTGTTTGTTATGGTTTTTTAGCTATTATCGGAGTTATCTCGCTGTTTAATATCGTCAATAGCATCTCTATGAGTGTATCTGCGCGGATTAAGCAGTATGGTGCAATGCGAGCTGTTGGTATGGATAATAGGCAGCTTAAACGAATGATTTCTGCGGAAGCGTACACCTATGCAATTTCTGGTTTGATGGTTGGATGTGGCATTGGACTTCCTCTTAGCCGATTTTTATATAATCGCCTAATTACACATTATTTTGGAATTGAGTGGAGATTTCCTATCCTATGGTTTGGAATTGTCGTTGCCTTTATCTTTATATCTGCTATTGTGTCTGTCTATGCTCCTGCAAAGAGAATTCGCAATATGCCAATTACTGCAACCATCAATGAATTATAGTTTTATGTTTTAATCTGCCGCACGACGGCAAAAGAAAAAAAGCCGTCGTAAAGCAGAAACCCGACGACCCTCATGCAATCAGCAGGGGCGGCATTTTAGGAGGATGCTATATCGGCATTATCAAGCCTTGTAAACCAGTATAATCATAGGTTTTCTTGTCGCGCCAGTATCCCTTTGTGGGGAGCTGGAGTTTTTGCTTGCCGTTTTTTAGATAGACGAGCGGTTTGTTACCGCTGCCGTTCCCCGCCTTCGTTTGGTTCACCCGTCAACTGCCCGTGAATCGAAATGGAGGTACATAATGAAGAAAGTCAATCTTAGGGACTTATATCCCGATGTTTATAAAACCGATTACTTTGTAGAAGTAACAGAAGATGTGTTGGAGACAATCCGAGCCTCTGAGCGTGCGGAAGCTGCTTATGACCGGAGGATGTATCGCTATAAGGCGTACTACTCCCTGGATTGCGACAATGGCATTGAAAATGCAATCTTGCTGAAGCCCGCAACGCCGGAAATGCTTCTGGAGGAAAAGCAGCTGTGGGAGCAGATCTATGCCCGGTATTACTTAGGTATGCGCGTGAGCGAGATCGCCGCAGCAGAGAGTGTAGATCCAAGCCGTGTCTGTGACAGTATCCGGCGCGAGGACTGCACGGGGGCTTAAAGATACTTCTTCACGGCCGCCTAAAGACTTGGGGGGAACCCTGCGGCGCACAAGTAAAACGACGCTGCGGAGTTATGACAACCGCGCTAGCGTATTCATGTGATTTTGAAAGCACGATGATAACCTTGACAGATTGGAGGGAATATGGTCTATGGAAAAACTCATTACACGAAAAGAAGCTGCTGAAATCTTAGGAATCAGCATCGCAACGCTGGATGCCGCCCGTAACAACGGCTTGATTTCTTATGTGCAGTATGTTCAGAATGACTGTGTGTATTTTACTGCGGCAGGTCTCCAGGAGTATATCGCAAAATGTACGCACAGGGCAAAGCCTGCTGAGAGAAGCGAAAGAAAACTCCATATCAGATTATGTGATTGCTGACAGTAAAGGAGAACCGTTAGCTGCTTCACAATTTCAAAGGGTATGGCAGTATGTAGTTGTCCGATCCACTAAGCCACGGAATTACTATAAGTATGTAAATGGGGAGAGTATCAAATATACGGTTACTCCAACGCTGGGCATGACCCAGAAGAATCAACCCAAAATCAAATATACTCTGGACTTTGATGTGATACCACATCAGCTACGGCACACTTACATCACCAATCTTCTCTATGCAGGAGTGGACCCTAAGACGGTTCAGTACCTTGCAGGACGTGAAAACAGTAAAACAACTATGGACATCTACGCAAAGGTAAAGTACAATAAACCTGAAGAACTTTTTGGTGTAGTGAATCAGGCGTTTATACATGATAAATAATATATTTGAAATGCCAGTTTGGCCTATCAAGTTTTAAACAGGAATTGTCGCACACAGTATCTCGGTATGGATATGAGGGATGGATATGGATAAATTAATAGAAGTGGATGCTCAATATAGAGAGTGGATTTCCGAAGTGAGTAAACGCTTTCATCAAAGCCAGATTAAGGCTGCGGTGAAAGTGAATGATGAGATGCTTCGATTTTACTGGCAGTTAGGAAAAGAACTTCATGATAGAAAAGATACGTTCTCTTATGGACAGAGCTTTTACAAAACAATCAGTCGTGATCTGCGTAGGGAACTGCCGGATGTAAAGTCATTTTCGGAGACAAACTTACGATATATGCAGAAATTTGCAGAACTATATAGCGAAGTTTCAAATTTTCCCCAACTTGGGGAAGATTTCAGAAACGAAGAAATTGAGCCGCTTTTTGCAATTCCGTGGGGACATCATAAGATTATTATTGATAAGTGTAATGGAAATCCGAAAAAAGCAGTGTTCTTTGTAAATCAAGTGATTCAAAATAATTGGTCGCGCGCCGTATTGCTGAATTTTTTAGATACAGATCTTTATGAGCGGCAGGGAAAGGCAATCACAAATTTTAATCTGACACTTCCGGCCATACAGAGCGATTTGGCACAGGAAATCACAAAAGACCCATATAAGTTTGATTTCATTACCTTGACCCAAAGCTATAACGAAAAGGAACTGAAGGATGCACTGATGGATAATATTCAGAAGTTTCTTTTGGAACTGGGTAATGGATTTGCTTTTGTGGGACGGGAATATCGAATTGAAATTGGTTCAACAGAGAACTTCATTGATATGTTGTTTTACCATATTCGCCTACATTGCTATGTAGTAGTTGAGGTAAAGGTCACGGAATTTGAATCATCCTATGCTGGCCAGCTGGGAACCTATGTAGTGGCGGTTAATCATCAGCTAAAAACAGAGAAAGATGAACCGACGCTTGGCTTGTTAGTGTGTAAATCCAAGGATGATATAAAAGCACAGTACGCACTGGAAGCAAGCAGTCAGCCTCTGGGCGTGTCAGCATATGAATTGTCAAAACTGATACCGGAGAATTTTAAAGGTTCGTTGCCTTCGATTGATGAGATTGAAAGTGAACTGCGGAAAGATACGGAAGGCTGACAATAAAGGTGCCTAGCTATTCATAAAGAATCGGAACAATTTTGGTGGTTCGCACACCGGATAACTGAGAAGCAGAAAGCCGGAAAAGCCCGGAATGTCAAGGAAAAACAGCTCAAAAACTCGCGCAATACGGTCTCAAGGCAGCTTGTCGTGCGCTTCAGTTCAGCAAACGATAATCATACGTTTCAGAATGTACAATTTCAAAAAGAATTTCAACCTCTCAGGATTTCGGTCTTGGGAGGTTTTTTGTATGTATTTTAAACAAAGATAGTGGTATAATCTATATAGTTCTAGCTTGTTATTATTGCAACAGATTTTCTTGGGTGCAGGAAAATCATTAAATGAACAATATGAATTTGTGTCCGCATTGCTGACACAAATTAGTTGGACGAATCATTTGACAATTATGTCAAAAGCAAAAACTGTAGAAGAAAAACATTTTTATCTAACTCTTTGCATAAAAGAATCCTATTCTGACAGATCTGATAAAAGGATTGAAAGATAATCCATTTTTAGATTCGTACATCATAGAATTTCTTGAATAGGAAAGAACTGTAATAAGTGATTGGAGGGAAAGTTATGGGTACTCAAACAAAAGGCTTTTGCAAATATTGTGGAAAAGAATATACAAGAAGCGGAATACTACGTCATTTGGAAGCGTGTAAAGAACGAAAAAGTAAACTAGCAATGGAAACATATAAGAGAAAATGCAGATATTTTCAAATTGTCATTTCTGGTAAATATGCGAAAGCATATTGGTTAATTGTCGAAGTAAGTGAGAATACTACATTAAAGGAACTGGATCAGTTTATCCGTGATATTTGGGTGGAATGCTGTGGTCATCTCAGCGCTTTTACAATTCATGGGACGCAATATGAGAGCTGCCCGGTTACAGACAGATTTTGGGGAGAGCCATCTAAAAATATGAATTACCGATTAAAAGATGTTGTGAATGTTGGAGATTCTATTTCTTACGAATATGATTTTGGTTCAACAACGGAATTGATGCTGAGCATACATAGCTGTCGTGAGGGAGAGAAAAAGAAGAGAGAAATTATAATATTATCTCGAAATAATCCGCCGAAAATTCTTTGCAGCAATTGTGAACAAAATGAGGCAAAGTGGGTTAATCCTGAAGGGTATTGTGAAGGTGTACCTTTTTGGTGTGATAAATGCTTAGGTGCAGAAAATGAGGGTGAAGAGGAAGAGGGTTGCGATCGGCAATTTTTGGTACCGATTTGTAATTCTCCCAGAATGGGTGTATGTGGATATGCAGGAAGTGATAGATATCCAGATTTATTCGAGCCGGATAAACGGTAAATGAGCGGAGATGAATTGATTGTGGGTCGTGTAATGAATGTTTTGGGGATTCCACATGTGATATACCAATTGATACATACACAAATTATTCTAGATGGCTAGGAAGATTGAACAGATGTAGTCGTTGAGGTGTTCTGAGAATGAGAAGTCCTGCGTTTGTAACGTGTTTGCAACACCCTCTCTCTAAACGTTAATTTCAGTTCAGCAAGAGATAATCTGCTGTTCAAACCGTATCAAAATGGTTCAAAAGGCCCGGGAAATCAACGTTTGTCGGTTATAAGGAAGTATATTTTTCAATTTGGCGGTAGAGCCCCATTCAAGGGCTATGCCGTCTTTTCCTGTTTATTGGCTCTTTCTTTGATTTTGGTTTTGTACAGAGAGCCAAAATCTGTTCAGATACCGCTGAAGGTGCAGAATCTTCGCTGCCACTTTTCAGCAGATAAATCAGATTTCCCTCGTATTCTTTATCATCCAAACCAAAGGAAATATAATCGGATGGCTCAAAAAAGCTTCCATTACGCCGTCTGCCTTGGAAATACAAGGGTGTAAATCATCTAAACGGTAATCATACGTTTTTGGAATTACAATTTCAGAAAAGAATTTCAACCTTTCAGGACTTCGGTCTTGGAGAATTTTTTTATCAAATATTGACTGAGTGGTCAATATTTGATATCATCCATTTATAGACTATGTGGTCTATAAAAGGTTTCTTAGCGGATTTGCAGGGGAAATCGAGAAGGGAAAATAGGAGGCAGAGACATGCGAAAAGAAGAAAAGACAAAGCTTACTTATGAGAGAATTTTGTCAGCAGCAATGGAAGAATTTGGAACGAAGAGCTATGACAGCGCTTCCCTGACAACACTCTGTAATGAAAAACGAATTTCAAAGGGACTGGTATATCATAATTTTAAAAATAAGGACGAACTGTATTTAAAGTGTGTGGAAGAGTGTTTTAAGGAAATGACCGCATACTTTCAGAGTAAGGAATACAAGGCAGAGCATGTACAGAAAAGTCTGCATAACCTTTTTCAAATGCGGCAGCAGTTTTTTAAGGAAAATCCGTATCATTGCAATCTCTTTTTTTATACGGTTTTGCAGCCTCCAAAGCATTTGCGGGAGGAAATACACACACTTCGGCAGCCATATGATGAATTTTATGTAAACTGCTTTCGGGAATTGTTGCAGCAGCTGCAGCTGCGTGACGGGATAACCATAGAAGCAGCTATGGAATATTTCATGATTTTTCTGGAAATGTATAATGGATATTTTCAAAGCAAGTCCGGAGAAAAAGAGGATATTCCTGCTTTGATAGAAGACCATGAAGTAAATCTTTCTAAAATTTTAGATATTATGTTATATGGTGTCGCAAAAAGCGAATAATATTATGAAAAAACATGGAGGAGGAGACAGATGATATCTCTGATAATAAGACTATTAGCAGCTGTTGTACTTGCATTTTGGGCAGGAAAGCTGATATCAAAAATCAAATTGCCGTCCATATTGGGCTGGCTGATAGCGGGAATGATTTTAGGACCCCATGCGGTTTCCCTGATGAATCAGCAAATTTTAGACGCCCGGTGGTATCAGACAATGGTGCATATTTTAGAATGTGCCGTTGGTCTGATGATTGGTACAGAACTCGTGTGGAATAAAATCAAACGTTCCGGTAAAGCGATTGTGATTACAACATTTACACAGTCGGTTGGAACCTTTTTATTTGTATCCCTTGTTTTCGGAATTGTATTTTATTTTCAGGAGATTCCTCTGTACCTGGCCTTTTTATTTGGCGGAATTGCCCTGGCTACAGCCCCTGCCCCTGCCTTATCCATTGTGCGGGAATTTAAGACAAGCGGTCCGGTCACCAACACGCTGATTCCTATGGCAGCACTGGATGATATTGTGGGCTGTGTGATCTTCTTTACCACGATTGCTATTGTAGCAGGAAATCTTTCTGCAGGACAACTTCCGGCCTATATGATTGCGCTGGTTGTAATTCTTCCCTTGGTGATAGAGGCAGTCACGGGAATTCTAGCCGGCCTTATGTTAAAAAAAGAGAGAAGTTCTTCGGCTACCCTGGTTATCTTAATAGGTAATATTTTGCTTACATCAGGCGTTGGATTTTTCTTTAACAACGTGGTAATGCCGAAACCGGTTTTAAATTTTATGTTGATTGGTATGGCGTTTTCTGCCGCCTTTTCCAATATGATTACCGAGAAACGACTGGAACAGATTATGCAGGCTTTCAATCCATTCCTGGGAATTGCAATGATTCTTGTAATTCTGAATCTGGGTGCGCCGTTGGATTATCATTTGATTATGGGTGCGGGAATGTTTACGGCTATTTATATTGCCACGAGAGCCCTTGGTAAATATTTCGGCGCTTATTTCGGTGCAAGCATTACAAAATCGCCGCAAACGGTTAAGAAATATCTGGGATTTACGCTTTTGCCTCACTCCGGAGTGTCGCTGGTGTTTACGGGAATTGCAGTTTCTGTGCTGAGCGGCCCTGCGCCGGAATGCGCTCAGATTATTCAGGGAACTATTGCGGCTGCGGCTGTTATCAATGAAATCATTGCCGTGATTGCCGCGAAAAAAGGGTTTGAATGGGCAGGCGAATTTGGGAATGGTGCTGCAGCGGTAAGAGCACCAGAAGAGGGGATTTGTCACGAATAATTTAGCACATATGGAATGGAAAGTTAAGGAATGACCAGAGTGAAACATCATTGCCAAACCCGTATACCTGCCGTATACTAAAGAATGTACAGCAAAATTTTTACAAAGGAGACATAACCATGACAAAAACATTAAAACGTCTGGCAGGATATTACAAGCCCTATAAAGGACTTTTCTTTTCCGACCTGTTCTTTGCCATTCTGGGGGCCGGAATTACGCTGGTGATTCCGTTGATTGTGCGTTACATCACCAGCACCATTGTTCATCTTCCGGCAGAGACAGCCACAGGTATGATTGTAAAACTGGGAATTTTTATGATTGTGCTGGTGCTGATAGAAGCATTCTGTAACTTTTATATTGCCTATTACGGTCACATTATGGGAGCGAGTATTGAGCGCGATATGAGAAATGAGATTTTCAGCCACTATCAGAAACTCTCTTTCGCCTTTTATGACAACCAGAAAGTAGGCCACCTGTTATCAAGAATCACTGCAGATTTATTCGATATCAGCGAACTGCTCCACCACGGCCCCGAAGATTTGGTGATTTCCATTATTAAATTTGTGGGAGCCTTTGCCATTCTGGTGTTTATCAATGTGCGTCTGGCCCTGGCAGCCTTTTTCTTTGTTCCATTTTTGATTCTTTACGCTATTTATTTCAATAAAAAGATGAAAAAAGCCTTTCGGGAAAACAGAGCCAGAATCGCAGATATTAACACCCAGATTGAAGATAGTCTTTCCGGTATCCGTGTGGTAAAATCGTTTGCAAATGAGAAGGTGGAGATGAAGAAATTCCGGCAGGGAAATGAAAGGTTCGTTAATTCCAAGAAACTCAGCTACAAATACATGGGAACTTACAACAGCGGTATGGGGGCTTTTACCACACTGATTACGATTTCTGTGCTTCTGACCGGGGCTTTCTATCTTACCAAAGGAGCCATGCCGGTGGAAGATTTGGTAACGGTACTTTTGTATATCAGTAACTTTACGGACCCGGTGAAAAAGCTGATTACTTTTACCGAGCAGTTCCAGAACGGATATAGCGGTTACTCCCGTTTCCTGGAAATTATGGCAGTGGCTCCGGATATTCAGGACGCGCCGGAGGCAAAAGAGGTCAATGACGTAAAAGGCGCTATTGATTTTGAAAATGTCTCTTTTGCCTATGAAGGAACGCAGGAAAAGGTATTAAGTCATGTAAACCTCAAGGTAAAAGCAGGGGAGTATGTGGCCCTGGTAGGAAGTTCCGGCGCAGGAAAAACTACACTTTGCAGTTTGATTCCCAGATTTTATGATGTGACGGAGGGAAGCGTGCTGCTGGACGGTGAGGATATACGGAATCTGAAACTGCAGAGTCTGAGAAACCAGATAGGAATTGTACAGCAGGATGTGTATTTGTTTGCAGGAACCGTTATGGAAAATATCCGGTACGGAAAACCGGACGCTACAGATGAAGAAGTCATTCGCGCCGCAAAGGCAGCCAATGCCCATGAATTTATTACAGAACTGGAACAGGGTTATGACACGGATATCGGACAGCGGGGTGTGAAACTCTCCGGAGGACAGAAACAGAGACTTTCCATTGCCAGAGTTTTTCTGAAAAACCCGCCTATTCTGATTTTTGATGAAGCCACCTCTGCGCTGGATAACGAAAGTGAAAAAATTGTGCAGCAGTCTTTGGAAAATCTGGCAAAGGACAGGACCACGTTTGTCATTGCCCACCGGCTTTCCACTATTCGCAAGGCTCAGAGAATTCTGGTGCTTACGGAGGACGGTATTGCCGAGGAAGGAACTCATGAAGAACTGATGAAAAAAGAGGGAATTTACAGCAGCCTGTATCAGCTGTCTTTTGCCTGAAGAATCAAAAAATTGTGCATTGCATCACATTAAAACGTTGATGATGGAAAGGAAAAGGCGTATAATGGAGGATAAAACACAGGGAAAGGAAGCAATGCCATGATAGCAGATAAAATGAGAGAACTTGTAAAGAACAGTTCCGCCATTCGTGCCATGTTTGAAGAAGGAAAGAAAATGGCAAAGGAATACGGTGCAGAGAATGTCTATGATTTCAGCCTGGGGAATCCCAATGTTCCGGCGCCGCCACAGGTAAAGGAAGCCATTTTAAAAGAACTGGAGGAGGCAGACTCTCTGATGCTCCACGGATATATGAGCAACAGTGGGTACGAAGATGTAAGAGAGGTGGTTGCCCGTTCTTTAAACCAACGGTTTGAAACTGCCTTTGCCCAGAATAACATTGTGATGACCGTAGGAGCAGCAGGCGGATTAAACGTCATACTGAAAACTCTTTTGAATCCCGGGGACGAGGTGCTGGTCATTGCCCCTTATTTCGGAGAATACAATTCTTATGTGGCAAATTATGACGGAAAAGTAGTGGTTGTAAGCCCCAATACAGAGACTTTTCAGCCTAATCTGAAGGAGTTGGAAGAAAAGATTACAGAGAAAACAAAGGCTGTGATTGTAAACTCCCCCAACAATCCCACCGGAGTAGTGTATTCCGAGGAAACCATCAAGCAGATGACAGCAATTCTGGACAGAAAGCAGAAGGAATTGAAAACAGACATCTATCTGATTTCAGACGAACCTTATCGGGAATTGGCCTATGATGGTGTGAATGTGCCATATTTGACGAAATATTACGCCAATACCATTGTGGCCTATTCTTTCAGTAAGTCCCTCTCCCTTCCCGGAGAACGCATTGGATATCTGGTGATTCCGGATCAGGCGGCCGACGGGAAAGAGATTCAGGCTGCCGCCAATGCAGCTACCAGAATCCTGGGCTATGTCAATGCTCCGTCTTTAATGCAGCGGGCCGTGGCCAGATGTCTGGATGCAAGAGCAGACGTGCCTTATTACAACAGAAACCGGGAAGTCCTTTACAATGGATTAAAAGAACTGGGATTCGACTGTATTAAGCCTCAGGGGGCATTTTACCTGTTTGTAAAATCTCCGGTGGAAGATGAAAAGATGTTCTGCGAAGCTGCGAAAAAGCACCGTATTCTGCTGGTGCCGGGCGCGTCCTTTGCCTGCCCGGGCTATGTGCGGATTGCTTACTGCGTGTCCTATGAGACCATTGTGAACGCCATGCCTGCTTTTCGGAAGCTGGCCGAAGAATTTTAGAAAAGTTTTTAGAAAAGTTCATTGTTTTTAAGGGAAACTATGATAAGATGATTCTGTAGAGGGATATTGTAAAGGTATAACGAATAAGAGGATTGATGTTATGAATAAACAGGAATTTTTAAAAATACTCAGAGACACTCTGCAGAGTCAGCTGTCTTCCCGGGAGACAGAAAATCATGTGGAATATTATCGGACTTATATAGAGGAACAAATGCGGGAGGGAAAGACAGAAATAGAGATTCTGGATGTGCTGGGAGACCCCAGGCTGATTGCCAGGACCATTCTGGAAACCTCTTCTGCAGGAAATGCTTATCAGAAGCAGGAATACACTTATCAGGAAGAACCAAAAGAAACGGCAGGAGGAAATCGTGGTGCCGGCAAACTCACTGAGCGGTACAGACATACCCTGCGTATCCTTGCCGGAGTGTTTATTGCTCTCCTGGTGCTTATTCTGGTAGTGCGGGTAGTAACGTTTCTTTTACCTGCAGTTCTGGCTGTGGCGGCAGTCCTTTTTGTCCTCTCATACTTTAAAAAGAGATAGGGAAGAGCGTTTTCGGACAAAGAGAAACGCCCGACAGGGGAGCTGCCGGACGTTTCGAGGGGAGTATAAATAATTAAATAAGGGGTTATAATGTAAAAAAAATTTTTGAAGGGTAAATTCTTTTTACAACCCATATTATAATATAAAAGGAAAAAAAATGCAATAATATTATTTTTTTCTTATAAAATTGTTAAAAAATAGGAAATATAATTGTGAAGGATTCGCCGCATATTTTTTGTGATTACAGGGATACTAAGACTGTAATCAAAAAAATAAACCAGGAGGTAAGAACGAATGGCTAAGAATTCTAACAACACAAATAAAAACAAAGCAGGTGCTTCCAACACGAAAAATACCTATGCACAGAACAACGGAAGTCAGAACTGCCATACTTCTGATAAGGCATCTGACAAAAACGCTGCAGACAATATGAACAGAAGCAAATAAAGAAGCGTAACACCCCTTTTGAGACGAGAATGCCGCATAAAGCAGTTAGGGGGAATATGGATACTTTTTCATATTCTCCCCAGCCCTTGGTGCGGCATTCTTCTCTTTTTATAAGCGAAATGCTTTTTTACTACATATGATATAGTAAAAATAAAAGGAAGTAAACATATGCTTAGTATTGATACCATTGCGGCGCAGGAATTGGATATATATGTAAATAGAAGCGATACCATAATTATAGATTTAAGGGAGCGCGACGTCTATGACAAAAGCCATTTTCGCACAGCGGTAAATGTGCCCTATGAGGAACTGGAAATCTGCAGGAAATTTCCCAGACAAAAGCTGCTGATTGTATACTGTGAACGAGGAAGCACCAGTCTGTTTGCAGCCAGAGCACTGATGAAAATGGGATTTCGGGTAAAGTCCGTGGTAGGTGGAATTCGATGTTACCAAGGTTCTAACTTGTATTTTTCCACAGAGCATAGTAGAATAAAAAAATAAACAGGGACCGGTTTTAGCCGGTCCGGGACAAAGGAGAAAAAAGATATGAAATATATGTTTGCGTCAGATATTCACGGGTCACAGTATTATTGCAAAAAAATGCTGGACGCTTATAAACAGGAAAAGGCAGACCGTCTGGTGCTGTTGGGAGATTTGCTTTACCATGGACCGAGAAATGACTTGCCAAAGGACTATGCTCCCAAGCAGGTGATTGCCATGCTGAATGAAGTGAAGGAAGAGCTTTATGTTGTCCGGGGCAACTGTGATGCAGAAGTAGACCAGATGGTGCTGCAGTTCCCCATTATGGCAGATTACTGCATTATTATGGATAATGAAAGAACCATTTATGCCAGCCATGGACATGTATATAATGAAGACAACCTTCCGCCAATGAAAAAAGGCGACATTTTTGTGCATGGACATACCCATGTGCTGAGAGCCGAAAAAAAGGAAAATTACACAATTTTAAATCCGGGCTCTGTTTCCATACCTAAGGAAGGAAATATTCCTACCTACGCTGTGTTGGAGGACGGCCTGTTCAGTATCCGTGGATTTGACGGAGAAGTAGTGAAGGAGTTAAAGCTTTGATGAAAACGTTTGAATTGATTGCACCCTGCCATTTCGGGCTGGAGGCGGTTTTAAAGAGAGAAATTCAGGATTTGGGCTATGAAATCAGCGAGGTGGAGGACGGAAAGGTGACTTTCTGGGGAGATGCCGACGCCATTGTAAGGGCCAATGTATTTCTGCGCACAACAGAGAGAATCCTTTTGAAAGTGGCAAAGGTAAAAGCTGTAACCTTTGAGGAACTGTTTGATAAAACCAAAGCCCTGCCCTGGGAAGACTATATTCCGGTAAACGGGAAATTCTGGGTGGCTAAGGCCAATTCGGTAAAGAGCAAGCTGTTTAGTCCTTCGGATATTCAGTCTATTATGAAAAAAGCCATGGTGGAACGTTTGAAATCTGTCTATCATGTGGAATGGTTTGAAGAGGACGGGCCTTCCTATCCTGTGCGTGTGGCCTTTATGAAAGACGTGGCAACCATTGGCATTGATACCACAGGGCTTTCTCTGCATAAGCGGGGATACCGCCAGCTTACCAGTAAAGCGCCGATTACGGAAACTCTGGCGGCGGCTCTTTTGAAGCTGACCCCGTGGAATAAAGAACGAATTTTAGTAGACCCTTTCTGCGGCAGCGGTACGTTTCCTATTGAGGCAGCTATGATGGCGGCTAATATTGCGCCGGGAATGAATCGAAGCTTTTTATCTGAAGACTGGAAGAATCTGATTTCCAGAAAATACTGGTACAATGTCCATGACGAAGCCAGAGATTTGATGAATGTCAATATCGAGACTGATATTCAGGGCTATGATCTGGACGGAGAGATTGTAAAAGCGGCCAGAGAAAATGCCAAAAGAGCCGGAGTGGAACATTTGATTCATTTTCAGCAAAGAGATGTAAAAGATTTAAGTCATCCGAAGAAATACGGTTTTCTGGTGACAAATCCCCCTTACGGCGAACGAATTGAGGAACGGGAAAATCTGCCCGCCCTTTATGAGACGATTGGAAAGAGTTTTGCCGGACTGGATGCCTGGTCCATGTATCTGATTACGGCCTATGCAGATGCAGAACGTTATATTGGAAGAAAAGCAGATAAGAATCGGAAAATTTACAATGGTATGATGAAAACGTATTACTATCAGTTTCTGGGGCCGAAACCGCCCAGAAAGAGAGAGAATTTGGCGGCAAAGGAGATGGGTGAGAGATGAAGAGAATGATTTTTGCAACCGGAAATGAAAACAAAATGGTTGAGATAAGAGAGATTCTGGGAGATTTGCCCTTGGAAATCCTTTCTATGAAGCAGGCGGGAATCCGTGCAGATATTGAGGAAAACGGCACAAGTTTTGAGGAAAATGCGCTGATAAAGGCAAGAGAAGTCTGCCGTCTGGCAGGTGAAATGGTGCTGGCCGATGATTCCGGTCTGGAAATTGATTATCTGAACGGGGAACCGGGGATTTACTCTGCCCGGTATATGGGAGAGAATACTTCCTACCGTGTAAAAAATAAAAACCTTATGGAGCGTCTGGAAGGGGTGCCGAACGAAAAGAGAACAGCGCGGTTCGTATGCGCCATTGCGGCTGTTTTCCCGGACGGAAAAGAACTGGTGGTAAGAGGAACTGTGGAAGGTATCATCGGATACGAAGAGCGGGGAGAAAACGGCTTTGGCTACGACCCTATTTTCTATCTTCCCGAGCGTGGACTGACTACTGCAGAACTTCCGCCTGAGGAGAAAAACAGTATCAGTCACAGAGGAAATGCTCTGCGCAAGATGAAAGAACTTCTGGAAAAAGAAAATCTGCTGTGATTTTGAAAAAAGAATAAGTAAAATAGAAGGATAAGCAAGTATGAAAATATTAATTGTCAGTGATACCCACGGACATTCGGAAAATCTGGAAAAAGTTCTTGAGCAGACAGGCCCTCTGGACCATTTTATTCATCTGGGAGATGTGGAAGGGCAGGAAGATTATATAGAGGTTATTGCAGGCTGCCCCGTACATATGGTGTCCGGAAATAATGATTTTTTCTCGGATTTACCCAGAGAAGAAGAGTTTTGGATTGGAGAATACCATATTCTGATTACACATGGACACTATTACGGTGTTTCTGTGGGGACAGAACGCCTAAAAGAAGAGGCTATGCTGCGAGGTATTGACATTGTCATGTACGGGCATACCCATCGTCCGGAGATAGATATGGAAGATCAGGTAACGGTTTTGAATCCGGGAAGTCTGTCTTATCCGAGGCAGATAGGAAGAAGACCCAGCTTTCTTATGATGGAAATTGACGGAGCGGGAGAGGCACATTATACGATTCATTATCTTTAGAATTGTTTTTTACAGGCGGTCAATCCAGGAGTCGGGGAGGCGCAAACAGTCGTTTTCCCGGCGTCCAGATTCCTGAAAAAAGCGCGTCAAAAGCATCACCAAAATTTCATGAAAAATTTTTAAAAAAATTTTAAAAATAGTGTTGACTTTTCTGGGACGACATGGTATATTATATTTCGTCGCCGGGCAAGAGAGTTCGGAAGACAAGAAAACATCACTTCGGGGTGTGGCTCAGCTTGGCTAGAGCGCCTGGTTTGGGACCAGGAGGTCGCAGGTTCGAATCCTGTCACCCCGATTGTTTCAAGACAAGAAACGCATGATTTTGTGCGGGTGTAGTTCAGTGGTAGAACACCAGCCTTCCAAGCTGGATATGTGGGTTCGATTCCCATCACCCGCTTTCATGAAACTTAGATTTCATGGGATGTGTTTGTAGCTCAGCTGGATAGAGCAACGGCCTTCTAAGCCGTGGGTCGGGGGTTCGAATCCCTCCAAGCACGTTTTGCATAAGAATGCAATATGGTGGGTATAGCGCAGTTGGTTAGCGCGCCAGATTGTGGCTCTGGAGGCCAAGGGTTCGAATCCCTTTATCCACCTTTAGCCGTAAGGCGGTCTTGGGCTATCGCCAAGCGGTAAGGCACAGGACTTTGACTCCTGCACTCGCTGGTTCGAATCCAGCTAGCCCAGTTAAGTAGTATATATGGAGCATTAGCTCAGTCGGTAGAGCACTTGACTTTTAATCAAGTTGTCCGGGGTTCGAATCCCCGATGCTTCACTGGAAGTTCAAATCCAAGCTGGGTTTGGACTTTTTTTCTTCAAAAGATAAATATGGAATATGCGGATATGGCGGAATTGGCAGACGCGCCAGATTTAGGTTCTGGTGTCTACGACGTGCAGGTTCAAGTCCTGTTATCCGCAGTAAACAGCAAGGGTGTCGCAGCAAGCATCAGAGTGATGACTGAGTGGCACCCTTTTTACAGTGGAGAAAGAGCGGGGGCAAAGAAGTGGAAAAAGAAAAAAACGGGGAAAGACTTTGGCATGGTGGATTCTGGCAGTGGTGTTTGTAGTTTTTGGCGGTGGATTGTGCAATACAGTGCTGTTTGGAAAAATGCTGGACAAAATAGCAGAAGAGTATGTGTCAGACAATAATCAACAGCTGGCCGCCCATATATCTTATCGCTTGAAATCAGGAGAAGAATTTATCAGTGATTTTGCAGATAGCTTAAGTCGAATGCCGGAATTTCTGCTGACAGAAGGGCTGCTGGAGAGAAAGAAAGAGTCGCTGGAACTGGATAAGCTGATTCTGGTGTCTGAGGATGGAACACTTTTTCCAGCAGTAGAGGATTATGCGTATGTGAAAGACTGGATAGAAGAACACCAGGAAGCCTGGAAGGAGTCGGTAGTTTCTTATGTAAAAGATAAAAGCATTCTTTTTTCTGCACCTGTCAGAAAAGAAGGAGAACCGGTCAGGCTGCTGCTGGGAATACAAAGTTATAAGGATATACAGTCTTTGGTAAACCAGACGGATTATCTGGGGTATGGCATCAGTATTCTGTTGGATATGGACAATCGGGAACGTATGATTATGGAAGGTGATTCTTCTATTTCCATAACCGATAAGGATGTAAAAAAGCTGCTGAAAAAGGCGGAAGTACAGGGGAACTGTGTATATCAGAAAGAACTGCCGGATACTGGGACGGTGTTTGTGAGTGTATGTGAGGTGGAAGGCACAGACTGGGAACAGGCGGCGATTATTCCTTCTAATGTTTTATTATCCCAAATTGGCGTTTATATGGATGGTTATATTGCGCTGTTCTTTCTAGTGCTGATTTTATTTCTGATATTGATATTTTGTCTGCTGAAAGAAAATAAAAAGAAAGAAAAGCTGTTTTTGATAGATAATCTGACGGGAGGATATAACAGAGGAGGATTTTTGGAGCAGGCGGAGAAAGTGGCAGACAGCAAAGGGGGAACTTTCTGTATTGTGTATCTGAATGTTGTGGATTTCCGCTATATCAATGAAAGTTGGAGTGAAGAGGACGGAAACAAAACGCTGCAGTTTGTGTATCAGAACTTTGCGGGAATTTTGAGAGAGCAGGAATTGATTTGCAGAAGCGGTGTGGATCACTTTTTCTTGTTTTTACAGGAATCGGAAGAAGAAATTATTTCCAGGAGAATCCAGACAGAGATTGAAAAGATAAACAGCATGGTAAATCAGAAATTTAGCGGATATCGGATTGATTTCACCGTAGGGGTATGCATGTTGGAAAATTCTCAAGAAGTCAGTTCTGTGATGAATAAAGCTGTCTATGCCAGCAAAATGGGAACAGAGCAAAACGTCTGCAGCTTTTTCAGCGGCAGCATATCCGGAAAATTTGACAGGGAGAAATGGCTGAACAATATGTTTGAAGAATCGCTGAAAAACCACGATTTTCAGGTTTATCTTCAGCCGAAAGTATCACCGTCCCACAGCCAGCCCTGTAAGGCAGAGGCTCTGGTTCGATGGATTCATCCGGAGGCGGGGATTATCAGTCCGGCAGATTTTATTCCGCTGTTTGAAAGAAATGGAAAAATATGTAAGCTTGATTTATATATGTTTGAAGAAGTATGCGGTCTGATGAGCCGCTGGATTCGGGAAGGCAGGACTGTGACGGGGATTTCTGTCAATCTTTCTCGATATCATTTGAAGAGTGCGGGAAGCGATGTGTGGAAAAGCTATCAGGAGGTAAAAGAACGCTACGGTATCCCCGACGGGGTCATAGAGTTGGAACTTACGGAAACGGTATTTCTGGAAGATAATCAGCTTTCTTTTGTGAAGAATATATTAGACCATTTTCGTGCCTGTGGATTTACGGTATCGCTGGATGATTTTGGATTTGCCTATTCGTCGCTTTCTCTGCTGAAGGATTTTCAGGTGGATATTTTGAAGCTGGACAGGGAATTTTTTGTTAATGAAAATGAGAAATCACGGAAAATTGTGGAAAACATTATTCGTCTTGCCCACAGTTTGGGGATGGATGTGGTAGCAGAGGGAATCGAGCAGATGGAACAGGTAGAGGTACTTCGAGACATGGACTGCGATTTCATTCAGGGATATGTGTATTCAGCACCTCTTCCAGTAGAAGAATTTGAAGTATGGAGGGAAAAATACCAAAGGCAAACAGCAGATATGAACTGTTAAAAAGATGGCAGTGACATGAAGAGCAAATCGGAAGCATTTCGAAGTGCTGTTTCATGCCGCTGCCTTTCTATATCTGAGAAATCAAAACCGCTATTTTACAGTAACAGTAAAGCTGTCCCCTGCAGGCTGGTAGTCATTGCTCATTTGTCCGCTCTCCTGGGGCATTTTTGCAATATACGGAGTGAGTGTCAGAGTCTGTGCATCGTCACTGACATAGCCGTTCTCCAGAGTGTCCACCTCCATGCAGCCTATACCTGTATGGATGGTGCGTATGGAAAATTCTACCGGATTGCCAAGGTTATCCTCTCCTTTTAGGAGAATATGATAGGCGGGAACCGTATCCGGTGTAGAGGTTTTAAAGTAAATCCGCTGTCCCATGGCATTGGAAGAATATTTGTAGAAGCGGATGGCGGTTTTATCCGGCAGAGTTATGGTGGTATCCAGGGAAACTGTATAAGTGGAAGCCATCAGGTCTTTTCCTGTAGCGGTGAAGGAAAAGCTGCCAATACTTTTGCCGCCCATGGAATAGTGCAGTTCAATATCCAGATTTTGAGAGGCATCAATAGAATCAAGAGACATTCTCCTGGAAGAAACCAGGTTATAGTCATCTGCCTGCTCCGTTCCGCCGCTGGCGCCCCAGGAGACCATTTTGCCATTAATAAAGACATTAACATCTGCAAGTGTACCGCCCTGTTCCAGAAAGTTTTCATTCTTTTGGGGCAGAGTAAAGGTATCCGAGATGTAAAGGATGTTTTCATCTAATACCACATCATTGAGAGTAACCGTATATCCGTCTTTGCTTATGGATTTTCCTACCATGGTACGGTAAGGGGACAAATCCTTCTGAATTCCCAGAAGCTGGGAAAGGTTGTAGGTGACAGTCTTCATACCGGCGTATGCTATAAACTGTGCAGGAGGAAAAAGCAGAGAACCTCCAAGAATACACACAATCGCAGCAGCAGCCACATATTTTTTACGGCTGCGGCGGGAAACACGGCGGGAAGAAAATTGTTTTTTCCATTTTTTCATTTCCAAATCAGATACCTGAGGAATTTCATAGGAATCCGGTTGATTATCGATTTCGTTTAAGAGGGTATAAATCTGTTCATTCATAAGCGAGGGCTCCTTTCTCTGTTTGCAGAAAACAGGCTGCGAATCCGCTTCTTTCCTCTGGAAAGGCGGTTGTAAATCACAGGTTTAGCAAGACCGGTGGACTGGCTGACTTCCTCCATATTTTCCTCTTCTATGTAGAGTCGGAGGAAAAGTTCCCGGTCTTTGGGTTTTAAGCAGGCAAGTATCTGTTGGGTTTCCTCTGAAAATTCTTCCTCTACGGCCTGAAGTTCTGCAGAAAACTCTGCCTGTATCACGGGCTGTCCTGTTTCTTCCATAGCCTCCCAGCTTGTTTCCAGCATACGAGAGGCATATTTTCTTTTGCAGTCCAGCGCTTTTAATCTTGCAACCCCTGCAATCCAGTTGGCAAATGGATTTCTTTCCGGGTCATAAGCGTCAATATGGTTCCATACAGCAAAGAAGACATCGTTTTGACATTCTTCTTCGTACTGAGGCAGACTCCCCAGATAACGGTGCACCACAGCTTTTACCAGACCGCCGTAATGCAGCATGCAATATTCCAGTGCTTTTTCATGTTTCCGGCAAAGCAGCGGAATAAAATTTTCTTCCGTGACTTTCATGGCTGTCATCATTCCCTTCTGTATTTTGTCTTATACTATATATTCGTTTCTTTTTTTGCATTTTCTATCATTTTTTGAAAAATTTAATTCTTATCCGGGATTTGCCGGCCTTCGTGGTTCATGTGGTAGTTTTCCCTGTAAATCAACTGGGAAATGGGGACAAATTCATAGCCTTTATCCTGAAGAGTGGTAAGAACGGCATCCAGGGCGTCTTTGGTGTATTTGGCGCCGTTGTGGCAGAGAATGATACTGCCGTTGCCGAGATTCTTGCTTTCTGTAACCCGTTTGACAATGTCGTCAGCACCGTAATCTTTCCAGTCCAGGGAGTCAATATTCCACTGGATGGGGTAATAGTTATTTTTACGGGCATTGCTGACCACTTCGTTGTTGTAATCTCCGTAGGGAGGACGGAAGAGGAACATATCGTAGCCAGTCAGTTCTTTTACCTTATTATGTACGGTCATCAGTTCCCGGGTCTTTTCTTCATCACTTAATTTCGTCATGTATTTGTGATTTTCGCTGTGATTGCCCAAATCATGCCCGGCTTCGTATATTTTTTTTACATCATCAGGATAGCTTTCTACCCAGCCCCCAGTCATGAAAAACGTGGCTTTTACGTTATGTTTGGCCAGAATATCCAGAAGTGTTTGGGTGTCTTCGTTGCCCCAAGCCGCGTCAAAGCTGATAGAAATCTGTGGTTTTTCGGTTTCCACACAGTAAATCGGAAGTTCCCTGCCCCCGACAGTGCTGCTTACGGAGACAATGTCCGGAAGGAGGGCAGAAGCGCACAGAAAAAGCAGGCCCGCAAAGGAAAGTATCACAGCGGTATTGAGTAGTTTTTTAGACAAAAGGAAATCCACCTTCAGAAGATTGGTTATCTACAGTTTATGACACAGAGGGGAGAAAAAGAACCGGGGTCCATAAGACCCCGGCAGTCCATATTTACTTTCGTTCTCCAATTCCCTATTATTATAGAAGAAACCCGTTTATTCTTCCTGATGAAGTCTCTGGTGTTCCTCAATTAATTCCTGAAAAAGCTGGATAAACGTCCAGAAACTGTTTTGGGCAGTCAGGATGGCTTTCAGTGCTACCTGGGGAATTTTGCCGTTTTTCATGGCAGCCAACAGGGTATCCAGATTTTCCTCGGAAAAATAACATAAGACCATGACTTCCTGAGAGATGCCGGGAAGTACTTCCAGGGGAGAAATCTTCTTCATAGGAAATCCCTTGACTTTTGCCAGATATCCTACGGTCTGCTGAAAATGGGCCGGCGTGACAGGCATCAGGGAAAAGCCCATACGGTTTATGGATTTTTCCAGCAGTCTGCGCTTGTCCTCCTGCCCGTTGTCATAGTAAAGTATGGTTGGTTTGCGGTTCATGTTATGTCCCCCTAATGCGTATGTGATACTGTAATCATATACTTTAAGAGAAAATTTTTCAACGGATTTTCTGAGAAATTTCAAGAAAGTTTTAGACGAATTTTTTGCGCTTTGCGTATGTTGACATTGGACATGGAGATTAGTATACTTAGGGGTATATAGAATGTGAGGGATAGAATTTGGATAGAATCAAAGTACATCTTTTGGGCAGACCATATGTAGAAGCAAATGGGGAAAGAGTGAATTTTCCTTACAAGAAAGCAGAAGGATTTTTCTATTATCTGTGCGTGAAAAAGACTGCCACAAGAGAAGAAATTATTTATGTGCTCTGGGGAGCGGACAATGAAAATGTAGGACGGAAAAATCTGCGGGAAGCTGTCTATCAGATAAAAAAACTGTTGGGAAAGGAAATACTGGTGACTGCGGGACACACCAGCATTTCCCTGAATCCGGAATGTATGCCCGAGATTGACTGGGACAGCATTACAGAGGAGAATATTCTGGAACATGAGGAAGAAGGTTTCCTGTCTCATTTTCATATTAAAAACAGTTATGAATTTGAGGAATGGGTGGATGCCATGCAGGAGCAGTACAACCAGTCTTTTATTAAGTCTGTCCGTCAGAGACTTTATGAGGCCGATGCGGTGAAGGATATGTCTCAGATACAGAAATACAGCAACATCCTGTTAAAGCATGACCCTTATAATGAAAAGCTTTATCAGGAGGTTATGGATATTTATGCGTCCGGGGGCAATTATAATATGGCCATTAAGCTGTATTATGATTTGGAAAAAGTGCTGGAGGAAGAACTGGGAGTAGAGCCTTCACCGGAGGTTACAGAATTGTTTCACCGTATTTTCAATGTGAAGGGAAATATTGCTGTGGACAATGGCAGCTGGAATTTGCCGTTTACGGGAAGGACAGAGGAAATTTATCGTATCAGCGAGTGCCTTACCGGTTCAGGGAAATGGCCGCATCCCCAGTGTGTTGCCATAGGAGGAGAAGAAGGCGTGGGAAAATCCGCCCTTTTGGAAAAGACCAGGCAGATGGTAAAAGGGTATCAGATGGTGTCTTTGTATGCGGCCTGCTATAAAGACGAAAGCGAATTTTTCCTCCGTCCCTGGAATGATATTTTCTGGGAAATCGAGCAGTGCATGGAAAGCGGGCTTCTGGAACGGGACATTACGGATGATGAAAGAGGAAAACTGAAAAAAGTGCTGAAGGGAATTCTCTCTGAAGGAAATGAAAAAATGGGACGACTCACCTATCAGATTATGGAACAGTCGGTGTTGGAAATGTTTCGGCGAATTGTGCAGCGTCATAAAGTAGTGCTGTTTTTTGACGATATTCAGTATATGGATCAGATGAGTTTTCAGCTTTTGAATCGTGTACTTCTCACCATGGGCACGGACAGGATTCTGCTGATGTGCACCTATAGTCAGGACAGCGATACAAAGGTTATGGAATCCCTGGAAAAACTCATGAAAAAGGATTGCCTGCAGGTTATTGCCTTAAATTCGTTTACAAAAAAGGAAACCGATGAATTGCTGCACAGGTATTTGCCCCAGCTGGACAAAGAAGAGGAAAAAAGGGAAAATATTTACCGGATGACAGACGGAAATGCCTTTTTCCTTATGGAACTCATGAATCTCATTAAAGAAAAGGGCTATACCCTGGAAATTTCCCCTAAGGCCACCAATGTCATTAAGGCCCGGCTGGCGGAACTTCCCCCGATGGAGACAGAGGTTTTGGAGTGTCTGTCCCTTTTTCCGGAGAAAATCAGTATTGAGGAATTGGAACTTCTGCTTCCGGGCTTAGACCGGCTGACTTTGATTCAGGTCCTGGAACGGCTTCAGGAGAGGCGGCTCATTAAGGAAATACTGGTGGGCTGGAATATTTATTATAAGTTTGTCCACCGGATTTTCAGAGAATATCTGTATGAGCGGCAAAGTGTAGGCAAGCGGCGGATGTACCACCAGATACTGGCGGAATATTATGAAAGCCAGGCGGAGACGAAAAAAAATTTCGAGTGTCTTCCAATGATTATTCACCACTATGAGAGATGCCATAACCAGGTGAAAACATATGAGTATAAGATAAAATACCTGAAAGAATACTATACCATTGTGAATGAGAATTTTCCTGTACTTCATTGGGAGATTGAATATGGCGATGATGAATTTGGCGTTACGGCAGGGGCAGGGGAAATGCTGGCTCTGGCAGAAGAGGTCATTCGTCTGGAGGACAATTCTCATCAGGCACAGGAAATGAAAATGGAAATGTATTACGTCAAAGGGCGTTACAAAATCGCAGTGGGAGAGTACAATACAGGAATTTCCTGTATTGTAAAGAGTATGGAACTGGCAGAGAACCTGGGAGAAAAGAAAATGCTGCTGAATAATTTCAAGCAGATGATTTTCTATGGTATTCAGGTGGAGGATTTGGCTCGAGTGGAGGAATTTGTAAACAGAGGACTGGAGCTTTTGGAAAAAGAAGAACAGCCTGCAGAGGAAAAAGGCGTTTTTACCAGGCTGAAAGGGTGGTATCTGCTGCATAAAGGCGCATACGAAGAGGCGGAGAAAACGCTGAATGAGGCTATGGAACTTTTCCGCACCTGCGCAGAGGAAAAAGAGCATTTCCGCATGAGCATTGCTGCCTGCCACGGATATCTGGGAGATATTAAGAGAAAGCAGGAGGATTTGGAGGCAGCCGTTGTCTGCTATACAAAGGCAGTGGAAATGGGAACCGGAAAAGTAATCACCAACGGTCTGGGGCAGTTTTATTCCGGTTTGGGACAGATTTTTTATTTGCAGCAGCAGGATAAGCTGGCAGAAGAATATCTGGAAAAAGCCGTTTCCTGTCTGAAACGCCATGGATATTACTGGGGACTGGAGAGAGCAGAGGCTTACATGGCTATGCTTCTGTGGAGAGAGAACAGAAAAGAAGAAGCCAGAGACTATTACCGGGACAGCAAAGAGTTGTCAGATAAAATCAAAAATCCCACAACCATGCGGCTTTTGGAAGAGATTCAGTCTTACATTACCGGGTGATTTTATTGTGTTAATATAGTAAAGTTGTACACTTGTATCGAAGCAACATGCTTTGGGGATGTGGATAAATACAAGCGTTCTACAAAACGTCTAAAAATACATTATGCAAAATGACATTTATTGACGCTTTTTTGACACCTAAATCTGTATAATTCCACATATAATATATATAGGAAAAGAGGGTGCGATATGAGTAATATTGTAATCACGGGAAAAGACCTGACACTGGAGCAGATTGCTGCTATTTGTCGTGGTCATGCGAAAATCGAATTAGCAGAAGAAGCAAAACAGAACATCATCGAATCCAGAAAGGTAGTTGATGACCTGGTTGCGGAAGAAAAGGTTGTATACGGAATCACTACCGGATTTGGTAAGTTCAGTGATGTGGTGATTTCACAGGATCAGTGTAAAGCACTTCAGAAAAACCTGATTATTACACATGCGGTAGGTGCCGGAAATCCGTTCTCAGAAGATATTGCAAGGGGCATTATGCTTCTTCGTATCAACAATCTGGTAAAAGGATTCTCAGGTATCCGTCTGGAAACTGTACAGACCATGGTTGATATGCTGAACAAAGGCGTGACAGCATTTATTCCGGAAAAAGGTTCTTTAGGCGCTTCCGGTGACCTTGCACCATTGTCTCATATGGTTCTGCCAATGCTGGGACTTGGTATGGCTTATTACGAAGGCGAACTCCTTCCGGGCGCAGAAGCAATGAAACGTGCAGGTATTCCTACAATTGAATTATCTGCAAAAGAAGGTCTGGCTTTAAACAATGGTACACAGGCTATGACTTCTGCAGGTTCTCTTGCACTTTATGATGCATTGAACTTACTGAAAGTAGCGGATATTGCTGACGCTCTTTGCTTTGAAGCACAGAACGGTGTGGTAGACGCCTTAGACCACAGAGTACATGATGTACGTCCGCACTCCGGACAGCTTGCTACTGCAAGAAACCTTCTGAAATTGCTGGAAGGCAGCAAAAATACTACACGCCAGGGCGAAATCCGCGTACAGGACGCTTATTCCTTAAGATGTTCACCGCAGATTCACGGCGCAAGCAAAGACGCCATCAACTATGTATTAGATAGAGTAAATATTGAAATCAATTCTGTAACAGATAACCCGATTATCTTCAAGGAAGACCGTGCAGGTATTTCAGGCGGTAACTTCCACGGTCAGCCAATGGCGCTTAGCTTTGACTTCCTTGGTATCGGTGTAGCTGAACTGGCAAACGTTTCTGAAAGACGTATTGAGCGTCTGGTAAACCCGGCATACAGTGATTTGCCTGCATTCCTTACACCGCACGGTGGAGTTTGCTCCGGTTTCATGATTGTTCAGTACTCAGCAGCAGCATTAGTATCTGAAAACAAGGTTCTTGCACATCCTGCATCTGTTGACAGTATTCCGTCTTCTGCAGGTCAGGAAGACCATGTATCCATGGGTACCATTGCAGCAAGAAAAGCTGGAGAGATTGCTAAGAACGTAAGACGTGTTCTTGCTATGGAATTGATGGTTGCCTGCCAGGGTATCGATATGAGAGGAAATAAAGGCCTTGGTAAAGGTACACAGGCTGCTTACGATTTAGTTCGTAAACAGGTGGCAACCTTAGATGATGACCGCGAATTATACGGTGATATCAACTACTGCGAAGAAATCATTGAAAATGGTTCTCTGATTAAAGCAGTTGAGGAAGCTATCGGTCAGGCAATCGAAACAAGATAAAGCAAAATTTATATTGCGGGTGCGGTGCCGCGGCGTTTGGAGAGGGACCCCTTTAGCGGCGGCATCAAGGTAAAAAAGAGGGAGGTTTATTTATGGAAAATTTACTTAATCCTGTTATTGTGGCAGTGTTACTTCTTTGTGTACTCTGCCTGTTGAAAGTAAATGTACTTTTATCCATGTTAATTTCATTATTTGTTGCCGGACTTATCGGCGGACTGCCCATTGTCAGCAGCGGTGATGAAGCAAGTATTATGAGTTCTGTAGTGGCCGGTTTCAGCGGCAATGCAGAAACAGCATTGGCTTACGTACTGCTTGGTACTTTTGCTTCTGCTATGGCTTATACCGGTATCACGGAAATCCTTTCCAAAAAAATTGCAAAAGCAGTAGGCGGAAATAAATGGATTCTGTTGACTATCTTACTGGTTATTGCATGTGCATCCCAGAATATCATTCCGATTCACATTGCATACATCCCGATTCTGGTTCCGCCATTACTGGCTATGATGAACAAGATGAAACTGGACAGACGTGGAGTTGCATGTACTATCGCTTTTGGTCATAAAGCACCGTACATCGCAGTTCCTATGGGATTTGGTTTGATTTTCATGGGTATTATCCGAGATAATATCAACGATAATGCGAAAGATTTTGGCTGGAAAGTTACTGTTGGGGATATCACAAAAGTAAACTGGATTCTTGCAGTAGCTATGGTTATCGGTCTTGCTATCGCCGTATTCATTACATACAGAAAGCCTCGTGAATACAAAGATATTCAGCTTGAGGGTGTACATGAAACAGAAGATTTGACACTGAAATATGAACACTGGGTAACACTGGCCGCTATCGTCGTTGTAGTTGCACTTCAGATTATCTACGGTTCTCTTCCGGTGGCAGCTCTTGGGGGTCTTCTGGTTATGTTTATCTTCCGTGCAGTAAAACCGAAAGATATTGACGAGCAGTTCCAGGGCGGTATTAAATTAATGGGATTCATTGCATTTGTTATGTTGGTAGCAGGTGGTTTTGCAACTGTTCTGCAGAATACAGGTGCTGTAAATGAACTTGTTAAGAGTGCGATTTCCTTAATGGGCGGAAATAAGTGGATTGCAGCAACGATTATTACTTTAATTGGTCTGTTGGTAACCATGGGTATTGGTACTTCTTTCGGTACAGTTCCTGTACTGGCAGTATTATACGTTCCGTTATGTCATGAGATTGGTTTCTCACCGGCAGCAACAATCGTTCTGATGTCGGCAGCAGCAGCGCTTGGAGATGCTGGTTCACCTGCATCAGATACCACGCTTGGACCAACCTCCGGTCTGAACGCAGATGGTCAGCATGACCATATTTGGGATACTTGTGTACCGACATTCTTACACTTCAATATCCCGCTGATGATTGCAGCAATCGTTGCAGCTCAGTTCTTATAAGAGTAAGACGTGGATGTTCGATAATCTGATTCGGCACCCGTTACACTTATATATATAATAGATAGCAATCGTCTATTGTTACATCATGCAGGAAGAATCTGTTCCGTCGCCTGCGGAGCAGATTCTTTTGTCGTGCGCCTTGCGGCGCACGTCACTAAAGGGTGCAAGTCCCTAATCCGCCCTAGTAGTGGGAAGGATACAGCCAATGACAAGGGTGTCCATCGTGAGGTGGAATCTGAAGGAAGTCGGATGGCAAATCTCTGGTCTGACGAACAGAAATCACATCAGGCTATAGTTAAGGATAAGGTTGCGACACAAACTGAAGTCCTATAACTACCCGGAATTAACTATAGTAAATGTGGCAGATACATGGAGAGAAAGTGACGTGTGGTACCAAGGGAGGTCTCGTCAGCGGATGGAAACAGAGTATGAAATCCGTGAGTAACAACGAATGGCGAGAAGTCAGCAGAAGCCATAGTAAACCGACGGTTGCAAACGTCGGCGAAGGGCTGAACTTTAGGAGACACAAGCAATGAATGTAACTGAAAGTGGATTTAAGAACAGACAACTTCATATAGAGGACTATCTGCAAATGGTATCTGCGGAACAGAAAGAGTATGCAGAAGTGTTCGACTACTCTAAGATTACTGAAAAGAGCGGTGTCATCACAGACTATTGGACGAACAATCTTTTGGATTTGATTTTGCGGAAAGACAATCTTAACAATGCCTATAAGCAAGTCAAAAGAAACAAAGGGAAAGGCGGAATTGATGGAATGCAGGTGGATGAACTTCTGCCATTCCTAAGAAGAAACCAAGAAGCCTTAATCCAAGAGGTAAGGGAAGGAAGATATAAGCCTAACCCAGTTCGCAGGGTAGAAATACCCAAGGAAACAAAAGGCGAGTTTCGAAAGCTGGGAGTTCCTACTGTCGTTGACAGAGTGATTCAACAGGCGATAGCACAGGAACTCTCACCAATCTTTGAGGAGCAATTCTCAGAGAATAGTTTTGGATTCAGACCGAAAAGAGGAGCACATGATGCCCTTAGACAATGCCAAAAGAACGTAAATGACGGCTATGTATATGTAGTGGATATGGGCTTGGAGAAGTTTTTTGATACCGTATGTCAAAGTAAGTTAATAGAGGTATTGTCACGAACCATCAAGGATGGAAGAGTGATTTCGTTAATACAAAAATACCTGAATGCGGGAGTGATGGCAAACGGGAAATTCGAGCGAACAGAAGTCGGAATGCCACAAGGTGGACCATTGAGTCCGTTGCTCAGCAACATATTATTGAAGGAAAGTTATTTCTGAAAGTAAACAGGAAGAAAACAGAGGTGGCTCACATCAGCAAGGTCAAGTATCTAGGGTATACCTTTTATAGATACAAAGGCAAATGCAGATTCAGAGTACATCAAAAGTCAGTAGCCAAGATGAAAAATAGAATTCGAGAACTTACTGATAGAAACAAAGGTATTAGTAATGCAGAGCGAGAAAAGAAGTACCAAGAGTATGTGCGAGGATGGGTGGAATACTTTAGACTAGCAGATATGAAAGGACTTCTCAAAACAACGGATGAATGGGCAAGACGTAGAATCCGAGCAGTTTATTGGAAACAATGGAAGAAAATCAAAACAAAGTATCGAATGTTGAAAGCATTGGGAATGGAACATTGGAGAGCGAAGGAACTTGTATGTAGTAGAAAAGGATATTGGAGAATGGCGAAAGTCTTGAATCAAATCTTTTCAAAGAAAATAATAGCCAAGCTAGGATATACATCCATGCTTGACTATTATCTGGTAGTTTGTGAAAACTAAAGAACCGCCTAGTACCGAACGGTATGCTAGGTGGTGTGGGAGGACGGTAAATAAAATAATTATTTACCTCCTACCCGATTTTGAAAAAATTTTTAAAAACTTTACAAAATTAGTCTGGAAACTTTTGAGAAACTGTGGTAGACTGAATAAGAACTGAAGAATGAATTTCAGAAAATGTGAAAAAATAAATTTTAACAGGAGGTATTTAACCATGAAAAAATATGTATGTGAACCATGCGGATATGTATATGACCCTGAATTAGGAGACCCGGATAACGGAATCGAACCGGGAACAGCTTTTGAAGACCTTCCGGAAGATTGGGTATGCCCAGTCTGTGGTCTTGGAAAAGAAGAATTTGTAGAGGAAGACTAATTCCATATACAAGCAGCAAAGTCTGTTAAAGAACAGGAAAAGGAGAAATTTCCCACAGAGGAGGTTTCTTCTTTTTTGCTTTTTGGCAGAAATCTGTTTGCGAAAAAGGCGAAATTGCTTTAATATAGTGGTAATGGATTTTTATACAGGAGGAGTACAGGGATGATTTACACAATTAAAAATGAAAATCTGGAAGTGTCTATAGAAGACCTGGGGGGACAGATGTGTTCCATAAAGGATACAAAAGGAAGAGAATACTTGTGGCAGAGAGATGAGAAATACTGGGGAGACAGCGCTATTAACCTGTTTCCGTACATTGCACGTTTGACACAGGGAAAATATACATATCGGGGAAAAACCTATGAAATGGATATTCATGGATTTCTGAAAGATTCTGTTTTAAAGGTAAAGGACAAAACAGCAGATAAAATCGTATTTTCTTTACGGGACAGTGAAGAAACTTACCGGCAGTATCCATTTCACTTTGAACTGAAATTGAAATACCAGCTGCAGGGAAAGGAACTGAAAGTGACTTACAGTGTGAAGAACAAAGACAGAAAGAAAATGTACTTTGGTATAGGCGGACATCCCGGCTTTTTGCTTCCCTGGGAAGAGGGACTCTCTTTTGAGGACTATGATATTGCGTTTGCTTCCTCAGAAAATATGATGCGGGTAGGCATGTCAGAAGACTGCTTTGTAACCGGAAAGGATGAAGCCTTTCCACTTGACGAACAGAAGCGGCTGCACCTGCGGCATGATTTGTTTGACCATGACGCCATTATCTTAAGAAATGTTCCCACCCGCCTGCGTCTGGAAGCAGAAAAAGGAAGTGTGGGACTGGAGATGGAAACAAAGGGGCTTCCCTATCTGGGCATCTGGCATATGCCCCATACAGATGCGCCTTATGTGTGCATAGAGCCATGGAGTTCTCTGCCGTCCCGAAAAGATGTGATTGAGGATTTGGAAACCCAGGAAAACCTGCAGATACTGCAGCCAAAGGGGTATTATTCCGGATTTTTTAAATTGAAATTGCAGGAAACATCAGAAAGCAGATGACAGGAGATTGGAGGAAACGGAAGATGAAGTTTACGAAAATGCAGGGAATCGGAAATGATTATGTGTATGTGAATTGTCTGGAGGAAAGGGTAGAACATCCTTCTGAAACAGCTATAAAGGTCAGTGACCGTCATTTTGGCATTGGTTCAGACGGATTGATTTTAATCAAACCATCTGAAAAAGCTGATTTTGAAATGGAAATGTACAACGCAGACGGAAGTCAGGGAGCCATGTGCGGAAATGGTATTCGCTGTGTTGCAAAATATGTGTATGACTATGGTCTGACTAAAAAGACTCAGATTTCTGTGGATACCAAAAGCGGAATCAAGTATCTGGATTTGACGGTGAAAGACGGAAAGGCAGTGGAAATCAGGGTGAATATGGGAAGGCCCATACTGGAAGCAGAGAAAATTCCTATGAAGTATCCCCAGTCTCCGGTGATTGCCAAACCTTTAAACGTAGGAGAAAACATTTATGAGGTGACTGCGGTATCGATGGGAAATCCTCATGCTGTAGTGTTTGTGGAGGACGTGCAGAACCTGGATATTGAAAAGGTGGGACCGGACTTTGAAAAACACCAGGCCTTTCCGGAGAGTGTGAATACGGAATTTGTCCGTGTTCTGGACCGCAAAACGGTGGAAATGCGGGTTTGGGAGAGGGGCAGCGGAGAAACTCTGGCCTGCGGAACAGGAGCCTGCGCTGTGGCCGTTGCCTGCGCTTTAAACGGTTACACGGAAGATGCAGTCACCGTAAAGCTTTTAGGGGGAGATTTGAAGATTGCCTGGGACAGAGAGGACAATCTGGTTTATATGACTGGCCCGGCCCAGGTGGTATTTGACGGAGAAATCCGGCTTTAAATAAAAAAACAGGAGAAAAAGATTAGAGAAATGGTTTTAAAAAGAAGTATGAGCCTTGAAGATAAAAGGTTTTATTCCAATGTAGCCCGTCTGGTTATGCCTATGGCGATTCAGAATCTGATTAACGTAGGTGTAACCTCTACGGATGTCATTATGCTTGGAAAGGTAGGGGAGACAGCGCTTTCCGGCGTTTCCCTGGCAAATCAGGTGTATTTTATCCTTTCCCTTTTATTTTTCGGACTGACTTCCGGGGCTTGTGTGCTGACGGCACAATATTGGGGAAAGAAGGATACCAGAACCATTGAAAAGGTTATGGGTATGTCTTTTCGGATTTCCCTTTTGGCTGCTGCAGTCTTTACTTTGGCAGCACTGGTGTTTCCGGCTCTTTTAATGCGGATTTTTACCACAGACCAGGCTGTCATTGAGGCAGGGGTCAGCTATCTGCGGATTGTGGCATTTTCCTATATGCTGTCTGCATTTACCAATGTGTATCTGAATATTATCCGCAGTGTGGAGAAGGTGGTTATCGCTACCGTTGTGTACGGTACGTCTCTGCTGGCTAATATTATTTTTAATGCAATTTTTATTTTCGGACTTTTGGGAGTCCCGGCAATGGGAGCAGCAGGCGCAGCGCTGGGAACGCTGCTTGCAAGAACCATAGAAGTGCTGATTGTGGTTTTTTATGCAGTGAAGATGAACGATGTGGTGAAAATTCGCTGGCGGGATTTCTTTGTAAAAGACAAAGCCCTGGGAAAAGATTTCTTTACCTATGCCTTTCCGGTGCTTTTAAACGAACTGGCATGGGGCGCGGGTATGGCGGCTATTTCCGCTATTGTGGGACATCTGGGCAGTTCTGCTGTGGCAGCTCACTCCGTGGCGCAGGTATGCAGACAGCTTTCTATGGTGATTGGCTTTGGTATTTCCAGCGCAGCGGCTATTATGATTGGAAAGGCCATCGGAGAGAAGAAAGAGGAACTGGCCAGAGAGTACGGAAGGCGCTTTGTAAAGATTGCTGTTTTATGCGGTATCGGCGGGGGACTTCTGATACTGGGCATTTCGCCTCTGGTTAAAAGCCTGCTGAATCTCACCCCTCTGGCCAAAAGCTATCTGACGGCTATGATGCTGATTATGTCCTATTATGTGGTGGGGCAGTCTGTGAATACCACGATGATTGTGGGGATTTTCCGGGCAGGAGGGGACACCCGGTTCGGGTTGATTCTGGACGTGAGCGTGATGTGGCTTTGCTCTATCCTGGGCTCTGCAGTGGGGGCTTTTGTTCTGGGGATTCCCATGCCCTGGGTTTATATTCTGCTGTGCAGCGATGAGATTATCAAGATACCGTTTTCGGTGTACCGCTATAAAACGTATAAGTGGCTGCGAAACGTTACCAGATAAACGAAATATTACAGGAGAAAATAGAAAGTACCCCTTGACAAAAATGAAATTGTGCACTTTCAATAATGTTGTGCCGAAAACCGGTTTCCATAAAACGAAAAGAGGGAAAAAATCAGGAAAAGAAAAACTTTTTTTGTCAGGTGACATTTTGTCGAAGTATGTTGAATACGGGGATAATAGAGGAAAGTGGAGAATATTAGTACAGAATTGTGCAATATTCCCACTTTCTTTCCTGTGTGAAAAGTGATATACTGTGGAATACAAAATGTTGTGAAATGAAAAGTGAAAAATATTATACTATACCAGATATAGTGTTTTAAAGTGTATGAGGTGAAAGTGATGATGTATGTAGTTAAGAAAGATGGTACGAAAGAGGATTTTGATGTTCAGAAAATCGTGAGGGCAGTGAACAAATCCGCATCCAGAATTATGTATAATTTCAAAGAGGATGAGGTGAAATTTATCTGCCGCTATGCCCAGGAAAAGGCGGATTCTCTGGATAAAGAAGAGATTTCCATTCAGGATATGCACAATATTGTGGAGGGGGCTCTGGAAGAAGTCAATCCATCTGTTGCAAAGAGCTACAGAGATTATCGCAATTATAAGCATGACTTTATTCATATGATGGATGAGGTGTATACCAAGAGCCAGTCCATCCGCTACATTGGGGACAAGAGCAATGCCAATACGGACAGCGCCCTGGTGGCTACCAAGCGCAGCCTGATTTTCAATGAACTGAATAAAGAACTGTATCGGAAGTTCTTTATGAACCGCAACGAACTGCAGGCCTGCAAGGACGGGTATATTTATATTCACGACCAGTCTGCCCGTCTGGATACCATGAACTGCTGTCTCTTTGACGTGGCTAATGTGTTAAGAGGCGGCTTTGAAATGGGAAATGTGTGGTACAATGAGCCGAAGACCCTGGATACGGCTTTTGACGTTATGGGAGATATTGTGCTCAGTACGGCAGCCCAGCAGTACGGCGGCTTTACCGTGCCGGAAGTGGACAAGATTCTGGCCCCTTATGCGGAAAAAAGCTACGAAAAATATAAGGAAGAATTTCTTGCTTATGTAGCCCCGGACTGGGAACTGGCAGAGGAGAGAGCCGAGCAGTATGCTGTGGATAAGGTAAAGAGAGACTTCGACCAGGGCTGGCAGGGAATAGAGTATAAGCTGAATACGGTGGGATCTTCCAGAGGAGATTATCCTTTTGTTACCGTGACTCTGGGACTGGGTATGAAGAAATTTGAGAAAATGTGCAGCATTTCTCTTCTGGAGGTTCACAAGGGCGGACAGGGAAGAGAAGGTCATAAAAAACCGGTGCTGTTTCCAAAGATTGTGTTCCTCTATGATGAGAATCTTCATGGAGAGGGCAGAGAAGGGGAGGATGTGTTTGAGGCAGGAATTTCCTGTTCTGCCAAAACCATGTATCCGGACTGGCTTTCTTTAAGCGGCAAGGGCTATATTTCCAGTATGTATAAAAGATACGGAAAGGTTATCAGTCCTATGGGCTGCAGAGCCTTTTTAAGCCCCTGGTACGAAAGAGGCGGCATGACTCCGGCAGATGATAAGGACGTTCCTGTATTTGTGGGACGGTTTAACGTGGGCGCAGTCAGCCTCCATCTTCCCATGATTCTGGCAAAGGCCAGAGCCGAGAATAAGGATTTCTACGAGGTGCTGGATTTTTATCTGGAAATGATTCGTCACCTGCATATTCGTACTTACGATTATCTGGGTGAGATGAAGGCGTCCACAAATCCGCTGGCTTACTGTGAGGGCGGTTTTTACGGCGGCAACTTAAAACCTTCGGATAAGATTAAACCGCTTTTAAAACCGATGACTGCTTCTTTTGGTATTACGGCATTAAATGAACTGCAGGAGTTGTACAACGGTAAATCCATTCGCGAGGACGGCAAGTTTGCCTTGGAAGTACTGCAGTATATCAATAAAAAAGTAGAGCAGTACAAATATGAGGACGGCAATCTGTATGCCATTTACGGTACTCCGGCAGAGAGTCTCTGCGGCCTTCAGGTAGAGCAGTTCAGAAAGATGTACGGTATCGTGGAGGGGGTTTCTGATCGTCCGTATGTGAGCAACAGCTTCCACTGCCATGTAACAGAGGAAATGACTCCCATTGAGAAGCAGGATTGCGAGGGCAGATTCTGGGAACTCTGCAATGGCGGCAAAATTCAGTATGTGCGTTATCCCATTGGATACAATGTAGACGCCATTCGGGCACTGGTGCGCAGAGCTATGGATTTGGGCTATTATGAGGGCGTGAACCTGTCTTTGGCTTACTGTGATGACTGTGGTCATGAGGAGCTGGAAATGGATGTGTGTCCGGTATGCGGTTCCACCAATCTGACCAAAATTGATCGTATGAACGGCTACCTTTCCTATAGCCGTGTACACGGAGATACCCGTCTGAATTCTGCTAAGATGGCGGAAATTGCAGAGCGGAAATCTATGTAAATATATGCGCTGTCCCAGAAGAGGAGAAGAGACAGAAGTCTTCTCCACCTCTACAGGAACAGCGCTCTTTTTGTGCAAGAAATATACGGTGTAGTGTAAAGGTTTTTCCTTGGATTTTCTGACAAATTGTGATAACATAAATACAGTTTTAAAAATCACAGTGTGGGGATTTGAGGAGGGAGAATATGGATTCTTATGGGTATTTACTGGATTTGGCACTGATATTGCTGACTACAAAGGCGTTTGGGCTTCTGACTCGGCGCATCAGCCTGCCGCAGGTAGTAGGGGCGCTGCTGGCAGGGCTGCTTTTAGGGCCGGCCTGTTTGGGAGTCTTACATCAGACGGAGTTTATTTATCAGGTATCAGAAATCGGTGTGATTGTTCTGATGTTTTGTGCAGGACTGGAGACGGATATCGATGAACTGAAGAAAAGCGGAAAGGCTTCGTTTATTATTGCCCTTTTGGGTGTGATAGTGCCGCTTCTGGGCGGTCTGGGAGTAGCAGCTTATTTTAACCGCCCGGGAATGTTAGAATCTGCCGCCGGAACCAGTCTGATTTTGCAGAATGTTTTCATTGGTGTTATTTTAACGGCAACCTCGGTAAGTATTTCGGTGGAAACCTTAAAGGAAATGGGCAAGTTAAATACCAGAGCGGGAAATGCCATTTTAGGGGCGGCCATTATTGATGATATTCTGGGAATCATTGCCCTTACAGTTATTACCAGTCTTGCAGATTCATCTGTAAATGTATGGCTGGTGTTCGGAAAGATTCTGGGATTTTTTGTCTTTATCGGTGTGGGCGGATATATCATTCATGTCCTGTTCCAGAAATGGGTAAAGGGATATGAGCGGGATTTGCAGCGTTTTGTCATTCTGGCGTTTGTTATCTGCCTTGTATTTTCTTACTGCGCAGAAGAATTTTTTGGTGTTGCAGACATTACAGGAGCTTTCTTTGCCGGGCTGATTATTACAAAAACAACTCATACCAATTACATTGCAAGAAGATTTGGGATTTTGTCTTATATTTTCCTGTCTCCGGTATTTTTCGCCAATATTGGTCTGCAGGTAGAACTGCCGAAAATGAGTGCCATGATTGTGGTGTTTGCAGTAATACTGGTGGTAGTGGCAGTGCTGACGAAAATCATTGGCTGCGGTCTGGGCGCAAAAATGTGTCATTACAGCAACCAGGACTGTATCCGCATTGGTATGGGGATGATTTCCAGAGGCGAGGTGGCATTGATTGTGGCTGCCAAAGGAAATGCCATTGGCCTGATGGCTCCGGATTTGCTGGGACCGGTTGTTATTGTAGTGGTGATTACCACCATTATTTCCCCCATTCTTCTGAAATTGACTTTTAGAGAGAAGAAGGGAGAAGCAGAAGGCACAGATTTTGTGGAAACGGAATTAATCCGTCAGGTGCAGGGATTTGAAGAAGAGGAACAACAGGAAAAATCCAGATATGTAAAAAAATAGAGAAAGAGAAAAGGGGCTGCTGCGTGTTTCATGCATCGGCTCTTTTCGGATAGAGGAGAGAAAATATGAAACTTCTTTTGGCGGCAGTCAATGCCAAATATATTCATTCCAATCTTGCAGTATACAGCATGAAGGCATACTGCAGAGCATTTGCAGACCACATAGAACTGGCGGAATATACCATCAATCAGCAGGAGGATGAGATTTTAAAAGATTTATATCGGAAAAAACCTGAGATTTTGTGCTTTTCCTGCTATATATGGAATATTTCTTTTATAAAGGAACTGATTCGTAATGTGAAGAAAATCCTGCCGGACACGGTGATTTGGGCAGGAGGCCCGGAGGTGTCTTACGACGCAGAGCAGTTTCTGGAAGAAATGCCGGAGGTTTTCGGCGTGATGTGCGGAGAAGGAGAGGAGACCTTCCGGGAATTAACACAATATTATGTAAATTTAGAGCGGAACACAGAAAAAGGGACGGAACTGGAAAAGATAGACGGTATTGTTTTCCGAAAGGGGAAAGAGATACAAAAAACGGCGCCAAGGGCCATTCTGGATATGGATACACTGGTGTTTCCCTATCAGGATATGGAACTTTTTCATCATCGGATTATTTATTATGAGAGCAGCAGAGGGTGTCCCTTTTCCTGTAGTTACTGTCTTTCTTCTATAGATAAGAAGCTGCGTTTTCGGAGTACGAAGCTGGTGAAACAGGAGCTGCAGTTTTTTCTGGATAACCAGGTGCCTCAGGTAAAGTTTGTGGACCGGACATTTAACTGCAAAAAGGAGCATGCACTGGAAATCTGGCGTTATATTCAGGAACATGACAATCAGGTGACGAATTTCCACTTTGAAATTGCTGCAGATTTGCTGACCGAAGAGGAAATTGCCCTGATACACACCATGCGTCCGGGACTGATTCAGCTGGAAATCGGGGTGCAGTCTACCAATGAGGACACCATAAGGGAAATTCGCAGAAAGACCAGTTTTGAAAAAATTTCCCAAAAAGTAAGACAGGTGCAGGCCGGAAAGAATGTGCACCAACATCTGGATTTGATTGCGGGGCTTCCGCTGGAAGGGTATGACAGTTTCCGAAAATCGTTTGATGACGTCTACGGATTGAGGCCTCAGCAGCTCCAACTGGGATTTCTGAAGGTTCTGAAAGGTTCTTATATGTATGAGAAGCGGGAAGAATATGGCTGTGTGTACAAGCAGAGAGAGCCTTATGAGGTGCTTTCCACAAACTGGCTGTCTTACGGAGAAATCTGCCGTCTGAAAGGCATTGAAGACATGGTAGAGGTGTATTATAACAGCGGACAGTTTACCCGTACCATAGAGGCCCTGGAGAAAGAATTTTCAGACGCCTTTGCCATGTATGAAGCTCTGGCAGATTTTTATGAGAAAAAGGGCTATTTCGGCATTTCCCATACCAGAATCCGGAGATATGAAATTCTCCTGGAATTTTTAGAAGAACAAGGAAAGGAAGATTTGGCATATTTCCGGGAACGGATGGTTTTTGATTTGTATGCAAGAGAAAATCTGAAGACCAGGCCTGTGTGGGCAGGAGAACAGAAGCTTTACAAAGAGCAGATACAGAACTTTTATCGGAAAGAGGCAGAAGAACCCCGGCTTTTGAGGCAGTATGGGGGATATCAGCCAAGGCAGTTGGAAAAAATGACACATTTGGAGGTCTTTACTTATGATGTGTTGAGCCAAAAACGGGAGAAAGGGCAGTATCCGGTTTTATTTGACTATAAAGAACGCAGCCCCCTGACCCATGACGCAAGAGTCTGTGCTGTGGAGTTTGAGCAGAGAAAGGAGGACGTATGACAAAGAGGACAAAGGAAATTCTGGAGAAGCTGGATGAGGTTTATACCAGAGAATACAAATGCTATCTGAATCACGAAAATCCGGGACAGCTTTTGATTGCCACCATGTTAAGCGCCCAGTGTACGGATGCCAGAGTCAACATTGTCACAAAAGATTTGTTTGTGAAATATCCGGATATGGAGGCTTTTGCAAAAGCAGATTTAAAGGAGTTGGAGCAGGATATTAAGCCTACGGGATTCTATCACAATAAGGCAAAGAACATTATTGGCTGCGCCCAGAGAATCTGTCAGGTATACGACGGAGAGGTTCCGCGCAGTCTGGAGGATTTAACCAGCCTGCCCGGTGTGGGAAGGAAGACGGCCAATGTGATCCGGGGAAATATTTTTCATGAGCCAAGTGTGGTGGTGGATACCCATGTAAAGCGGATTTCCAAGCGGCTGGGACTGACGAAGGAAGAGGATCCGGAAAAAGTGGAAATGGAACTGATGAAGGTTTTGCCCAAGAACCACTGGATTCTCTATAACATTCAGATAATTACTTTTGGACGGCAGATCTGCTTTGCCAGGTCGCCCAAATGCGAGGAGTGTTTTCTTACAGAATATTGCAGGGAATACAAAGAAAAACAGAAGAAAAGCAGGAAAAAAACATGAGAGCATATGTGACACTGGATTTGGAAACGACAGGTCTGGAACCGAGAAAAGACAGAATCATTGAAATTGGCGCCGTGAAGGTACAGGGCGGCATGGTGACAGGAGAGTACGCTACACTGGTGAATCCCCGAATGGAGATACCGGAGAGAATTACGGCCCTTACAGGCATTTCAGACGAAATGGTGCAGGGAAAGCCGTATGTACGGGAAGCGCTGGAGGGGCTTCTGGAGTTTTGTGAGAATCTGCCGCTTCTGGGGCATAACCTGATGTTTGACTACAGCTTTGTGAAGCACAATGCAGTCAATCTGGATATGGACTTTGAGAAAGAGGGCATGGATACGCTGAAGCTGTCCAGGATTCTGCTGCCGGATTTGCCCAGCAGAAGTCTGCAGAACCTGCGGGTACACTACCAAATTCCACAGGGGGATGCCCACAGGGCTTTAGAGGATGCCCGTACTACTTATAAACTTTATGAGCGGCTGCGGCAGGAGTATGAAGAACAGCATCCTGAACTTTTTTGTCCGGTTCCTCTTTTCTATAAGGTGAAAAAGCAGGGGCCCATAACTCCGGCACAAAAACGATACTTGCAGGATTTGATAAAATATCATAGAATAGACCTGAATGTGGAGGTGGAGAGTCTGACAAAGAATGAAGCTTCCAGACTTATTGATACGATTTTAGGCACTTATGGAAAGATAGAGAGGTAAAGGATTATGAATAAAAAAAATTCCGGGAAAAAACAGATAGTTGCAGGGATTCTGGCGGTGTTTATGATTCTGGCTATGGTGCTTCCCATGATAGCGTATGCTTTATAAGAACAGACGGAGGGACAGACCATGAAAATAGGGAAACTGCCGGAACCAATGCTGATTCGTTCCGTTTTAAGAGAAGTTGGACACAGAAGAGAAGAAATCCTGGCAGGACCGGCTGTAGGCCGTGACTGTGCGGTGATGGAACCCAGGGAAGGAGAAGTTTACGTGTTTTCCTCCGACCCTATTACCGGCACCACAAAGGATATGGGGAAACACAGTGTTTATATTACTGCCAATGATTTAGCGGCTGCCGGGGCAGAGCCAGTGGGCATTATGCTCACCATTTTGCTGCCGCCTAAGACAGAAGAGAGAGAGCTGAAAGAAATTATGCGGGGAGTGGAATCTACCTGCAGAGAACTGAATATGGAAATTATGGGCGGCCATACAGAGATTACCGATGTGGTAAAACAACCGCTGCTTTCCCTTACAGGTGTAGGCAGAATGAAGAAGGAACAGATGATGGAGCCCGGAGGCATAAAGCCGGGACAGGACATTGTGATTACCAAATGGATTGGATTGGAAGGTACCTCTATTGCGGCCAAGGAAAAGGAAAAACTGCTTTTGGAACGGTTTGCGCCGCTGTTTGTGGATACGGCCAAAGGGTTTGACCAGTATCTTTCGGTGCTGCCGGAGGCAAAGATTGCCGGCGCGTGGGGCGTTTCTGCCATGCATGACATTACAGAGGGCGGTGTGTTCGGCGCTCTGTGGGAAATGGCCTCAGGCTCAGATGTTGGACTGGATATCGACTTAAAGAAGATTCCGATTCGCCAGGAGACGGTGGAGGTCTGTGAGGTGCTGGGGCTCAATCCCTATATTCTCATGTCCAGCGGTTCTATGATGATAGCAGCCCAGGATGGACATGGCCTGGTAAGAGAATTGCATCAGGCGGGAATTTTTGCGGCAGTGGTGGGAAAGGCTACGGCAGGAAAAGAGCGGATTTTGCGAAACGGAGAAGAAACCCGGTATCTGGACAAGCCCCAGAGTGACGAATTGTATAAAATCTATCAGAAGGATTGAGGAGTAAGAAATGGCAAAGCTGAATATTGTGTTATTTGAGCCGGAGATTCCTGCTAATACGGGAAATATCGGAAGAACCTGTGTGGCAACGGGTACCCGCCTGCATTTAATCGAACCCTTGGGCTTTAAACTGAACGAAAAGGCTATTAAGAGAGCAGGCATGGATTACTGGAAAGATTTGGATGTGAAAACTTATGTAAATTATCAGGACTTTCTGAATCAAAATCCCGGTGCCAAAATCTATATGGCAACCACCAAAGCGCCTAAAACTTATGTGGACGTCCAGTATGAGGAGGATTGCTATATTATGTTTGGAAAGGAGAGCGCGGGAATTCCGGAAGAGATTCTGCTGCAAAACCAGGAGACAGCTATTCGTATTCCTATGATAGGAGAGATTCGCTCTTTAAATCTCAGCAATTCGGTGGCGATTGTGCTGTATGAGGCTCTGCGCCAGAACCATTTTGACCATATGCGTCTGGAAGGACATCTGACGAAATACGAATGGAAATAAAATAGAAGAAAAGCACAGAGGAGCAGGATTACCGCTCTTCTGTGCTTTTTTGCAGGGTAAAAATAAATTCGGTCCCCACGTCTTCGGTGCTGATGACATTGATGTTCTGCTTGTGGGAATTGATGATCTCCTTTACAATGGCAAGCCCAAGCCCGGTACCTTTGCGGTCCTTGCCACGGGAGGAATCAATTTTATAGAACCGATCCCAGATTTTCCCCAGACTGGCTTTGGGAATACCGCAGCCCTTGTCCTTCACGGAAATGAAAACCGTATCGTGTTTCAGGGAGGATTCCACTTTAATCACAGACTCCTCCGGGCTGAATTTAATGGCATTGTCAATGAGGTTATAGAGTACCTGCTGAATCTGTCCCATATCGGCCCGTACAAACAGGGTCTGGCCGGTCAGCAGAAGTTCGATGGAAATCCGTTTCTGCCTGCAGGTGCCCTCAAAGGATTCGGCAGTGCTTTTTATGATACTGTTGATGTCAAAATCCGAATAATCCAGCTGCCGTCCCTTTTCATCCAGATTGTTCAAAGTCAAGAGACTTTGGGTCAGCTTGTAGAGGCGGTCGGTTTCATGCACCACGATTTTCAGGTATTTCTCCTGCATTTCCGGAGGAATGGTACCGTCTAAAATAGCTTCTGTATAGCCCTTGATGGAGGTCAGGGGGGAGCGGAAATCGTGGGAGACGTTGGCAATGAATTTGCGCTGATAGTTTCCCGTCATGTCCAGTTCATCGGACATATAGTTCAGCGTCCCGGCCAGATATCCCAGTTCATCCTCTTTTTCCAGAGGGATGTTGTATTTCAGATTTCCCGCAGCAAAGGCATCCGCCCCCTGTATGATTTTCCGGAGGGGGCGGTAAATCATGAGAGAAAATACCGGAATAATAGCCATCATAATGAGAAGAAACAGGAGAAACAGAATGTAAATCATGTTCATCAGAGCGTCATGCTGTTCCTGCAGGACACGCATGGGAAGGTGCATGGCTACATAGCTCTCCACAGACATGTTTCTGGTGACAGGCACCATGACGCTTAAATGCGGTTCGCTGAACTGGTGAAAAAAATCCCCGATCCGGTAGTAGGAACCGCTGGCTGTTCCGGGATTAAAGCCTGTAATGATAGGGAAATCCTCTGTTTTTGGTTCCGAAGCGGTATTCAGCAGAATTTCGCCCTTGGGGCTGATAATCCAGACGTCACAGTGGCGGTAAGAGGCCAGAGTGCACAGATTTTCATACAGCTGGTTGTCTCGTTCCTCATCATTTTGGAAATACTGCACATCATGACTCTGGGCAATGGTGGTAGCTTCCTGATACAGTTCCCCGCTGTACACGGATTCCAGATGTTTCTGCACCTGACGGTTTCCCACAAAATAAATGGTGCAGAAGCCCAACAATCCCAGAATGACAATGGCAAGCACATATTTTACATAGAGAAATTTTTTCATTTGTTTTTGACCTCGAATTTATATCCGATACCCCAGACTGTGGCAATGGACCAGGCCGGGTGGTCTTTGATTTTTTCCCGGAGACGTTTGATATGCACGTCCACGGTGCGGGTGTCTCCAATGTATTCGTATCCCCAGATATGGTCTAAAAGCTGTTCTCTGGTAAAGACCTGATTCGGTGAAGAGGCCAGAAAATACAGAAGCTCCAGTTCCTTTGGCGGCATATCCAGCTGATTTCCATAGTAGATAACAGAATAATTCGTCAGGTTAATAGCCAAATCCGGGTATTCCACATATTTTCCGGAAGGCTGGGTGGAGGGCGCCACATTGGGCTGATAACGTCGAAGCACGGCTTTCACCCTGGCCACCAGTTCTTTGGAATCAAAGGGTTTAATCATATAGTCGTCCGCCCCCAGTTCCAGTCCCAGCACCTTATCAAAAATTTCGCCTTTGGCAGAAAGCATGATAATGGGAACATTGGATTTCTGGCGGATTTCCCGGCAGACCTGATAGCCGTCCATACCGGGCAGCATCAAATCCAGAAGAATCAGGTTTGGGGCAAAGGAGGAAAAAGCGGATAAGGCTTCTTCCCCGTCATTTACAATTTTAGTGTCAAAACATTCTTTGGTGAGATACAGAGAAATAAGCTCTGCAATATTGTTGTCATCGTCTACGATGAGAATTTTCTGTTTTACTGCCATGCTGCAGTCCCCCTCTATTTTTTTAATTCTACAATGGTCACGCCTGCATCTCCTTCTCCAAATTCTGCAAGATGGAAATCCTGTACATATTTCAGGCGCTTTAAGTAGTTGTGTACGCCTTTTCTGAGGGCGCCGGTGCCCTTGCCGTGTACTACCCGGACACTGCTTAAGTGTGCAAGGTAGGCGTCGTCCAGATATTTGTCCAGTTCGGCAACGGCTTCGTCCACGGTTTTTCCAAGCAGATTGATTTCCGTGCGCACGGAGGCGGATTTGCTCATTTTAATCTTTCCGGCGCCGGTGCGCTGCAGGGAAGGCGAGGTGATTACCGGTTCGTCAATCAGCTGCAAATCGGACAGAGATACTTTGGAACGGAGAATACCCATCTGGACAAATACCATGCCCTTGGCATCCGGTTTGGAACTGATAGTGCCTTTGACATTCAGACTTAACACCTTTACAGCGTCTCCTAAAGATACGTCTTTGGCTGTCAGGGTGGATTTTTTCTTTTCCGGCGTCTTTAAAGCCATTTTCTTTGCGGTTTTGTCCATTTTCTTTCGCAGTTCGGAACGTTTCTGCTCCAGTTCTCTGGCTGTCATGGATTCCTGACCCGCTTTGTTGAAAATTTTCATGGTCTGGTCCGCATATTCCTTGGCTTCCCGTAAAATCCGGTGGGCTTCTTCGTTGGCTTCCTGGAGAATCCGGTCTTTTCTCTGTTCCAGCTTGTCTTGTTTGGTTTCCAGCTGTTCTTTCAAAGTCTGGATTTCTTCTTTGTACCGGGCAATTTCGGCCTGCTCGCTTTCAATCGTCCGGCGGCTTTCTTCCAGAGAGGTGAGCACATCTTCAAAAGATTCGTCCTCCTGGCTGATTTGTTCTTTGGCCTTTTCAATAATATAATCCGGCAGTCCCAGCTTTCCGGAAATGGCAAAAGCATTACTCTTTCCCGGTACGCCGATAAGCAGGCGGTAAGTGGGGCGCAGGGTTTCTACGTCAAATTCGCAGGAGGCATTTTCCACGCCCGGCGTAGAAAGGGCATAGACCTTCAGTTCGCTGTAATGGGTGGTTGCCATGGTGCGGACTCCTTGTGCGTGAAGATGGGAGAGAATGGCAATGGCCAGAGCTGCGCCCTCAGTAGGGTCTGTTCCGGCGCCAAGCTCGTCGAAAAGCACCAGAGAGTCCCGGTCTGCTTTTTCCAGAAAACGTACCACATTGGTCATGTGGGAGGAAAAGGTACTGAGAGACTGCTCAATGCTCTGCTCGTCCCCGATGTCCGCATAAACCTCCCGAAAGACACTGAGACGGGAATGGTCAAAGGCAGGAATGTGAAGCCCGGACTGCCCCATTAAGGTCAGAAGTCCTACGGTTTTTAAAGAAACGGTTTTACCGCCCGTGTTGGGGCCGGTTACTACCAGCAGGTCAAAGGTTTCGCCCAGACGGATGTCAATGGGAACTACTTTATGTTTTTCAATAAGAGGGTGGCGTCCCTTTTTGATGTCAATAATGCCCTCTGTGTTGAAAAGGGGTTCTGTTGCATTCTGGGCTTTCGCCAGAAGGGCTCTGGCAAAGATAAAATCCAGCTGTGTCAGGACTTTTAAGTCATCATCCAGCATTTCCAGACTTTCCGCAGCTGTTTCACTGAGGCCTGCCAGAATCTTTTCGATTTCTGTCTGTTCCTGAATTTCCAGTTCCCGCAGCTCGTTGTTCAGCTTGACAACAGCCATGGGCTCTACAAATACCGTAGAACCGGTGGAGGACTGGTCATGTATCATGCCGGGAATCTGTCCCTTGTGCTCTGCCTTTACGGGGATACAGTAGCGACCGTTTCGCATGGTAACCACTGCGTCCTGCAGGTAGGTTCTGGCACTGCCGCTTACATAGGAAGAAAGCTGGCTGTGGATTTTATCATTGGTATTTTTCATGGTTCTGCGCACCTGTTTCAGTCCTGCACTGGCGTCGTCAGCAATCTCTTCTTCTGAGAGAATACAGCGGCGGATTTCCAGTGACAGAGGCGTCAAAGGCTGCAGAAGTTCAAAGAGAGGGTCTAAGGAGTCCCCGGTATCATTCTCTGTTTCTCTGCGGGAATAGGCTTTGGCCCGGTTGGCATTTTCCAGAAGGCTGCAGATGGAGAGCAGTTCCCCGGTTCCCAGAGTGCTGCCGATTTCCAGCCGCTTTAGGGAACCCCGGATGTCCCGGACGCCGCCAAAGGACAGAGAGCCTTTCTGGTATACACGGGACAGGGCGTCTGCGGTTTCCTGCTGCATGGCTTCGATTTCCGCCAGATTGTCAAGCGGCGTCAGATTCCGGCAAAGTTCCTTTCCCATAGAAGAAGAGGCAAACCCTTCTAAAAGTTCTGTGATTTTATTGTATTCTAAAGTTTTTAATGCTTTTTGATTCATAGTATTCACCTTATCCAGTTTTTTAAGATTCCGCTTCCTATTTTACATGAAAACAGGCAGAAAGAAAAGGTTCTGAGGGGGAATTTTTGTGGGATGAGAGAGAAAATTTTGTGTAATCTTCATAAAAAGTTCATAAACATTCGGTATAATAGTACAAAATACAGTCTAATGCGGAGTGTTGAACATGGACGAAAAAAAGAATGAGGGACAAACAAATCAGGAGAAAAAGGAAGAGAACTCCTATGAATTTCTGAAAGAAACGATTAAGGCGAAGCCTTGGAACAGGAAGAAGCTGGCAAAGCAGGTGGGAAAACTTCTGGCTTCGGGAGCCGTGTTTGGGCTTGCGGCGGCTGTTGTGTTTTCCGTAGCAGCGCCGGCTATGACCGGTAAAATTCTGGAAAAGAAGGATGCCAGCAAGGTTACGTTTCCCCAGGAAGAAGACCAGGAGGAAGAGGAAAAGAAAGAGGGGGAAGCCGATGCGCAGAATGAGGAACTGCCGGAAAGTCAGGGCGGAGGGGACGCCTCTGCTCCTGTGGCACAGGACATGACCCCGGAGGAATACAAGAAACTGTATGGGGATATTTTTGCCACAGCGGATGAAGCGGAAAAAGCCATGGTAACGGTAATTGGAAATAAAAATGATGAGGATTGGTTTCAGACGCCTTACGAAGAGCAGATTTCCGGGATTCTGGTGGCAGAGAGCGGGCAGAATTATTTTGTGCTGACGGAATACCGGATTGTGGAGAATGTGGACCGTATCCAGGTGGTCTTCTATGACGGCACCGTGACGGATGCCAGATTCCAGAAGGCAGACCAGAATACAGGGCTGGCAGTGCTGAAAATTGACAAATCCGGTCTGGACAGTTCGTTAAAGGAAAAAATTGCCGTTGCACCGCTGGGCGAGTCCTACAATCTGAAGCTGGGAGAACCGGTTCTTGCAATTGGAAGTCCTATGGGGTATAGTGATTCTGTTGGTTATGGAATTGTGACTTCTACTTCAGATACAGTGTCCAGAGTGGACGCGCAGTATGGACTTCTCACTACAGATATTACAGGCAGCAGTCAGGGAAGCGGTGTGATTTTAAATCTGGAAGGGGAAATTGTGGGGATAATTGCCCAGAGCTTTGGCGGGGAGGAAAACGGAAACCTTATTATCGGGCTGCCGATTTCCCAGATAAAGGATTTGATTCAGACACTTTCCGATGAAAATAAGGAGATGGTGTATCTGGGTATCACGGGAGAAGACATTACTGCGGAAATTTCCGAGAAAAAGGGAATTCCGGTGGGGATTTTCGTAGAAAAGGTAGAGGTGGATTCTCCGGCTATGCAGGTGGGAATTCAGAACGGAGATGTGATTATAGAGCTGAACGGTGAAAAAGTAGAAACGGTAAAAGGATATCAGCAGCAGTTAAAATCCTGTAAATCCGGGGAAACCGTAAAGGTGAAGGCCATGCGCCAGGGAACAGAAGGATATGTAGAAGTCTCCTTTAACGTAACATTAAAAACAAGGTAGAGAGGATATGAAAATGAAATTTATTAACGAGCTTCACGAAGGGGAAAAACTTTCCGGAATTTATTTATGCAAACACAAACAGGCAGCAGTGACAAAGAACGGAAAGCCTTATGAAAACGTAATTTTACAGGATAAAACAGGTACCATTGACGCTAAAATCTGGGATCCGAATTCTCTGGGCATTGATGAATTTGACAGCCTGGATTACATTGACGTGGTGGGAGATGTAAATTCTTTCCAGGGCAGTCTTCAGGTGAGTATCAAACGTGTGCGCAAAGCCGCAGAGGGAGAGTATGAGCCGGGCAATTATCTTCCGGTGAGCAGCAAAAATGTGGATTCTATGTATGAAGGGCTGTTAAGTTATGTGGCAAGTGTGAAAAACCCTTATCTGCACCGATTGCTGGTTTCCTTCTTTGAGGAAGATCAGGATTTCGCAAAGGCATTTCGCGGCAATTCAGCGGCGAAAAGTGTGCACCACGGCTTTATCGGCGGTCTGTTGGAACATACATTAAGCGTAGTCAGCCTGTGTGATTATTACTGTAAGGTCTATCCGATTTTGAACCGGGATTTGCTGCTTACCGCAGCCATGCTGCATGATATTGGAAAAACAGAAGAATTAAGTCCGTTTCCCATGAATGATTATACAGATGACGGACAGCTTCTGGGTCACATTATGATAGGGGCGGAAAGAATCCATGATAAGGCAGGAGAAATCCCCGGATTTCCAAAGAAACTGGAAAGTGAGCTGAAGCATTGTATTCTGGCTCATCACGGGGAGTTGGAATACGGCTCGCCAAAGAAACCGGCACTGCCGGAAGCCCTGGCGCTGAATCTGGCGGACAATACAGACGCGAAGATGGAAACCCTGACTGAAATGTTTGCGTCAGCAGGGCAGCAAAAAGAATGGATTGGTTACAACCGTCTTTTTGAATCCAATTTCAGAAAATCCAGTTGTGAGCAGGAAGGCGGCGTTCATGGAATTTAAGAAGAATGATACGGTAACACTTTATATAGAAGATATGGGACACGACGGAGAGGGCATCGGAAAGGCGGATGGCTATACGCTTTTCGTGAAAGATACCGTGATTGGTGATAAGGTAGAAGCCAAGATTATGAAAATGAAAAAGAACTATGGCTATGCCCGTCTGATGAAAGTGCTGGAACCCTCTAAAGACCGTGTGCAACCCCGCTGTCCCGCGGCCAGAGCCTGCGGGGGCTGTCAGCTGCAGTTCCTTTCTTATGAGAAGCAGTTGGAATTTAAGAAAAATAAGGTGAAGGGAAATCTGGAGAGAATCGGAGGCTTTGAAAATATCTGTATTGAGCAGGTGATTGGTATGGAAGAACCCTGGCGGTACAGAAACAAAGCCCAGTTTCCTGTGGGCAAAAATAAAGACGGGGAAATCATTACCGGCTTTTATGCAGGCAGAACCCATTCCATTATTTCCAATAAAAACTGTTATTTGGGTACAGAAGTGAATGAGCAGATTCTGGAGGAAGTTCTGGTTTACATGAAGGAGAATCACATAGAGCCTTACGATGAGGTTTCCGGTACCGGACTGGTTCGCCATGTCCTTATCCGCTGCGGCTTTAAGACAGGGGAAATTATGGTCTGTCTGGTTCTTAACGGAGACGCTCTGCCGAAAGCGGAGAAGCTGACGGCGCGGCTGCAGGAGATTCCCGGCATGACCAGTATTACCTTTAATGTGAATAAGAAGAGAAATAATGTGATTTTAGGTGATAAAATTGTGAAACTGTGGGGGCAGGACTACATTTCAGACTATATTGGAGAAGTACAGTATCGAATTTCTCCCCTTTCCTTTTATCAGGTGAATCCGGTACAGACGGAGAAGCTGTACAACACGGCCCTGGAGTATGCGGGGCTTACCGGAAAGGAAATTGTGTGGGATTTGTACTGCGGTATCGGGACGATTTCTCTTTTTCTGGCACAGAAGGCCAAGCAGGTCTATGGTGTGGAGATTGTGCCTGCGGCTATTGCAGATGCCAAGAAAAATGCGGAAAGAAACGGGATTGCAAATGCGGAATTTTATGTAGGAAAGGCAGAAGATGTGCTTCCGAAAAAATATGAGGAGGAAGGTGTTTCTGCCGATGTGATTGTGGTAGACCCGCCTAGAAAGGGCTGCGATGAGGCGCTGCTGGAGACTATGCTGAAGATGAATCCGGAGAGGATTGTATATGTGAGCTGCGATTCTGCTACCCTGGCCAGGGACTTAAAGCGGCTGTGCGCGGAGAAGTATGAGGTGAAGAGAGTAGCGGTGTGCGATATGTTTCCGCAGGGGGTGCATGTGGAGACGGTTGTTCTTTTGTCCCAACAAAAACCAGATGACACGATAGAGATCGACTTAGACCTGGACGAGCTGGATGCCACCAGTGCCGAGTTGAAAGCAACCTATCAGGAAATCAAAGATTATGTGCTGAAAGAATTTGGCTTGAAGGTTTCAAGTTTATATATTTCTCAGGTAAAACGCAAATGTGGAATTGAAGTGGGAGAAAACTATAATCTTCCAAAATCAGAAAATGCAAGAGTTCCACAATGCCCGAAAGAGAAAGAAGATGCTATCAAGGCTGCCCTGAAATATTATGCGATGATCTAAGGACATCGCTGATTTCAAGGAGGAATAACACATGAAAAGCACATTTGAAAAAATGGGTGGAACCTACACACTTGGCGCAGACGGAATTTACTATCCGAATCTTGTCAGTACAGATGAAGAAGCGCATTATGGGAAATACGGAATGTTGCGGAAACCATATCTGAAAGAGCATCGTCCGGCAATGTATTCACTGTATATGTTGGAAGACAGATTGACAGAACATCTGAATGCGGTGGACGATGAAACACAGGAGAAAATGGATATTCTGGTGAGTCAGATGATGGAGAAGCAGGGCATTACGGAAGAATTGAAAGCTCGTGACCAGATGGAATGGGTTAGAGCGGTAAATAATGTCCGGAATGCTGCAGAAGAGATTGTGTTGAAAGAATTAGTGTATATTTAAAGCGTGGAAAGCTCCTTCGGGAGCTTTTCAGTGTTTGTAAGAGTTTATATAGAAAATGGGCTAAGAAGGTGGTATGATCAAAATAACAGATTAAAATTTATATTAAGAAATGAATTTAAAATTTTTAATTATGAAATAAAACGTAAGATAATTTCAGAGGTGAGAATAATGGATAGAATTGCATTAGTAATCGGTAATTCTGATTATTCAAATGTAGGGAAATTGAATAATCCTAAGAATGATGCTGACGATATTGCTAGTATTTTGAACAAATTAAATTTTGATGTTACAAAAATAATGGATGCAAATTTAATAGATATTCAAAAATCTGTTAATGATTTTTTACAGGCATTAGATGAATATGCTGTAGGGGTATTTTTTTATGCAGGGCATGGTATGCAAATCGACGGTAAAAATTTTATCGTTCCTATTGATTTAAAGTTAAGTGATAAAAGCAAGACAATGGTCTCTTGTTATTGTTTAAATTCGCTGTTAGAAGGTGCATCTTCATATAAGGGAAAAACATTAATATGTATATTGGATGCATGTCGAGATAATCCTTTTGCTATGGGGAGGGGATTTTTAACAGGCTTTGCGCCATTTAATAATCCACCTAAAGGTACTATGATTGCTTATTCTACAAGCGCTGACTGTAGTGCATTTGATGGACAATGTAGTAATGGATTATATACACAAGTTTTAAAAGATGCTATGCTTATTCCAAATTTGAAAATTGAAGAAATGTTTAAATTTGTTAGAAATAAAGTGTCAGAAATATCAATTAGCCAATACGGAGAAGAACAGCTTTCATGGGAATATTCTTCGTTAGTGGGAGACTTTTATTTTTCTGTTACGCCACAACCAGTCAATGAACAGGTTACTGATGAGAAAATATATGAATTCATATGTGCTCGTCGAAAATCTTATGAGAATGCTTCGGATAATATTTATGATATTGAATGTTTGCCATATATAGATGCCTATAATAAATATCATATACCAATTATTAAAATTTTACGTGCATATTCAAGAGTAGATTATTCAAAAAGAGGATTTCAGTTTTCGGATGCTACTATAGATCAGTTAAACAGCAATTATTTGTCATCATGGGGATTTATACAGAAATATGGTAGATGGTATTATAAAAATCATTACGTTGAGATGGGAGATTTATTGCCATTGCCCGAGGAATTAGAACCTAAACAACCTATTAATGGAAAGGAATTGAAGATTGAAGCTTCATTGAGCTGGAAAATGAATGATGGAAAGATAAGATTTCAAGTATCTTCTAATATTCCAGAGGAAACCCCATTAATGTTTACATTACGTGGCAAAGAATATACAGCTCAATGTAAATCTGTAGCAGGTAATAGAATTTCAATAAGTGAATGGTTTAGTGACAGAGGTAATCCTATGAAAAATGGATTTTATACTATAGATGTGTCATGTCCGATATATAGTGTATTGCCAGAAAAGATAAAGAAAATATTTGGTGAACGTAATAGAAATATATGTGGACAATATGTTAAATTTGAACCAGTGGGAGGAAATACGATTCATTTTTCGTATGGATTAGTTCTTAAAAATAGTAAAGTTCAAGTTATTGATATGCAACAAAGAATCTCAGCATTATAATGAATGTGGTTTTATACAAGAAAACATGGCAGATTGTAACTGGTTAAAGTGAATTGGGCGTATGGAATTTTTAAATCCATACGCCTTTTAAACAAGAGAGTTGTAAGAGCATATTATCTACTCGATGATGATTATAACTCCATATCATATGATCTTTTCTTAGCTCTGGCAGGCTGATTTCGCCGCATCTCCTGTTTCCTCTGATGTTCAAGTTCCCAGGCACGATGGGAAAAAACATCAGGATCTTCCACATTGAGATAATCTACCTCATTGGCTGCAATATCACGACGGTGATAGTCATAATATTTACCGAAAGTACCTTTGAGCTGTTCGATTATCTTATCCCGAAAATCAGGACGTATCTGGATTCGGTTGTCCAGCAATTCTGTATACTGTTCTGGTTCAGGACGAAATTTTTCTTCCCGGAAAGCGGCGGCATCTTTTTCAAGCTGTTTTTTGAGCGAGATGTCTTGAGAATCCAGGATATCAAGATTGTTATTCATCTGGTCATATTTTTTGGATAGATTCGTCATATCTTTATCGGTAGAGCATTCTGCCTGGAAGATTAGCTGCTCTTTCCTTGATTTCAGTTCTTCGATTTCTTCGGTAATAGTGGTAAGCTGCTGATTTAATTTTATATGCCGGATGGGATTCAAAATACTGGTTTTATCCTTTTGCACATTCAGTTCTTTCCGTTCCGTAACTTTAGCTTTGAGTTCCTTTTTAACTGTGTTGTATTTATTCAGTATTGGATTGAAATGATTCATCCAGTCATGGATCACTTCTTTTTGCATCTCATTATGAAGTAAATGATACTGTATAAAAATCATATGATTGCGGATCGCTTCTAACGTTTCAGCTATTATTGGAATAGACTTTTCTACAGCTTCAGCCAGTTTTGCTACCTTTGCTTTTAATTCTCGGAGCATTTTGTTACCCGCACGAATCTGACGGTTGATTTCACAGCGGTCTGCTACACATGGCTGTCATGGCGGCAATCTGTGGATTGAAAGATGCACATTGAATGATTGAGAAGTTGATTCATTTCCGTCAGGTAATGTATGATCGTTAAAGACTCGTGATACTGCCCGGAGGCTTCGGGCGGTATCCTTAAAATAGATTAGTAAGTAACAGTCGAAAGACTTAAAAATAGATTTGTTTGTCATGAAAAGGAGCGATGACTTATGTTGATGCCTAGTATTTTTGGAGAAAACTTATTTGATGATGACTGGATGGACTTCCCGTTTAAAGATGAGTTCTGGGGCAAGAAGAATCCGCTTTATGGTAAACATGCGCAGAACATGATGAAAACGGATATCCGTGAAACTGATGGCAGTTATGAACTGGATGTGGATCTTCCGGGATTTAAGAAAGACGAGATTAAGGTTCAGCTGAAGGATGGTTATCTGACACTGTCAGCAGCCAAAGGTCTTGATAAAGATGAACAGGATAAGAAGGGCAACTACATCAGACGTGAACGTTATGCTGGTACTTTAAGCAGAAGCTTCTATGTTGGTGATGCAGTCAGTGAAGAAGATATCCATGCGAAATATGAAGACGGTATTCTGAAACTTTCTGTTCCGAAGAAAGCACCGAAAGCCGTTGAAGAAAAAGATGGTTACATCGCAATCGAAGGTTAACTTCCATTGCTTATTCTCCCCCCATATATAGCCGGGATCGGAAAGGATCCCGGCCTTTTTTACATGAGAAATAAATTATTCTGTTGTATTGCGGCGAATTAATATAGGTGTAATCTGTTTATGGATGGGTTCACCCAATGGTTTGGGAACACGCTTTTTCTGTTCCTCCATCTGCTGGACCAGAAGATCCATGGCAGTTTTTGCAATCACATCGATCTGCTGTCCGATGGTTGTGATCGGAAGGATTGCCTTGCTGGCAATCGGAGAATTGTCAAATCCAACAATCTCGTAAGTGGAAGGAAATGTCCCGTATTTTTGGAAAATTAAATTAAGAAACATATTAGCATAGGTATCGTTCGCAAGAAAGATACCTTTTTTTTGATCGGGGTATTTTGATTCTATCTTATTGAAAATCTCTCGGATTACATCCAAAAGCTCATGATAAGAAGCACCTTTTACACTCAAATCTATATCATATGGCACATGATATTCTTCACAAGTTGCCTGAAAGGCCCAGATTCGGTCATAAGCCGGAGCGGATTTATTCACATTGACATTTATGTGAATTAATATATCACATTTATCTCGAATCAACAGAGAAGTAGCCTGAAGTGCTCCCATATAGTTGTCAGTATTGACGCTGCTGATATGTTCTGCTTCGCGTTCAATTGCGATGACAGGAATCTGGTAGGAAGCGAGTTTCTCAGATGGAAGAGTGTGACTTAAAACAATCAGTCCTTCAATCTGATAAGACAGAAGTTCTTCAATATACTGTTGTTCTTCTTCTGCGCCATGTTCGCTGACGAAAACAAGAAACTTATAATGATAATCACGGTAGCTGGAAAGGAATTGTGTCAGCATCTCAGAATAATAGTGCAGGTAAAGATTCGGAACAATGATTCCAATAAATTCACTTTTTCCATTTGCCAGAACTTTTGCCAGCTTATTCTTTTTATATCCAAGTGTGTCAAGAGCTTGTGAAATCTTTTCCTGGTTTTCCAAGGTAAGAGAATCAGGATGATTGAAGTATCTTGATATTGTAGTTTTTGAAAAATTGGTGTATTCCGCAATATCTGCAAAAGTTACCTGTTTCTTTTTACTCATAAAAGTTGAATCTCCTTCAATATGATGGCTGACGGTTAATAATATTTTTCAGTATAGCAATTTTGATGGAAAAACGCAACGATAAAATAACTGATTACGTAACCGGTTATTTTAGTATACAAAAGTGTTGACAGAAAGAAATGGATATAGTAATATCAAATCATAAAATAACCGGTTACGTAACCGGTTCTCATAAAATCAATGGAATGGAGGAAGAAGTGCATGAAAAGAATGCAAAATCAAGCAAAGTCCGTAAGCAAGCGAACGTGGAGAGAAAAGATGACTTATGTGAAGAAAAACTGGCAGTTATATCTTTTTTTCCTGATGCCAGGACTTTTACTGACAATTATTTTTAAGTATCTCCCGATGGGAGGTCTTCTGATTGCTTTTGAAGATTACAATGTAATAAAAGGAGTTCTTGGTAGTCCCTGGGTAGGGCTTGAGTATTTCAGACGATTCTTATCTTCACCAGATTTTATGAACTATCTGATGAATACGTTGAAATTGAGTATCTATGGATTACTGTGGGGATTTCCGGTTCCAATCATTCTTGCATTGCTTCTGAATCGTATTCGTAAGACCGGAATTAAGAAGAAAGTGCAGCTTTTGATCTATATGCCAAACTTTATTTCAGTCATCGTGCTTTGTGGTATGGTTCGTATGCTTTTATCTCCTGTAGGCCCACTGAATAAAGTATTAGGAATCAGTACAAACTGGATGACAATGCCTTCTGCATTCCGGACAATTTACATTGCAAGTGGAATCTGGCAGACCGCAGGATGGGCATCTATCATGTACACAGCAGCACTGGCGAATGCCAGCAAGGAGCTGGAAGAAGCAGCCCTCATGGATGGAGCGAATCTTCTGCAGCAGATCTGGTATGTAGAATTGCCGGCAATTAAGAATATCATTGTAATTCAGTTTATTTTGCAGGCTGGAAATATCATGAGTATTGGTTTCGAAAAAGCTTATGCTTTACAGACAGATATGAACCTTCCGGCATCAGAAATCCTGTCTACATATGTATACCGTATTGGACTTCTGAATGGAGACTATGGATATTCGACAGCGGTAGGTCTTTTCAATTCAGTTGTAAATGTTATCTTGCTGATCTTTGTGAACTGGGTTGTTAAGAAACTGAATGATGGAGAAGGATTATAGAAAAGAGGGAGAAGAGATGGAGAAAAAAAAGAGAAAATATTCAAGGACAGACAAAGTAATCCTTGGAATCGGATTTACTATTCTTGGTTTATTCGTCCTTTCTATAGCGATACCGATTATTTATGTAGTACTCGCATCCTTTATGGATCCTACTGTTTTGAATAACCAGGGATTGAGTTTTAACACCAAGGACTGGACATTAGACGCATATCGAAGAGTATTAGAGAACGAAATGATCTGGCGTGGATTTTTGAATTCCTTCCTGTATTCACTTGCATTTGCAGTAATTTCTGTTTTTGTGACATTACTGGCTGCGTATCCACTGTCAAAGAAGGAATTTGTAGGAAGAGACTTTTTCAATGTTATTTTCCTGATCACAATGTTCTTTGGTGGTGGAATGATTCCTACATTTATCCTGATCAATCAGCTGCACATGGTTAATACAGTGTGGGCAATCCTGATTCCAGGAGCATTTAATGTATGGAATATGATTCTTGCCAGAACTTATTATCAGTCAATCCCGACAGAATTAAGAGAAGCATCTGCGATTGACGGTGCAAATGAGATCCAGCATTTCTTTAAAATCATGCTTCCGGTATGTAAGCCAATCATCGCAGTACTGGCACTCTGGTCTTTTGTTGGAATGTGGAACAGTTATTTCGATGCAATGATTTATCTGAATGATGCAAATCTTCAGCCATTACAGCTGGTACTCCGTTCCATCCTGGTACAGAATACACCACAGCCTGGAATGATCGCTGATATTCAGAGTACAGCAGAAATGGCAAAAGTAGCAGAACAGCTGAAATATGCAACGATCGTAGTATCAAGTTTACCACTGTTAGTAATGTACCCATTCTTCCAGAAATACTTTGATGAAGGAATTATGGTCGGATCGGTAAAAGGCTAATAAGAAAGGAACGATACAGATATGAAGAAAAGAAAAGTAAATGCATTGCTTGCAATTGTACTGTCCCTGACGATGATGGTGGGAGTTGCAGGATGTGGAAAAAAGCAGCAGCTTGAGGCTGAAATTGATCCGGGTACACCTGTATCGGAGGTGCAGTTTCCATTAAAGGAAACTGCAGAGCTTTCCTTTATTACAAGTGCACCGGCTACATCAACACAGGATCCGAATGAACGAGTAATTTTTCAGCGAATGGAAGAGCAGACCAATGTTCATATTGACTGGACTTGTTTTGTATCGGATCAGTTCTCTGATAAGAAGAATCTGGCGCTTGCACAATTTGGAAATCTGCCAGATGGATTATTCAATGCCGGAATGAGTGATTATGATCTGTTGCGTTATGCAAAACAGGGGATTATCATTCCGCTGGAAAATCTGATAGATAAATATATGCCGAATTTACAGGCAGTGTTTGAAAAATATCCAGAATACAGGACAATGTGCACCGCACCAGATGGACATATTTATTCCTTCCCATGGATTGAACAGCTTGGTTTTGGGAAAGAAGCCATTCAGGCAATCGGAGATATTCCGTATATTAATAAAAAATGGTTGGATTATCTAGGACTCGAGATTCCGACAACAACAGATGAACTGGAACAGGTATTGATTCAATTCCGTGATCATGCAGATGAGCTTGAAAAAGAATTTTCGATTGAAGGTGCTGTGATTCCAATGTCATTTATCATCAATAATGGTGACCAGGATCCGGCAATTCTGCTCAATGGATTTGGAGAAGGCTATGGAGATACAGGAGATCATTTCGCTGTAACGGACGAAGGAAAAGTTATTTATACAACCGTTCAGGAAGGATACAAAGAAGGAATTGAGTGGTTACATAAACTTGTAACAGAGGATCTGGTCGACCCGGAAGCATTTACACAAGAGTGGTCTACTTATGTCGCCAAAGGAAAGAATCACCGCTATGGTCTCTGCTTTACATGGGATATCGCCAATATTGATAATAATGAAGATTATGTTATGCTGCCGGCTCTGACAGGACCAGATGGTATGCGGAACATTACAAGACAGAATAACAGTGAAACAAGTGGATATGATCGTGGAAGATGTGTTCTTACATCCAGCTGCCGTAACACAGCACTTGCTGCTGCATGGATCGATCAGATGTATGCACCACTTCAGTCACCGCAGAATAACTGGGGAACTTATGGAGAGAAGGATTCCTTTAACATTTTTGAACTGTCTACCAATAAAGATGGTGGAGAAATGCTGAAACACATGGATCTGGGGGATCAGTCTCCGGTAGAAGTACGTGAAGCACAATCTGTAAATGGTCCTCTTGCAGTTCTGAATGAATATTATGACGTCTATGTAACACAGCCAGAGGATGCAAAATGGCGTCTGGACAATATGCATGAAACTTATTTACAGGATATGAACAGTAAATATGTTTATCCAAACGTATTCATGAGCATTGATGATACCAATAAAGTATCTCAGTATGATACAGATATCAAAAAATATGCAGAACAGAAGAAAGCAGACTGGATCCTGAATGGCGGAATTGAAAAAGAGTGGGATTTTTATCTGAAGAAAATGGAACAGTATGGACTTTCTGATTATATTTCAATTAAACAGAAATACTTTGATGAGTATCAGAAGTCGTTGAGTGAAGAAAAATAACGATACAAACAACAGGAGAATTTTCATGAGTGAGATGTTAGAAAAGGCTAGAAAATATGAAGCTGAACAGGGGCTGCAGATAAAAGCAGAGGATCGACCGGCTTTTCATGTGAGTCCATATGTTGGATGGATGAATGATCCAAATGGTTTTTCCTGCTATCAGGGAGAGTATCATTTGTTTTACCAGTATAATCCATATGATACACATTGGAACAGTATGCACTGGGGCCATGTGGTAAGTAAAGATCTGCTTCACTGGGAATATCTTCCGGCAGCTCTGGCACCGGATGAAGATTATGATAAGATAGGATGTTTTTCAGGAAGTGCAATAGAACTGGACGACGGCAGACAGCTGCTGATTTATACTGCTGTAGATCAGGAGACGCTTGAAGATGGAACGGCAAGGGATATTCAGACACAGGCAGTGGCTGTTGGAGATGGAAAAAATTATAAGAAATATGAAAAGAATCCGGTTCTGACAGCTAAAGACTTGCCGGAAGGTGCAAGTAAAGTGGATTTCCGGGATCCAAAGATCTGGAAAGAAAAAGATGGGTACTTCTATTGTGTGATCGGAAGCCGTCCGGCAGATGGAAGTGGACAGATTCTTCTTTATAAAAGTGCAGATGGATTTGAATGGGAATTTGTCAGTGTACTGGCAGAAAATAAAAAACGTTATGGAAAGATGTGGGAGTGTCCGGACTTTTTCGAATTAGATGGAAAACATGTTCTTCTGACAAGTCCACAGGACATGTTGCCGGAAGGACTGGAGTTCCATAATGGAAATGGGACCTTATGTATCATCGGAGAGATGGATCCGGAGACACATACCTTAAAAGAAGAGACAGTACAAAGCGTCGATTATGGAATGGATTATTATGCAATGCAGACTTTGCTTGCACCGGATGGCCGTAGAATTATGATTGCCTGGATGCAGAACTGGGATACGACTGCTCATCGTTGTAATGACTCAAAATGGTTTGCGCAAATGAGTCTGCCGAGAGAAGTGTCTGTCAAAAACGGAAGACTTTATCAGACTCCGATCAAAGAACTCGATGCAATGCGTAAAGACAGAGTTGAGTACAACGATGTAGTAATAGATAATGATGCGATCACATTAGACAAAATCGAAGGACGAACTATAGATATGGAACTTGTGATACGTCCGGAAGATAAAGAAAATGTGTATAAGAAATTTGTATTACGTTTTGCACAAAATGAGAAGTTTTATACAGAATTAAGTTTCCGCCCGGATGAGTCTGTCCTGAAAATTGACAGAAAATTTTCAGGAACCGAACGAGCATTAGTTCATCAGAGAAGGTGTCTGGTAAATGGCGATGCCAATGAATTAAAGCTTCGTGTGATCTTGGATAGATTCAGTGCTGAAATATTTATTAATGACGGTAAGCAGGTTATGTCTGCTGTTATATTTACAGAACAAGAGGCAAAAGGAATTTCATTCTTTGCTGAAGGTGCAGCTAAAATCGATATAGTGAAATACAATCTGGTTTAGGACAAAAATTATATTGAAATTGAAGATGCATGGATAATGATAGGGGATTCCTGAAACGGGAATCCCTTTTGCATATAGGAGCATAGTATCAATGCTAGAAGAAATGTCGTTTTTTGCGGCAGAATGGAGAATATGATGAAAAAATATGATGTAGTGGCACTTGGAGAATTGTTAATTGATTTTACAGAAAATGGAAAAAGTAATCAGGGAAACCCACTTTTTGAGGCAAATCCAGGAGGCGCACCCTGCAATGTACTTGCAATGCTGACGAAACTAGGACATAAGACGGCATTCATCGGAAAAGTAGGTGAAGACTTTTTCGGAGAACAGCTGAGAGATGTGATAACAGAAGTAGGGATTGATGCAAAAGGATTATGTACAGACAAGGAAATCCATACAACACTGGCAATGGTGCATACTTATCCGGATGGAGACAGAGATTTCTCATTTTATCGAAATCCGGGAGCAGACATGATGTTGAATAAAACGGAAGTTCAGGCAGAACTTATTAAAGAAACAAAAATCTTCCATTTCGGAACATTGTCTATGACACATGAAGGAGTACGTGAAGCAACAAAAGAAGCAATCCGTATTGCAGAAGAGTCTGGTGCAGTTATTTCTTTTGATCCGAACTTACGTCCACCTCTTTGGAATTCTTTGGATGAGGCAAAGGAACAGGTATTATATGGATTAGCACACTGTCATATTCTGAAAATTTCAGATAATGAGATTCAGTGGCTGACAGGTGAAGAAGATTATACTGCCGGGGTAAACTGGATTAGAGAAAGATATCAGATTCAGTTGATTCTTGTATCTATGGGGAAAGAAGGAAGTCGTGCATACTATAACGGAACGATGGTAGAAGTAAAACCGTTCCTTCAGAAAAATACAATTGAGACAACAGGAGCAGGAGATACATTCTGTGGTTGTGTATTACATTATATTTGTGAACACGGAATGGAAGGTTTAGATGAAAATAAACTAAAGGAAATGTTGACTTTTGCAAATGCAGCAGCATCTGTGATCACAACAAGAAAAGGAGCATTGCGTGTAATGCCGACGAGGGATGAAATTCAGAAAACATGTGAAATGTGAAGATGACATTCTGAAACTTTCTGTTCCGAAGAAAGCACCGAAAGTCGTTGAAGAAAAAGATGGTTATATCGCAATTGAAGGTTAACTTCCATTGCTTATTCTCCCCATATATAGCCGGGATCCGAAAGGATCCCGGCCTTTTTGTGTGAAGAATTATGACTGGACCAGTTCTCTGTCTTTGCCGATAAAGAAAAGGGCAATTGTATCAGGACCGACATGACTTCCGGTGCAGAAGTCGTAAGATGTGTTGATAAAATCACGTATGTTGATTTTTTCTCTTATTTTATCCATGATATAAAGAGAATCTTCGTAAGCGTCGGCATGTGCAATATCGATGATCTGTTCTTCAGGTTTTATAATATTATCACAAACCAGATTGATCAGAGTATTCAGGGCTGCTTTACGTCCACGGACATTTTTATAAGTTACAATATAGCCATCTTTGTTTCTTCTGAGAATAGGCTTGATTTTGAGAACATTTCCGATAGTGGCTATTAATGTGACAAATTGTAACACCAAATTTAAAACATTTCAATAGCTTATGCTGACCAGAATCACGTACCAAATCTTTACGTGCGTTCGACTTGAATTTATGCTAAAATAAGAGAATAAATAAGAATCAGGAGCAATAAGAAATGAACCAGAAAGATTTTAAAAACAAAAGTGAGATGCAGATATTCCTGTCATATTTTAGACCACACAGGAAGCTGTTTTTGCTGGATATGGTATGTGCTCTGGCAATAGCAGTAATAGATCTGGCATTTCCGTTTATTTCTAGGTGGTGTATGTACAAGCTGCTGCCGGATAATGCGTGGAGGACATTCTGGACGGTAATGGTCGTTGTGTTCTGTGCGTATATCCTGCGGTCAGTTTTTACCTATACTATTACTTACTGGGGACATAGCTGGAAAAGATGTTGTGGAAGTTTATTATAACCCGCCATATACCAATGGAGGAATTGAGAAATCAACGGCAAATCTTATTGGATATGAGAAAACAAATGAATTGAAACCAGGTGAATCACAGACGGTAACAATTTCTTTTACAGCTGAGGACATGGCTTCTTATGATTACCTGGAAAATGGATGCTACGTGCTGGAAGCAGGAGATTATGAGATCAGTATCAACAGCGATTCTCATAATGTGATCGATTCTGTTACTTATACAGTAGATGAAGATATTGTTTATGATGAGGCAAATCCACGTTCGACAGACTTGACTGCTGCTGTAAATCAATTCGGTTATGCAGACGGACATCTTACCTATTTATCACGTAAAGATGGCTTCAAGAATTATGATGAAACAACAGCTGCACCTGCGAGCACGTCTATGCCGGAGGATTTAAAAGAGGGATTTATTGTAACTTCCAACTATGAAATGCCGGAAATTCCAGATGCCGAAATGCCTGTGACTGGTGCGGATAATGGAATGAAACTGACGGAGCTTCGCGGTGCAGATTATGATGATGAGCGTTGGGAAACACTTCTGGATCAGCTTACAATTGATGAGATGCAGAATATGATCGCCCATGCCGGATTCCAGACTGCAGAAGCAAAAAGCGTTGAAAAAGTTGCTACTGTTGACTGCGATGGACCATCCGCTGTGAGCAATAACTTTACAGGTGCAGGTTCTGTAGGATTCCCGTCAAATGTTATGATCGCCTGCACATGGAATAAGGATTTAGCTCATACATACGGATATGATATGGGAAAAATGGCTACAGAACTTGGTTGCTCTGGATGGTATGCACCATCTATGAACCTTCATAGAAGTGCATTTGGTGGGCGTACATATGAGTACCCGTCAGAGGACCCAATCATTGCAGGAACTATGTCTGCACAGGTTGTAAATGGTGCTGCTGAGAATGGTGTTTATGCATATATGAAACATTTTGCAATGAACGAGCAGGAGACAAACCGTTGGATTATGATCTGCACTTGGTCAAATGAACAGGCAATGCGTGAACTGTATTTGAAACCATTCGAAATCTGTGTAAAAAACAGCAATATTACAGCTACAATGTCTTCCTTTAACTACATTGGAAATGTGTGGGCTGGCGGAAATTACGAACTGCAGACAACGCTTCTCCGTGATGAATGGGGATTCAAAGGCTTTGTAGAAACCGACTATTTTGCTGGTGCATTTAACATGAATGCAGATCAGGTAATCGCAACTGGCGGTTCCTGCTGTTTGTCTACATTTGATGTAGGAACAAACTTTGTTACAGATACATCTGACCCATCCACAGTTCAGTATATGAGAACTGCCTGCAAGAACATTATGTATACTGTTGTGAACAGTAATGCATATGCTGGTGAAACATCTTTAACACTGGCATTGTGGATGAAAATCATGGTTGGTGTGGACGTGGCAGTAGCTGTTATCCTGATTCTTCTGGAAGTAGTTCTGGTGAAGAAATATAAGAAGAGAAAAAGTGTGTTAATTGTTGTTGAGTAATAGATAGTGATGAATTCATGAAGATGCAATGCTGTCTACATTCAACGGAGAAGAGAACAATGTAGCCAATCCGGAGCATCCAACATCTGTACTTCAGATGAGAAATGCCTGCAAAAATGTCATGTATACAGTTGTAAGCAGCTGGGCTTATGATGGAAAACACAAAGAAACAGGTATGGAAAACTGGAAGAAAGCAGGAATTGGTATCGACGTAGTAATAGCACTTTTCATAGCAGGAATGGAAGTATTGGTAATCAGAGGATATAAGAAAAGAAAGAATACTTTGGTGAGGAATCCATGTTTGTGACAACAAATGTGTACATGTAAACCATCTGGTTTTCCGGCTTTTCAACCTTGCAAACCACACGCCTTTCATAAGGCCATGGACCTGCTTTGTACATGAATTCACCATAAACTACCGCATAATCAACTTTGTTATTCCTGGTGATTTCATCAAGCTCATCCACAAGATGGGATGCTTTTTCACGGAGAATACCATTCTCCTTCAGCCGGATGACATAGCTTGTGCCATTTTCCTCGCACTGCTTGTAAAGGTCAGGCGTAGCAAAACCGCTGTCACCCCGAAGCAGAATTTGGATTGTTGGATAATCATTCAGATATTCATCAAGTATCAGTTGCAGGAAGTCAACCACTCCAGTGCAGGAATACTGTGTTCCATCACGAAGTTGGATTTTTATCAGATCCCCAGTCATTCCATCATAACAGACAAGTGGATGGTATCCATTGCTCTGATAATGAAAGTTAAAGGCTCGGCCTTCCTGTTTGCCGTATGCATCAAGAAGAGTGGAATCCAGATCCAGAATAACAGCCTGTGGCATCTGAATACTGTAAACTCTTTTTCGAAGTATTCTGCCAATCGTAAGGAATTGGTTTAAAGTATCTTCATCCATACGGTTAAAGAATCTTGATACCGTAGGTTGTGATGCTAAAGCATCTTTATTTAGTACTGCTTTAAATACTGGGTCATTTGTAAGTTCATCTGAAGCATCATCTTCAAAATAACCTGCAATAATCATATAGATTATCTGAAGGAGATTCTCCTTGTCAGTGTGATATCTAAATGATGCAGAATCATTAGTCTTAAATGAGCGACTGAAAAGTTTATCAATGTCAAGTTTACTTACGAATTCTTTGATAAGAAGCAGGCCTGCATCGGAGGATAAATCTCCTCCATCAAAATTTATTTTAATCTGTCTATTGCTTTCTAGTGATAAGGTGTTTATAATACTCATGAAGGGCTCCTTTGTTTGTATTATTAATGGCTTTGAACACCTTAATTTTATCACAAATGGATGCTCTTTTTTTATTCACTTGATAAGTGAAAAGCAATATTCAATTAAAATACAGCAACTATGTGGCTTTCAGCCACTTTCACGGCTGTGCCGTGAATAATCTAGGTTTATTATAGAAATTGCAAACACGTAGATGGCATCTTTCATCTACGTGTTTGATGTAAATATTGCTTAGTATGGATTAGTTTCTTGGCAATTTTAAAAGATTATCATTCGGAGTATCATTTGGCTCTGAACGAACATATTTTTCTTGATTACTGCTGAGTGCAGGGATTAAGTTTGGATAAGGATAAATGTTTACCTGAATGGAATCAGGGTTATTTTTTAGGTAATCATATAAGGATTCTTTAGCAAAGTATCCTGGGTTAGTACATCCTTCTACGTAAATTTCGGATATTTCAGTTGTATTGTTGGACTGTGCACATCCTGTTTTCATTTTTATTTTTGTTGCTTTCATTTTTTATTTCCTTTCAAATTTTTTTGTGAATATTCTATATAAACAATAAGAAAAGAAATCAAGTCGAACAAAGGTTTTGGTTGTCTGGGAAATTGTTCTGTGTTAAACTTACTTTGGATGAAGTACATTTGTACACAGAGGCCAGTATTCTATTCGCTTAGATGCTGGTTTCTTTTTTATTGAAATTTTTTATTTGTTTTAATTTCATAATCACTATAACACGACTTAACAAAAAAAGTCAATTTAAATTTTGTCCCAATATTGACAAAAATGTCCCGTGGAGATATAATTAAGAAAAAGACAGGGGTGGCACATTATGAAGAAGAAAAGCATTCTTAATTTGATAAAATATTATTCAGAAGAAAATGATGCAGGTTTTAGAAGTGAAGCATATGAGATTGCAAAAGACTTTGATGAATCAGGAGATTACCAATTAGCTGAGTATATTATGGCATTAATGTCAAATGCGAATACATTTGTACCTCAAATGAATGAAAGTGACTCAGCGTTATTTGAAAAAATTGAATCATCTGGAGATAGTTTATGGCTTCCAGATTCGGTCACACAGGATATTCTTGGAATTGTACATGCAGTTGCACATAAAGCTGGAATAAATAAATTCCTATTTCAAGGATCGCCGGGAACAGGGAAAACGGAAGCGGTCAAACAATTGTCTCGTATCTTAAATAGAGATATTTATATGGTGGATTTTGCTGCTGTTATTGATAGTAAATTAGGGCAGACACAAAAAAATATTTCTTCTCTATTTAAAGAAATAAATAATTTTGTTCATCCAGAAAATGTAATAATACTATTTGATGAAATAGATGCAATTGCACTAGACAGAACTAATACAAATGATTTGCGAGAAATGGGAAGAGCGACATCTTCTATGCTTAAAGGAATGGATTATATGGATGAAAGAGTTGTACTAGTTGCGACAACCAATTTATATGAACATTTCGATAAAGCTTTAATTAGAAGATTTGATTCTGTGATAGATTTCAACAGATATACAAAAGGAGATTTAATGTCAATCGCAGAAGAATTTTTAAATAAGTTTTTAGTAAAATTTAAATTAGCAAGTAAGGATATCCGCTTATTTCGTAAAATCATTGGATTGATGGAACCAATTCCATATCCAGGAGATTTAAAAAATTTAATAAGGACAGCGGTTGCGTTTAGTGATCCTGATGATGGAATGGATTATTTTAGACGATTGTACTATGCAGTTAATGGTAAACAGCCTCAAAATTTGAAAGAATTAAAATCTCAGAAATTTACAATTAGAGAAATAGAAATTTTATCGAGGATTCCTAGGAGCACTGTAGCTAGAGAACTTAAGGAGAGCATGGATGAATGATATATTACAACTTAGAGGACAGTTTCAGAAGCGGAAAAATGTGAATGGTTTTGGACCGACGAATCTTCCAAAAGGTTCAAAAGTTACAGCTGAGCATGTCGGAAATATGAAACAACAGTTAAAACAATTAGAGAACTATTGGAAAAATGAGATGACGATAGGTGGAGTTCTAATCAGCGTTCATTATAAGTGCATTGTTGCAAAGAGCAATAGGTTGCAGATTTTGCTTGGAGAAAAAAGTTCACATCCCAACATGTCAATTAGAGGGGCAAAATTTGTGGATGAGAATAACGCAAAAAATGAAAAAGTAAAGAAGCATGTTTTTACGTATTTTATTTCTTTTGAAGCTTTGCGGAAATCAATACAATATTTAGAAAAATGTGAATTGGTTCTAAATGAGTATTATAATGGTGAAATAACAGATAAAGATACCCAATTAATAAATAGTGGAAAATATAATGTAAATATAATGGCTAAATCTAGTTTTTTAAGAGTAGTTGTAGATTCTAATTATGTAGAAAGTTTTAGATTAGATCGTGTAGATGAAACAATCAAAGATAGATCAATTGTAACGATTTATAAAACAGGAGTAAATACAGTAGAATTATTAAGCAAATTTGGCATTGATATGATACATGCTAAAATGATTGATGAAACAACTCTTAGACTTGACGGTAGAGAAATTCAGATTTTGCAAAATAATGCCCCATATTTGATTGCAATGCATGTTAGAGATTTAGCAGAAATTGTTATAGATGAAGATATTGTGAAAGATGAATCAGAAAGTTTAATATCGATTCCAGAACCCACAAATGAACCAACAGTTGGTGTTATTGATACTCAATTTGACAAAAGGGTATATTTTCATAATTGGGTCGTTTCACACAATATGGTTGATCCGAACATCACAATTACTACAGAAGATCGTTTCCATGGAACAGCGGTAACTTCAATAATTGTGGATGGACCAGCGTTTAATCCAAAACTGGATGATGGCTGTGGACGATTTAGGGTAAAACATTTTGGAGTAGCAACAGCAGGTGGATTCAGTTCGTTTACAATCCTTAAAATGATTAGAGATATCATAGCGAGTAACAGAGATATTAAAGTATGGAATCTTTCATTAGGATCGGCGATGGAAATCGATCCCAATTTTATATCGCCCGAAGCAGCAGAGTTAGATAAGATTCAATGTGAGTATGATGTTATATTTGTTGTCGCAGGGACAAACAAAACAAGAAAAATGACAGGAACTGTGAAAATAGGTGCTCCAGCAGATTCACTTAACTCATTAATAGTTAATGCTGTTGATTTTAACGGTAAACCAGCTTCATATACAAGGGTAGGACCGGTACTATCTTTCTTTTATAAACCAGATATTTGCTACTATGGGGGAGATAAACAGGAAAAAATTACAGTTTGTGAACCTTTAGGCATGGCAACAGTATGTGGAACTTCATTTGCTGCACCTTGGATTACAAGAAAAATGGCATATCTTATCCATATCGTAGGATTAAGCAGAGAAGTTGCAAAAGCACTGATAATTGATTCGGCAGCAGGATGGAATCGTCAGGATAATAAATATTTTGCCATGGGGTATGGGGTTGTACCAAAACGTATTGAGGATATTACACATTCCAAAGATGATGAAATTAGATTTATTATGAATGGAACCATTGATGAATATGAAACATATACGTATAATATTCCAGTTCCACAAGATATGAAGGCACATCCTTTTTTTGCAAAGGCAACATTGGCATATTTTCCAAAAAGCGATAGAAATCAGGGTGTAGATTATACAAGTACAGAAATGGATCTCCACTTTGGAAGAATAATTGAAAAAGATGGAAAAGCCATGATTAAAGCTATAGATTACAACAAACAAGCAGATGAAGGAATTCAAAATATTTATGAAGAAGATGCACGTAAACTGTATCGAAAATGGGATAATATAAAACATATTAGTGAGGCAATTAAAGAAAATGCAAGGCCTCGAAAAGCTTATTCAGCGGGAATGTGGGGATTGAGTATTAAAACGAAGGAACGACTTGTTCCAAAAGCAGGAAGAGGATTACAATTTGGTGTGGTTGTTACGTTAAAGGAGATGAATGGTATAAATCGTATTGATGAATTTATAAAATTGTGTATGGTAAGAGGATGGCTTGTCAATAGAATCGATATAGAAAATCAGATTGATGTATACAGTAAGGCAGAAGAAGAAATTGAATTTGAATAGAAAATTCAATGAAATAAGTAAGTGTATGGTTTAATGATTGTGCTGAGGAATGGGTATCAATTATTGAAAATGATTTAAATATTGGTTTGGACGACGATGAACATGTTGAAAGTATCGTGTTGCTTTCAAAACTTAAATCAAATAAGTTGAAGCATATCAATGTGGAATACAAGTAAAGAATATTGACATGGATGTAGAATTTCCTTTATGGCTGATTTCATAACCGACATCAGGTTGATAAAGTTATCATGATAGAACACATCAATTCCGGTAATGAAGCGGCTGGCATCATCAATCAGGGCAATGATATAGATCCGGTGTTTTTTGCCATCCGAATCTGTAAGGCGGGGACCGACGCTGCTGTCCCCGCACCAGACCTCATTGATATGAGGGCGTTCATAGCGGCGCATATCCTTGTTCGGTGTCTGCCGCAGTTCCGACTGAAGCC
>NZ_JBBEWO010000004.1:0-192688 GCF_038739805.1 Blautia acetica | reverse complement strand
GCTGACACTTCATTGTCACTGAGTATAATATGATATGTTTTAGGTCTTGCCATAATGAATCACCGCCGTTTCTTTTTAGTATATCATGAAACGGCATGAAGCAAAAGAATAATTGTGTTAAATATAAATATGTCAATACACTAGCAGACTTTTTTTGAAAAAAATAGTGGAATTTTCCCAGATATCCTCTAATTTTTTCTTGTCATTTCATATTCGCTGGGCGTCATTCCCATAATCTTTTTAAAAACCTTGCTGAAGTAATAAGGATTTTCAAATCCCAACATATCCGAAATTTCATACATCATATATTCATGCAGCCCCAGAAGCTCCCTGGCTTTTTCGATTTTCACCTGATTGACATAATCATTCAGATTGCTGCCCGTCTGCTTTTTAAACACACTGCTCAGATACCCCTGACTGATGCCGATGGCATTGGCAATCATAGCAAGAGTCAGCTTTTCTTTATAATTTTCCTGTACATATTTTTTCACAGAGGCAACGATTTTCTCCGTCTTGCTGCCGCCCTTAAGGCTTTCCATCCTGCTGCCAATCCAATTTCCCAGTTCCTGCAGCCAGCGAATATTCTCCTCTAAGGTAAAACAGGCGCCCAGCCGTTCTACAATCTCCGAAGGATAGGGAAAGCCCCTTTCCTCTCCTGGCTTCTCCCCCTCTGCATAAGAGAAAAAGAAATAGTACAGATTCATACAGGCATCAATGACCTGTGCTCTTGCCGGCTGGTATTCCAAAAAAAGTTCTGCCACTTCCGAAAAAACCCGTTCCACCTTTTCCCTGTCCTGCACAATCAGGGCCTGCTGCAAATCCTTTTTCAGAAAGCTGATGTCAAAAACCTCGTGCCTGGAATGGTTCTTTTCCAGGTCTTCAGGATGAAAATCCCCGGCACACAAAATGGGAGTTTCACTGTGGTAATAATAATATTCCTCCAGAGTTCTTATCTGATGAACCCCACGGCCAAAGCCTTCCCAGATATTCTCTGCCGGTGTACTGACCGCCACAAAAGCCGGATTTCCGAAATAATTCTGAAAAATAGTCAAAATCTTATTTCCAAGGGCAGAAAAAGAATCCGGCAGTTCTTTTTGTGGAAATACGGCCAGAATTCCCCTTCTCTCCCAGTTCATCATACAGTAAACCGGGCTGATACGGTCCATAAACTGTTTTAAAAGACTGGACGCATATTCCATAATTTCCTTTTGCTCTGCTGCCTCTGTCTTCTGGAACAAATGGGTTTCCTGCTGATAGGGGCGAATCCACACAAGCACCGGACTTTCATATAGTTTTTCCAATCCCAGTCTTTCTACTTCTTTCTCCCATTTTTCCCGCAGTTTTCCACAATCTTCCCTCTTATTTTCCAAAATTTCCCCGAAGAATTTTTTTGTAATCTCCTCTGCGTTTTTTTGCAATACTTCCTGAATAACCGGACTGCCCTCTGCTTCCTGCTTTTCCCGACATATCGCAGTGGCTTTTTGCAGACTCTCTCCAAGGATTTCCGGTGTAATTTCTATTTTCACCAGATAATCCAAGGCCCCCAGACGCAGGGCTCTCTGTGCCAGAGAAAATTCTTCCAGGTTGGTCAGCAGGATAAATTCCCCCTGATATCCCCGGTTTCTGCACTCCTCCATAAATTCCAGTCCATTCATGGCCGGCATCTTAATATCCGTAATCACAATATCCGGCTGGATTTCTTCTATCTTTTCCAATGCCTGACTTCCGTTGGTTGCCTTATCCGCAACCACACAGTCATAATCTCCCCACTCCATCATAGACGCAATCCCTGCCAGTATTAACGGTTCATCGTCCACAAGTAAAATACGATACATCTTCTCCATCCTCTTTTTTATTTATTTTCCATATTCTATGGGTAAAGTCACCAGAATTTCTGTGTATTCCCCCACCCGGCTGCGAATATGAATCCCATAGCTTTCCCCATAGACCAGCTTAATTCTCTGGTCCACATTAGGAAGACCGATGCCGCTCATCGTGTCACCTTTGCGCTTTTGCGGGTTTTCCATAATCTCCCGGATTTTCTCTTCCGTCATTCCTACGCCGTCATCTCTTACACTGACGCAAAGCCGGTTCTCTTCCTGCCAGATATGAATACGGATATTTCCGTTCTTTCCTCCCGGCTCAATTCCCGAAAAAATCGCATTCTCCACCAGTGGCTGCAAGGTCAGCTTAATGATTTTTGCCTCGTACAGCTCTTCTTTTTCCACCTGGGTCTCTACATCAAACATTTCCATATAACGCATTTTTTCAATGGTAATGTAATCCTCCAGAAACTTCAGTTCTTCCCGCAAAGTCACTTTCTCATTAAAACCTTTTGCCATATTTTTCAGAAGTCCGGACAGGGCTGCAACCATTTTCACAATGCTGGTATTTTTCTGTATCACGGCAATCCACCGAATGGAATCCAGGGTATTATACAAAAAATGTGGATTTATCTGAGCCTGCAGCATCTTAATTTCCAGATTCTTCTTCTCCCGCTCATCTTCCACACTTTTATCCAGAAGCTGGGCAATTTTCCTGCTCATTTTATTCATACCCCGGCCGATTTCCCCCAATTCGTCTTCACTCTCAATCTGTGGGTTACAGGAAAAATCTCCGTTTCCGATTTTTCTTGCCTGCTCGCTCAAAAGCGCCACTGGTTTTCGCAGCCGGTTGGAAAACAGCACCGACATCCCCATTCCCACCAGCAGACAACTGATAAACATGAAAACAGCCAGGTTTAGAATCAGCATTTTCTCGTTTTTAATAGAACTGATTGGCATAATTTCGTAAACCAGAATACCGCTCATAGAATTTTTAGACCAGGCTACCAGACATGCTTCTCCCTGCAGCTTCTTCTTTTCAATGCCGCCGGAGGTCTCTGCTTCCAACAGATTTTTTGTCATTTCCTGCAAATCCTTTTTCTGAAATTTTTTCTCATTGGCAGCTGCGATAACGGTCCCGTCTTCCACTGCAACCACCAGAGTGTCCCCATGGTCTGCCTTTTTCAGTTCTTCTTCAAACAACTTGGTGGAAAATCCCAGAAATCCCCATCCCTCCTTGCTGTTGCTGCCTGCTACGTCCAAAGGCCGGACGATGGGAATCAACATCTCCCCTTTCCCCAGAAAAAAGGGGTTGTCCACTACTTTCAGACGGTATTCATCCGCCGACTTTTCCGCTTCCTGCCAAAACCAGTCTGTCTCCAGTAATTGTTTTACGTCATCCTTGCTCCCCGGACTGCTGCCGGACTGTATGGCATTTCCGTTTTTGTCCAGAATCATCAGTTTATTAATATAAGAACCGTATCCGGAAATGGCACAGTAGTCACTCATAAGTGTACTGTTTATCAGCGCCTGCTTCTTGGCGGAAGGCTGGTCTGCAAAATCCAGGCTGCCGTAATTCATAGAACTTCGACCCGTACAGTTCAGAATAATATTCATCATTTCTTCATAGGCCACAAAAAAATTTTCTGAAATACCCTCGATATCATTCTCCATGGTCTGCTCCGTCATCTCCAAAGAGCGCTTAAACGAACTGTGATAAGTTCCCATACTTCCAATGAAGGCCACCAGAATCACAATACTCAGATTGTACATGATAATCCTTCCCTGGAGTGTTTTCCATATTTTTTTATTCTTCATTTTGGCGTCCCCCAACACGATACATCTCTGCCTTTCATTATACTCATTCTCTTTTCTCTCTACAAGAAGAAACTGCCTCTTTCTTCCAGGTATGCGAAAGACAGGACACTGCCCTTCTCCTGCAGTCCCCTGTCTCTTTCACTCTATTTTTCTGCAAATTTTGCGTCCGATTCCCCTTTTTTCCTTACTGCCGCAGTCATAGGCAGTCCGGTGCCGTAGTCCAGCTGTCTTGGTTCATATTCCTCATTTTCCCGCTGTCTGGTCATGAGCCTGCTGTCCCAGGTCTTAAATTCCGTTCTCCGGTTCCACGGCCTGTCCTCCCAATAATATCCCCGGAACGGATCCCTGGTTTCATACATATTGTCCAGGATTGCCTGATGAAGCCGTTTCTTCACTTCCTCATACTCAGGTTTTTCAATCAGGTTTACCATTTCCTGGGGGTCTTTTTCCAAATCATACAGTTCATCACTGGTCATGAGATTCAGCACCATTTTGTATCTGCCGTCATAAACACCCCGCAGCGGCTGATAACCGCCGAAGCCGTCATGGTCAACCTCATATCTTCCAAATTCCATAAACACATAATCGTTGCAGCGAGCCTGCGGATTCAGAACTTCCTGCCAGATACTTCTGCCCTCAAACATTTTCGGAATGGGCACACCGAAGATGTCAAAAATAGTGGGCGCCAGATTGATATGAGAAACCGGATTGGTATCTACACCCTGTCCCAGCCCCCGGATAATCAAAGGAATATGTACAATCTCCTCATACAGCGCCGGGCCTTTTCCTGTAAGGGAATGGGCATACATCATATCTCCGTGATCCGAGGTGTAAATGATAATGGGCGCGTCCTCCTGCTGTTCTGCCGCGTCTATCACTCTTCCGATTTCATAGTCTGCAAAAGTATTGCAGCCCAGAAATTCCTTTGGCTTCAAAGAAAAGTCTTCCCTGCAGGCCTTCAGATACTCCTCCCCGGCCCAGATTCTGTGATGTTCCGGCTTATTCTCCAGAGTGTCCTTCATATTTTCCTTTATGGGAACCTCATAGTCTTCATATAAATCCACATATTTCTTCGGACAGATGTGAGGCCCGTGTGGTTCGTCCAGAGAAACCACCAGAAAATAATCTTCATCCCTGTGTTTCTCTATAAAATCCACAGCCCGGTCTGCACACCGGTGTCCATACGTCATATCTTCCGTAATATTATATTTCTCAATGCTTTCCATCTGCCGGATACGATATCGTTCTTCCGGGGTCAGTTCTTCCAGAAAGCACCGCATATCATACCAGTAATCCTCATCCCAGCCTTTGGCGCATCTGCCCAGCCCGAAATAATCTCCCCCGTCCAAATGCCATTTTCCCACATAAGCGGTATGAATTCCCGCGTCGCTCAGCCTCTGTCCGATATTCGGCACATTGTCCGACAATCCCATACAATTTGACCACCCCGCGCAGGAATGTGGGTAGCTTCCCGTAAAAATTGCCGCTCTGGCCGGCTGACATACCGGCTGTGTGGTATATGCCTTGTCGTAGCGGATTCCTTCTCTGGCCAGCCTGTCCAGATTAGGCGTTATCATGCGTTCATTGCCGTAACAGCCCAGCATATCCGTCCTCTGGGTGTCTGTCATAATAAAAATCACCTGTTTTTTCCTGCTCATACTTCCTCCTGTCCCCTGCTCTATAAAAGAAACGGGTCTTGCTGCATATCCAGATATTCCCGCAGCCTTGCTTCGTATTCCTGCACCAGATCCTGATTGAGTTCCGTAATCACCAGAGGAGACATCTGATAAGGGTCTTTCTCATTGTCATAGAGAAGACGTACTTGCCTTTCCCCCGGCGTATAACCATTATTCACTACATACGTATACCGTTGGGTACGAATACCTCTCCATCCGTAGCATTTGCTGTTCCTTCCCTTCTTTTCATAAGCTGCCACCATTTCCGGCATTCCGGGATAAGAACACAAAAATGCCTGTTTGGGTGCATTATCTGCTTCCCCGCGTATGCATGGCGCATGATTAAAGCCCTGGCAGGTATCCGGCACAGGAATATCCAGAAGCCCCAAAAGCGTCGGCATATGGTCCGGACTTGCCAGCAGTTCCTTATACACTCCCAAAGGAACCTGTCCCTTCTGCCGTATGTACAACGGAATATGAATGGATTCCTCATACCACACATTTTTGCTCATACGTCCATGGGACCCCAACATTTCTCCATGGTCTGCTGAAAGCACCACCAAAGTATCCTCTTCCAGATGATGGTCCCTTAAATACTGTAAAATTCTGCCAAACTGCTCATCCACCCCGGTTATTGCTGCAAAATACTGTCTGGTAATGGTTTCCATTTCCGGTGTCCGCTTTTCCGGTGGCACATTTTTCCGGAAGTGAACCGGCATATTCTCATATTGCTTATAATACTTATCCGGAACCAATTCATAAGGAAGATGGGGGGGATTATAAGATACAAAAAGTGCAAACGGCTCCTCTTCTCCCTTTTGTTCCTCCATATATTCCAGCGCCTTGTCTGTCTCAAATTCCGGTGACCAGCAGCCAGGTTTTATCTGCCTGGGCGTATCTGCCCAGTAGTGGGGATCTAAATGATTGTCGCAGGCCCCATAGGAAAGCCAGTAATCAAAGCCTTGTCTTCGCTCGCCCGGCGGCGTATAAGCGTCCCAGTCCCTTGCCCCGGAAACCGGATTTTGCTGAAAGTTCTGTTCCGCTGCGTCCAAATGCCATTTTCCGATATATCCGGTATGGTATCCATTTTCTTTCAATACGTTTCCAATGCAGGTTTCCTGGGGACGCAGCATGAGCACCTCGCTGAGTCCGATTTTACAGTTGGTCCACATGCCCAGGCTAAAAGGATACTTTCCTGTCAGAAGCGAAGCTCTGTGCGGGGAGCACAGAGGAAAGGTACTTACCGCCTCCCTGCAGTCCAGACTCTCTTTTGCAAAAGTATCCATATGCGGAGTATGCACAGGGTCTTCCCCCGTGCATTCCATCGCATGATATCTCCACTGGTCCAAAAAAACATATAGTAAATTCGGTTTTTTCTTCACCTTTCTGCCTCCTACCAATAAGGGTTCCACTCACCCTGTCTTCTCCGCAAAGCCTCCAGATAGAAATAATCTCCCCAGGTATTGCATTCATCTACACCCCGGTTCTTACAGGTATTCTCCTCGGAGCTTCTGGCATAAGTACCGTGAAGCAGAAGTCCGTTAGACTCTGTCCTGTGCTTTACCGCACATTTTTCTATCAACGCACACAGCATTTTGTCCGCTGCCATGCGGTATCTCTCTGCCTCCTCTTTCTCCAGGTGAGGCAGCATTTCATAAATACCGCAGATGACAATAGCAGAAGAAGAAGAATCTCTTGGCTCTGTACTGCCTGTGTCAAAATCAAAATCCCAATAGGGAACCAAATCCTCCGGCAGATGCGCAATAAAGTAATCTGTCACATCCCGAAACATTTGAATATATTCCGGTTTCTGCTGGTAACGGTAACTGAGCGCAACGCCATACACACCCCAGGCCTGACCTCTTGCCCACGCAGAACCATTTCTGTTTCCCTGATGGGTGACTCCGTAAGAAGGTTTCCCCGTCTCCGGGTCCATATAATAAGTGTGGTAAGTAGAATGGTCTTCTCTCAACACACACTGCATGGCTGTATGAATATGACGGCAGGCCTTGTCCGCATATTCCGGATTTCCTGTAACCTCTGTTGCCCAGTACAAAAGAGGCAGATTTAACAGGCAGTCAATAATCAGCCGATAGTCCCCGGGGTCCCCCACATTGCCCCATGCCTGAATAAATTCTCCCTTTTCCCTGTATCTGGTCAAAAGGTGGTCTGCCGCCATAACAGCAGCCTTCCTGCCCTTTTCATTGCCGCAGAGTTTGTATGCCGCAACACAGGAAAGGCTGTATAAAAATCCCATATCGTGATAATTCACGTCAATTTTCTTTTCTATACGATTCAGAAAACTCTCCACATGGATTTCCCCTGTTTTTCGGAAAGCCTCGTCCTTTGTCAGTTCATACGCCAGCCATACAACACCGGTCCAAAATCCTGTGGTCCACTCTACATTTTCCGTAGGCCAGTAGAAACCGTTTTCCGTATTGGGAGACTGGAAGGACTCTGTAAAATCCCCCAGATTGCCCTTTACAATTTTGGTCGCCTGCTCGATTGCCTTTTGAAGCATTTTTTCCGAAGTCCCCGGATACTTTCTAAGGGTTTCAAATGTCTGTGCCATACTTGTCCTCCCATTTTCCTAATCTTACAAATATCAGCCTTTGATACCGCTTGCCGCAACACCTTCTACAAAGAACTTCTGACAAGCGATAAAAATAATCACTACCGGAATCAGCGCACATACAGACGCTGCCATAATCAACGCATAGTCTGCTGCATACTGGGAAATAAACATACGAATACCCAGCTGAATGGTTTTCAGTTCCGTGCTGTTTAAATAAATCAAAGGTCCCATAAAGTCATTCCATACGTTTACGAAAGTAAAGATGGTCAGAGTTGCAATTCCCGGCTTCGCCAGAGGAAGCACAACTCTGGCAAAGATACCGTACTCGCCCAATCCGTCAATTCTCGCTGCTTCTGACAGTTCTTTCGGCACACTTAAGAAAAACTGCCGCATTAAGAACACGCCGAACGCACTGAACGCATGAAGCATAATCAGTCCCACATGGGTGTTGTTTAAACCGAATTTGGACATCATAGTAAACTGAGGCACCATGTATACCTGCCATGGAACTGCAATCGTGGTGACATAAGCCAGGAACAGGAAATCTCTTCCCTTAAACTCCATTTTTGCAAAACCGTAAGCTGCAAAACAACTGGTAGCCAGCTGGATAATGGTGGTAATTACCGTCAGCTTCGTGCTGTTTTTGAAAAAAGTCAGAAGCGGAATCTTTTCCCAGATTTCCTGGTAATTCTCGAAATGGAAGCTTCTGGGAATCCATTCCATGGGAATACTGAACACATCTTTATTCAGCTTCACGGAAGAAATCAACATCCAGTAAAAAGGAACTGCCATGAGCACGGCCAGGAAAGTCAAGCCTATATAAATAAATATCTTTTTTCTCTTTTCTGCTTTCATATTGTCACCCCTTTACATCCATTCCGTAAATTTCTTCTCGCCCTTAAACTGAATCAGCGTAATCACCAGTACAATGGCAAAGAGAACAATGGCGCTTGCGCTTGCATAGCCAAATTCAAAGTTGGTAAACGCTGCATCGTAAATATGGTTTACCATAACCTGGGTTGCACGGCCGGGTCCTCCGCCTGTCATAATATAAATCAGGTCAAATACCTTAAAGCACTGAATAGTCAGCATAATGACAACAAAGAAAGTTGTGGGCTTCAGCATGGGGATGGTGATGTATCTCAGTTTTTTCCATCCGGTGGCCCCGTCCAGACTTGCCGCCTCATAAAGTTCTTTGGAAATCCCCTGCAAAGCTGCCAGATATACAATCATGTAATAGCCCATGTATTTCCATACACTGACAATAATAATGGCAGGCATGGCCCATTTCACAGATGCCACCCATCCCGGAGGATTGGAAATACCAATGGCTCTTAAAAATTCATTAATCGGTCCCACATCTTTCATAAAAAGCATGTTCCACACAGCTCCTACCGCAACCAGGGAAGCGATATAAGGGAAGAAAAATGCAGTACGGTAAACCACAATTCCTTTAATCTTACTGTTCAGAAGCACTGCGATAAGAAGTGCTGCCGCAACCGTCAGCGGCACGGTGAAAACCGCATAATAAAAGGTGTGTCCCACGGACATCTTAAAGGTAGAATCTCCCATGAGTCTCACAAAGTTATCAAATCCCACAAATTCCATAGGTGTATTTGCAGAACCGTTCCACTTCATGACACTTAATACAAAGGAAAATACTACCGGAATAAAGATGAACAGAAAATATCCGATAAAGTTTGGCAGGATAAATGAATATCCAATCAGATTATTTTTTACAACTCTTTTTTGTTTCGGTGTTAATGCCATATCCTTTTTCTCCTGTCTTTCTTTCTTACGGATTGGCCTCCCGTATTTCCTTAACGCGTTCTGTCATATTCTTGATTCCGTCGTCAATACTTTCCTCGCCAATCATAATCAGGTCATGTTCTTCTTCCACTGCTTTACGAATTTTTTCAATGTTTTTGTCCAGTGGTCTGTCAAATACCATTCCCTTTAATTCCAGTGCTTCTGCACAGCCTTCCGGAAAACCTTCCACAGATGTGACTTTGTTCATAATGGTGTCATTCTGAATAACGGTCAGGATACCCTGTTCTGCCAGCTTTTCTGCTGTTTCTTCGCTGGTTGCACATTTGATAAATTCCCATGCCAAATCTTTCTGGTCAGAATTTGCATTGATAGCCACCGGTGTTACCGCGCCAACGCTGTTGCCTGCCTCTACGCCCTCCGGATGCGGAATGGTTGCGAATCCCCAGTTAAATCCAAGTTCTCCTGCATTCTGTGCCTGGAGAAGGTTTGCAATAAACCAGGTTCCCATGGGCATCATTGCACACTGCTGCTGCTCAAAAACGCTGGAATAATGTAAATTACCTGTTTTAATAGTTGCGTAATCCTGAATGATGCCATCCTCCTGCATGCGAAGAGCCTGTTCATAAGCAGGTTTCAGGAAGCTGTAGTCATCGGATACCAGTGTATTCTTTCCGTCCTGAATAGCCCAGTTGCATACCAGCGCCATCCAGTTGTGGTTGTGTGTTCCGTAAATCTTGTCATTGCCTTCTCCGGAGGTCATCTTTCTCGCCAGTTCTTCGTATTCATCCCAGGTCATATCATTGCTTGGATAAGGAACGCCTGCTTTGTCAAATAAGTCTTTGTTGTAATACAGAACATACCAGTCCGAGCGGTAAGGCAGTGTGTAGGAGGAACCATCAATCTGTAAATCCTCTGCTGTTCCGTTGTAAACAGATAAGTCCAGCTTATCTTTTTCTATGTATTCATCCAGACAGGCAATCTGTCCTTTCTGCTGCATACTCAACTGTGTCCCCATATCTTTTACGAAGATAACATCCGGGTCCGGGTCACCGCCAGCCAGCATAACCGTCAATTTGTTGTTGTATTCATTGGCCGCTGTGTCAATGTATTCAATTTCTACATCCGGGTATTTTTCCTGAAATACCTCTACCGCCGCTTTGAACTGCGGTGATGTGTCATTGTCCCATGTGGAAATGGTCAGCTTCTGCTTTCCGTCTGCAGTTTCCTTTCCGTCCTCTTTTTTTTCACCTCCGCAGCCTGCCAGCATTCCCACTGACATCGCCGCGATAAGTCCCATTGCCATTGCTTTTCTTGCTTTCATGTGCTGCTCTCCTTCTTTCTCTTCATTCTTTTCTCCGCTCTTTACGGGGTGTTTTCTTTGTAGTTATAGATTAACAGAAAGCCTTTTTTTCTGAAATGAATTATTTTCCTATTTCTGTTACTTTCTGCAGGTTGCAGCAAAATTTTCTTGTCATTTTTTTAGATTCTGTTACTATTTCCGCATTACAAAGTGGGATTCTTCCATTGACGAAACTGCAGATTTGTTTTAGACTATACTCGATTTTGCATTTTCAATTTTAAAAAGAGGGGGACTTATCATTGTTTCAAGACAAAACTCAAAACAGACAATTTCTGTGCAGCTACGGCGTCTTCATCATAAATGGTATGCTTGCACTCTCCATTGGCTCACTCCTGCCTTATATCCGGGATTCCCGGGGACTGGCCTATGCTTTTTGCGGTATGATTGTCAGCCTTCATTCCGTAGGAAATCTGATTTCCAGCTTTGCCTGCGGCGCTTTATCCGAGGTCTGGGGAAGAAAGAAAAGCATTCTTTTTTTCAATTCTTTCATTGCCCTTTCCTACCTGGTCATTCTTCTTTCTGACAATAATTTTATGTTGGCACTGGCCTTTTTCCTCACCGGTATGGCCCGGGGCGCTACCAGTAATTTTTGCAACACCTCCATTAACGAACTGGCTCCCGGTAAGGCATCGCTCTTAAATGGCCTGCATGCCATGTTTGCTGTCGGCGCCTTTACTTTCCCGCTTCTGCTGCTTGCCATGACGCGGACAAACAGCGATAACTGGATTTACGCCTGTTCTTTCATGCTGATTATGGGGGTTTTAAGCTGGGTCATGTATTTTATGATTCCTGATTCTGTTAAAGAAAAAAAAGAAGAACAGATAAAAAAAGCTGCTGATTTTGCTTTTTTCAAAGAACCGCTGTTTTATCTCTGCACACTGACTCTTTTCTTCTATCTCTGTGCAGAACAGGGAGTAATTGGCTGGATGATTACTTACTTTAAGGATACCGGACTGCTGCCCGCATCTCTTTCTCAGGTCACGGCCAGCCTTTTATGGGTCATGATTCTAGCTGGCCGCCTTTTAACGGCTTGGCTTTCCACCAGAGTTCATAAGGAATGGCTGCTGCTTGTCATGGGCTTCGGACTGGTGGGATTTTTAATCCTACTGCTGTTCAGTTCCACTACACCGCTGATTCTTGTGGGAATTATGGGCTTTGGCTTCAGTATGGCAGGGCTTTATCCCACTACGGTTTCCTTTTCCGGAAGCCTTATCCAAAAATATTCTCTGGCCTGGAGTTTCATTCTCACTCTTGCCAGTTTCGGCTCTATTCTCATGCCGTCCATTATCGGTAAAATTGCAGAAACTGCCGGTATTTACTATGGTATGCAATCCATTATTGCAGTTGTGGTCATTGACCTGGTTTGCATTCTTCTGCTGGTAAGACATATACGAAAAATGAGAAAAAGTGCGCTTTAAAAAATGCAGTTAAGGGGTTTTTTAAGATTTAGAGCTTAAAAATCGGTATTTACCGACACCCCTTCCTGCATTTCTTTTATACAACTTTATATCCATGGTGTCCGGCAGAAACAGTACAAACTCATCGCCTCCAACCCTGCAGGCCAAGTCATAAAAGGAACAGCAATAAAAATTTCCTGTTTGTTTCCATCAAACTGAACATTAGAAATAGAAATGTCTGTCAGACAATGCACTTTCCCATTTTCCTTTTTATATTTTTTCCCATAAATACTATAACTTGAAATTTCCCGCTGAATTGCGGATAAGAGACTATGTAGAAATCTTTTTGATGGACACTCCCTGATTCCGGTCACGAAGCTTTCCTGCTCTCTGCGGAGGATGCGCGGTTTTGTTTGTTGCGGGAAAACAAAACCTGTAAACAGCCAAACAGGAAACATAGAATCAGGGAATATACCACCTGCCATTTAATCAATGCATAATTCTATAAGTTCAGGTTCACCTTTCGGCAATTCCATAAAAAAATCCACCTTCCTTGTGAAAGCGGACTCGTCAACTGTCTGTAAACAGTGTGAGGGATTTCAAACTTTGCACGGAAGTTATCACCTTACTACTACTAAGCAGGTTTCCTGACTCATGGCTCATCGCTTTGCCGCTCCTTCTCGTACTGCTTCGTACAATGGACTTCTGCGGCATCACTCCCCAAATACAGTGACCGGATCGCTCAGGACTCACACCTGATTCCCTTTTCACCAGTGTTGTGCGGTCAACACGGTGCACTTAATAGGTTTATGGAATTATACATTGATTATAATACCATTGCCTCCAAGCCGCGTCAAGCACTTTTCCTAATTTTCTCCTGTTTTTTGCTGTTCTCTTCGGCGTTTTGTCATAAGCCCGCCGATACGTCCCGTTTCCTTTGCAGACAGGCTTTTCCAGCCATTTGCAGCTACCCGGTCCAAAAGTCCCAGTTCTCCGGCAATTTCATATTTTATTTTTTCCTCTTCCGGAATATTGTTTAAATCAATTTTTTCTTCTTTTTTCTTTGCCATAAAAAAGCCACACTCCTTTCTAACTGGAGTATGACCCTTTTTTCTCACTTTATACCGTCTGTAAATTTTATTTTGGAATTACAATGGCTGCAATGATATAAGCCACAATTCCTGTGCCGCAGTTCATGCAGGTCAAGATAATCCATGCCAGCCTTATTAAAGTAGGGTCAATATTAAAATATTCTGCAATTCCTCCGCAGACCCCTGCCAACATATAATTTACAGAGGAACGATACAATCTTTTATCAGACATATGATAACTCCTTTCCTTGCTTCTATTTTTTATTTACTTTCAAACTCGATTTCCATATTTCCCATATCATTTGACACGTCTATGGTCTTTTGGCTGTCCGCATTTCCGAAAACGCCTTCCTGGTAACCCACATACTCCTTTCCATCCAGAACCAGATTGCCGCTGTCGCTTTCTGCATAAACGGTATAATCGTTTAGTTTTCCGGCACATTTCACCTGGAGATTTCCGGTGGAACACTCTATTTCTCCTGTTTGAAATTCCAGATACTCTGCCTGCACACTTCCGGTATCTGTTTCCAGATAAGCCTTATCGGTCCGCAGTTTTCCCACTGTTTTTATCTGAGCCGTATCGGAAACCAGCTCCAGATCTTTGAATGTTTTATTTTCCGGTACTTCTATCACAAGTTTTGTCTTTTCGCTGTCATGGTCGCCTTCGGCTTCTATATACAATTCCTTATTATCGGAGCTGCGGCTTACCGTATCGTCTTCCCGGACTCCCAGAATCCGAATGGTATTTCCCGTGGTTGTACGGATTTCTGCAATTCCTGTATCCACTTCCAGGAGGAGACGCTCTACCTCTGTCTGGGAGTATTCCAGGTTTCCCGGTGTACTGTCATCATCAACTGCATCAATATCCGACAGACCTTCGTCCCATTTGTCTTCCCACTCTTCATATCTGTGTTCATGCTTCTGCAGCTTGTGGGCTATCATCCGAAACAGCCGGGTATTTGCCAGATGATTTCCTTCATAAACCAAATCAATACTTCCGCCTGCCGCCACACCTGCGCCGAACAGAATACCTCCCAAAAGCCCCAAACACAGTATGGAAATCAAAACAATTTTTGTAAACTTCTTCATGCCCGGTCACCTCCTGTATGTCCTCTGTGAAGAATTCGCTGAATCAAATCTATGCACCATCGGAAACAAGGCGGAAAAACTTTTATCACCAGAAGGAAAAATCCCAAAGTCAAAAGCAGTCCCAGCGCTGTCATCATAAGCGCTGCCCCTGCGGTAACTACAGCAGTAGCCGGAGTTCCCAACTGAAAAATAAAGGCATTAGCCAGAAGCACCACACCGCCAACTACCAATCCCAGCCCGCTAAAAAGCAAAGCTGCCAGAATTCCAATGCAGGCGCCCAAAAGCCCCAGAAACACACCCAGCAGTCCCAGTCCCAATCCGCCCCACAAAGGACAAGTAAGAATCACCAATACCAATAGCAGCGGCCAGGAAAGTCCGCCTCTTGGCTGTTTTCTCTGTGCGGTTCCCGCATAGGTTCGATACGGTCCCTCATAAGCTGTATTTCCCCCATTCTCCTCTCCGTGATAACGGCTTCCATCCCAGTTATTCTTTTCCTGGCGGTCTTCCTCATGATTTTGGGAATCGGAAGAAGATTCTGCCTTTTGCCGCTCAGGCATATTCCGTTCTTCAAACCATTCATCCCGGTATCCGGCCTCTGTGTATGCCCCATACTCATTCTGTCCCTCTTCCAGGCCGGCTTTTATGATGGCTGCCACCTTCCCCGGACTTCCCAGTTCCTGTATGACAGAGGGTTCGTTTTCTTCCCCTGCATCCTCAAAATAGTTTTCATAATATTCCAGAGCGTCTTTTCTGTCCGCTTCCGGTATATCCCACAACAGCCGCGAAAGCTGCGCCAAAAATTCCTTTCTGTTCATGCCTGAATCCCTCCCTCGAACAATTCACTGATTTTCATTGAGTAGCTTTTCCATTCTGCCCGGTACAGATTCAACTGCACCATCCCTTTCTCTGTTACCTTATAATATCGCCGGTTTCTTCCGCCGTATTCTCTGTCATAAGTTTCCAAACACTGGTCTTTTAAAAGTCTCCGCAGAACCGGATAGAGCGTGGATTCCGAAACCTCCAGCACCTGACGCACATCCTGGGTAATTTTATACCCATAGGTACCCTCGTTTTCCTTGGATACAACGGCCAGCACAATGGCGTCCAAAAGCGCTGCTCCTGTATTAAAAACCATATGTCCACCTCGCTTCCTTTTTTCTCCATAATATTGTTTCTTAAGCAATACTATTTTATGTTTAATACTATACGTCATATAATATAATATTGTCAATAATATTTTACAGAAGAAAAACAAAAGAAATTTTAAAGATTTTTCTTTTCTTTCTCTCTGCAAACCTTTATACTCGTATAGAGACACGTTTCGCAAATTTCAAGGATTTTCGACACAGGAGGAATACATGAAAAAACAATTTGGAAAAATATTTGCCATTCTGGCCGCTGCCGCCATTCTGATTCTGGGCATGATTGCCGGAAGATATTTGGAGTCCAGTAAGAAGCCGGAGCTGAACACGTCTGCGATTACCGCGCAGATTTCAGAGCTCTCCCAGCTGTCCACCGCAGAACTTGCCTACCGGGGACTGGTACGGTACAGCCAGGGAGAAATCACCTTTCTCACCAAGAAAGAATTTACGATGATTTACGATGCCAATGTAAAGGCCGGGGTGGATTTAGGACAGGTACAGATGGATATAAAGGGAAACAAAGTATCCGTAACCCTTCCCAAAGCAGAAATTCAGGACATTACCATTGACCCGGACAGCCTGGAATTTTATGATGAAAAATTTGCACTTTTTAATTTTCAGGACCGCCAGGATACCGTAGAGGCTCTGCAGTATGCCAAAGAGGACGTAACCAAGCAGGCAGAAAAAACAGATTTGCTCACCACCGCAGAAGAACGGGCGAAAACCGTGATTACGGAACTGGTAAATTCCATGTGGAACCAGGAGGATACAAAGCCGGAAATTACCTTTGAAACGGCTGCAGATACCCAATCGGAATCCTCTGCGGCAAATTAAAAAAATTTACAGAAAAGAGGCTGTCAAACAGCCTCTTTTCCGTTTCCACTATATGCCAGAATTCTTATACCGGGACTGCTTCTCCCAGGTCAATGGAATAAATATATTTCTCCTTCACTGCTTTTCCGGTCAGCCGTTCCAGGGCTTCTGCATAATATTCCAACTGTACCTGATATTTCTTTATCAGAGAAGCCAGATTCTTTCCATACACCTTGTCGGTTTTGTAATCCACCAGCACCAGCGCCCCGTTTTCCTCGAAATACGCATCCATAATTCCCTGAATGAGCACTTGTTCCTGTGGGTCATATTCCAGCTTCACCTGATTAGCAGATACTTCCATAACAAAGGGCTGCTCCCGATAGAGCTTCCCCTTCTCCATTGCCGCTTTCATCCGCTGTCCCAGAGCACTTTGGACAAACCGGTAAATATCCTGAGCCCGCACTGTTTTTTCCATGATTTTTGTCAGTTTTCCCTGCTGCCCTAACGCTTTTATCTGCGCCTTTATCTGGTCTAAATCCTCTGTTTTTCCATAGTCCAGATTTTCCAGAACCCGGTGATAGATGGTTCCTCTGGCCGCCCCCTGAGGCGTTGCTTCCTTCTCCCGCATAAAAGCAGGCACATAAGTCTCCACAGGTTTTTCCTCATACAGAACATAGCTTTCCTCCTGTACCGGCTCCTGCATGCGCTTCACTTCGGAAACCGTGAGTTTGGAGGGAATCAGCGCCTGGGCTTCGTAGGGATACACATAGGAAAAACTGTCTTCCAATTCCTGTTTCAGCTTTTCATCGTAAACCTGTCCGCAGTCCCAGGACAGCAGCCGTGCTTTCTCCTGTTCCTCTTCCATGCGCAGCTGGGTTTCTTCTATGACTAATTCCAATGGGTAAACTTTACGGATAAGAAAATCTCCTTCCCCTTCATACAACGGATTCAGCGGGTATACGGGAAGTTCGTATTCTGCATACAGCGGTTTCATGGCTCTGTGACGGGCCAAAGCCTGCAAAATCCAATCCATATAGCTTTTTCCTTTTGTACGCATACCGTAGGAAAGACGCTCTTCCCGCTGCCGCTTCACCATCTCAAATCCGGCCAGCTTTTCCTGCAGCTTTAAAACTGTTCCCGTAAGAATCAGTTTCTCCTTGGCTCTGGTAAGGGCCACATAGAGAATCCTCAGCTCTTCTCCCAGACTCTCTGCCTGAATTTCCTGCTGTACAGCTCTTTGCAGAATGGTTCTGGTACGAATCCGCAGCTTTTCGTCCATAGCCGGGGCGCCAATTCCCAAATCCGGGTGCATAACCATACTTTCTCTGGCGTCCTGCATATTGATACTTTTCCCCATACCTGCCACAAAGACAATGGGAAATTCCAGTCCTTTGCTGCCGTGAATACTCATAATCCGCACGGTATCCTCTTTGTCGGAAAGAATATTGGCCTCCCCGAAATCCACCTGATACTTTTTCAAATTTTCAATATAGCGGATAAAGTTAAACAGCCCACGGTAACTGGTGCTTTCATAATCTCTGGCCTTCTCTGCCAACATCAGCAGATTGGCCTTTTTCTGTTCCCCGGACACAAAGGCCTGCTGATAGAGCAGAAATCCCGTTTCATCGAAGAAATCCCAAATCAGTTCATGCATAGGGGTATAGGGCACCTTGCTCCGCAGTTTCCGGTAAATCTTAAGAAAACCACGGGTCTTTTCCCCCAGGGGACTGTCCTGCTGCTCTGCCAGAAGCAAGGCTTCATAAAGCGCAGGCTTTTCCGCCTCTTTTCCCAGAATTTTAATTTCCGCCAATTCTTCAAAACTGAACGATTGCGGCATGGATCTTAAAGCCCCGGCCAGCGGAATATCCTGCAGCGGGTTGTCCAGAATCTGCAGGTAATCCAGCACACTGGTGACCTCCGGCGCGGAAAAGTATCCGGTCTTGGTGGTAACGCTGGCGGGAATCCCGCAGGAATTTAAAATCTTCTTAAAAGTCTCTGCCCAGCCCGACATGGTACGCAGCAAAATCGTAAAATCCGAATAACATACCGGACGGTAGGTTTCCGTTTTCTTGTCCAGAACCTGCTCTGTCTCCATAAGCTCCCGAATCCGCATAGCAATCATACGGGCCTCGGTTTCCCGGATACTCTCGGGATTTTCGCTGTCCTTCCACACCGGGTCATCTTCCTCCAGAAGCAGTACCTCCGCTGCTGGCTGCATCGTTTCCGAACCTTCCGGTTTCGGCGGAAAAACCCGCCCTGCATACAACGCCGCGTCCCGGTCATATTCCACGCCGCCCAGGTCTTCTCCCATAATCTGATAAAAGAGATAGTTGACGCTGTCCAGCACTTCCTTCCTGCTTCGGAAGTTTTTGTGCAAATCAATCCGCAGACGGTTTTCCCCTTTCGTAAGAGGATAGGTACGGAATTTCTCCATAAACAAATCCGGTCTGGCCAGACGGAAACGGTAAATGCTCTGCTTCACATCTCCCACCATGAAAATATTATACATGCCGTCCTCTACTCCGGACACAGAGGTCAGCAGTTTTTCCTGCACCAGATTACTGTCCTGATACTCGTCAATCATAATCTCTGCAAACTGCCGGGACAGTTCTTTGGCTGCGTCGGTCCGCTCATCTCCTTTTGGTGTGTGATGTACCAGAATTTCCAGGGCATAGTGCTCCAAATCCGCAAAATCCAGGATGTTCTTTTCCTTTTTTTTCTCCCGGTAGCACTCCATAAAGCGCAGGGTCAGATCCACCAGAACGCCCACCGGCTCTCCTGCCTTTTTGAGATGTTCCAGAATCTCTTCCAGACTTTCTGAAAAATACCGGTCCTGAATTTCCTTCAGCAAATCCTTTGCCTGATTCCGCAGATTTTTCACCAGTTCCTGCACGCTTTCCGATACCAGTTCCTTCTCTGCCTTTTTCCCTGCCGGAAGGCGTTTAAATTCCAGGGTATCGAAAAGCGCTTTGTATTCTGCGAAAGTCTCCGCCTTTTCCAGGTTCTCTGCCGCCGCTTTTTCCTGTTCCAAAAGCCCCAGATAAAAGCCCGGCCCGTCCGGTTCTCCTGCAAGGTTTCCTGCCTCCGTGAGAAGTTTGGCTGCCTCCTGTATCTGCTTGCGGATTTCTTCCTTCACCGCCTTCATCCAGGGAGCTTTTTCCAGTTCCTCTGCCGTTTCTATATCATAAGCCTCTCTGCAGGCGTTCAGCCATTCCTCCGGATAGGGGTAGCTCATGGAAAAACCGTAAAGCTTCCGTATCATTTCCGGTATTTTCTCATCTGTTTTCCCGGAAGAGAAATTGTCCGCAAAAAAGCAGAATTTCTCATTCTCCGGCGCACTGTACGCCTCTTCCATGACTTTATCTGCCACGTCGGCCTGCAAAAGCCGCATTTCTCCCTCGTCTCCCATACGAAAGGAAGGGTCTAAATCGATGAGATGAAAATAATTCTTCACCACATAAGAACAAAAACTGTCAATGGTGGTAATCTGGGCATGATGTACCAGGGTGCTCTGTCTTTGCAGATGTTCGTTATCCCGGTCCTCCTCCAGCTTTTTCTCAATGGCAGTCCGAATACGTTCCTTCATCTCCCCGGCCGCCGCTCTGGTAAAGGTTACAATCAGCAGACGGTCAATGTCTATGGGCTGGTGTTTATCCGTGATTCTCTGGATAATACGCTCCACCAGCACCGCTGTCTTTCCGCTGCCGGCCGCCGCACTGACCAGAATGTTGCAGTTTCGGGTATCAATGACTTTCTGCTGCTCCTTTGTCCATGAAACGCCCATGCTTAAACCTCTCCTTTCTCCGGATTCTCCCGGTATTCTTTCAGTTTCTCCCAGATTTCCTCTGTTTTATAAGGCACCAGCCTCCGGTAGCGGTAGCCGGGAATCTTTTCATCAAATCCGCACACACTGCGGTACGGGCAGTAAACGCAGGCGTTTTCCTTCTGCTGTTCAAAAGGATTGACCTCTGTATTTCCACCCAGAATTTTTCCGCCGATTTCCTTTGCCTTGCAGTTTACATACCACATCATATCCCCAAACTGTTCCTGACTTGCCACTTTGGAATTGCTGGCAAATCCTCCTTTTGCCGTGTATTTGACGGGCACGGCCAGAGATTCCACGCCTTTCGCCGCTGCCAGGTTCCGGTCCAGTTTTTCCAGAATTTCCGGCTCTGCTCCTGCCAGTCCGTCCATTTTCAGCTTTTTCAGGATATCCATTTCCGGATGTTCCGGGTCTTTTACATCCTCCTGGTTTAACACCGGGTCTTTCACATTGTAATAAAAGATACCTGCAGGCTTTACCTGATTTTGCGGAAACCGCTTGGCTTCCAGTTCCATGGCCGCCCCGAGATACAGGGCAAGCTGCAGCTGCAAACCATAATAGACTTTCAGTAAATCCAGCTTGGTAGCCCCGGATTTATAATCAATCACTTTTACATAGAGCTGGTTGTCCTCTCCGCGGCACACATCCACCCGGTCAATCCGTCCCCGCAGCTGCAATTCTTCTCCTTCTCCCAGAGAAAAATGCAGGCTGTCTATCTTATCCGCAGGCCCAAAAGCCCATTCCGTCAGGGCCGGATAGAAATCCCCCTGCTTTAACTGCCACTGCAGAGCCCAGACACTGCGCTTCACCATGCGCTTGGCCCGGTTTACCGTATAGGCATTTCTGGCGCTGCTTAAGAGAATGGTTTCTCCTGATTTTTCCACCACCTCATCTACGCAGGCTTCTGCCAGAGCGTCTCTTGGTCCGTCTTCTAAATCCACCCATTTTATGCCCTGTTCCCGGACTTTTTTGGCAAACAAATCCAGGCTGTTGTGCAGCAGAGTTCCCAAATCTGCCATACTGAACTCATACCGCACCCGTTCCCGTAGGGCAAGACCATAAGACAGGAAATGAGCGCAGGCACATTTGGCAAACTCTTCCAGCCTGGTCGCGCTGTTTTCCAACTCTGTGCCGTAAAGCGCATGAGCAGTGCCCCGGCTGATAGCGTCCTGGGGATTGGCGTAAAAAGCCCCTTGAATCAGATTCTTCACCACAGCTTCCCATTCCTTCCGGCTGCAGAACCAGTTCATCAGTTCTTCAAAAACCGGAGACTCCTTCTGAACACTGTGCAGTTCTCCCGACAGCTTTTCCAAAGCCCCTGTCACACTTTCTCTGTACAAAAGAATCTCCTGGTTCTCTCTGGAATCCTGAAATAAGCCCTCTATCTGGGAAATAAGAAAAGAAGGAGACAGGGCTTCCCCGCTGCTGCTTAAACGGCTGTAAGACAGATACACCTGCTCACTGGGTTTCGTCAGATTCAGATACAGATAAAACTTCTGGGTATACAGGCTTTCCTTTGCCGTGGGCGCCAGGGACAAGCCCCGCCGTTCCAAAGATTCCCGCATTTCTTCCCGGTTCAAATCAGAAAGAAGTTTTCCTGCCTGAGTCTCCTTGGGAATTTTCCCTTCATTGACCCCGGCAAAAAACAGTATCTTAATATCCTTTAAACGAGTTCGCTCCATATCCCCAACCAGCACCTGGTCTGAGGTGGGCGGCACAATTCCCACCTTGGCTTCCAAAAGCCCGGCGTCCAGAATCTCCTTAAACTCCCGCAGCCGCACCTTCTTTTCTCCCAGGATTTCCACCAGCTTGTCCAGCAGATTCATGACAATCTCATAAATCTGACTGTATTCCTTCACCATGGACAGGTTTTCTTCCTGCCGGAATTTTTCCGCATACGCCTGCATTTTCTCCTGAATGTGATTGCTGCAGATATACTCATACAAAGCCCTTGCATAATCTGTAATATCAGCACCCTTTTCCCGCATTTTCGTATAAAAAGGTTCCCACATATCCACAAGGCGGGTACGAATTTCATTGAGTAATACACATTCTTCCGGATTCTGTCCACGATAAGTGCGCACCCACTCCCGGTTCCAGGCCGCAAAGCCCCTGATTCCCATGGCTACCACATAATTTTCCAGCCGGTCTGTCTCTTCCTCGGTAATATCCGTAAGCCCGCATCGCAGCAGGCGGAACACACTCTCATAGCTGAACTGCTCGATGATTAAATCTACGGCGGCACGAATGTATTCCACAAAAGGATTCAGAAACACGGAATGCTTCTGGTCCAGAAAGCAGGGAATATGGTATTTCTCAAAAGCTCTGGCCGCTGCAGGGGCATAAACCTCCATGTCTCCGGTAATCACAGCAAAATCCCGGTAACGGTAACCTTTTTTTCGCACCAGCCCCCGGATAATACCTGCGGTTTCCTCCATTTCCTGTGCCGGATTCAGGGATTCCCGGATATGCACAGCATGTTGTTTTTTATCATACGTTCCTCTGCGATAACGGAAAAGATTCCGTTCCAGAAAATCCATCGGCAGATTTTTTGTAAATCTCCCTTGATACGGCGCCCCTTTTTCCGGTACCCACTGCTCTTCCCAGTGAATTTTTTTCTCCGAAGCAAGTTTACATAATCTTGCAACGGTCTGCTTGCTGAGGCAGAAAAGCTGATGGGGGCTGCCGGGATGATACGGGTCTTCTCCTCTCCCCATGGTTACGGTGACATAAATCTGACTGCTGATTTCCAACAGTTTTTCCAGAAGCTGTATCTGTATGGGGGTAAATCCGGTGTAGCCGTCCAGTACCAGCACACTGTCCTTTAATTTCCGCGACTTGTCTGCCACCCTTCCCAGTACGTCTAAGACTTCCTCCTGGGTAATGAAGTTGCCTTCCAGATACTCAAAAAAACCCTGATACAGCACCTGCATATCCTTTAATTTGTAATACAGCTCCGGGCGGTTCTTTAAATCCTCCAGAATCTCCTCTAAATCAGAGGACCCGATTTCATATTGCCGCAGCTCAGACACCATACTCTTCATCTGGGATACATACCCCTGTTTGTCCATTTTGCTGCCCAGAACCTTCAGTTCCTTTTTCTTCTCCTGCGCCACTCTTCGCAGCACCATGCTCTTTCCCGTTTCTTCCAGCAGTTCTCTCTGAGTCTCCCCCACTTCCTCCAGCACACGGAAAGCCAGACGTTCAAAACTTAGGACATCTATATTCATAATGCCTTTTCGCGGGTGCATTTCTACCAGTTCCTTCTGGGTCTGCATGGTAAACTGCTCCGGTACCAGCACTAGATATGAGCGGCCCGGATGTTCCATGGATTCCTGTATGATTTTGCTGTAAATATAATGGGATTTCCCTGCTCCCGAAGGGCCGAAAATAAACTGTAATGCCATACGTTCCTCCTTTCAGAAACCTGGGGACTTAAAAGAATTTTTCGATTACCTCTGCAATACCGTCATGGTCATTGTCATAACAGGTAATATAATCCGCCACTTCCTTCACACGCTCCTGGGCATTGGCCATAGCCACGCCAAGACCGGCGTACTGAATCATGGACACATCATTAAAACCGTCACCGCAGCACACCATTTCCTCCCGTTTGATTCCCAGAATCTCCAGAAGATGCCGCAGACAGTAAGCCTTGTCCACATTTTTCGGCGTCACTTCCAAAAAGAAAGGCTCTGACCGGAATACCTGGGCCTCATGGCAATATTTCCGGGCCATCACAGGCTCCAGGGCTTCCAAATCCTGAGGTGCCCCGGTCATCAGACATTTATTCACCGGAAAGTTTACATAAGTTCCAAAGTCCTTTTTATATACAATGGGAAGCTGATTGATTTTCGCCTCGATTTCCATATATTTATCCGGCTCTGTTCCGGAAAGAATCTCGTCTTTTTCGTAAGTAATGATACCGATTCCATTCTCCAGGGCATCTTTCCAGAGCCTTGCAGGGAGGTGCATGGGCAGCGTTTTCTCATACACACATTCCCTGGTCTGGAAATTCAAAATTCTCGCGCCGTTAAAGGGCAGAATATAACTGCCGAAACGGTCCAGTTCCAGGGTTTCTGCCACCTTGTACACCCCCTGAGGCGGACGCCCGGAAGCAATGGCCACGGGAATTCCTCTTTCCTGCAGTTCAATAATAGCCTTTTTCGTCTTCTCTGTGACCTCTTTTTTAGAATTTGTCACGGTTCCATCTATATCTAAAACCAATAATTTATAACGCATCATCTGTTCTCCTGTTTCTCTCTCATTTTCAATTCTTTCATGGAATGTCTCCTTGGCATTTCTGTTCCTTTTCATAATAACATACCCCATTTTAAATGCCAATCCGTGTATTGTTAAATGTAGATGTGCAAATACACAGGCATATTTTCCCTTACCCGGTAATATGTTATAAAAAGGAATGCAGGAGGTGCAGCCATGAGCTCAAAAACCAAAATTGTTGTGTTACATATGAAAGAAGTCATTTATACAGGTATTTTTGTGGTACTGGCTATTGTACTGGCTGTGGTACTCTTTATGATGTTTGGGAAGAGCAGGGACGCAGATACCGCCAGTGCCAAAGCCGTCTATCACGCCGGTGTCTATGCAAGCCCCATTACACTCAACGACAATACCTTTGATGTGGAGGTTACGGTGGACGAAAATCACATCAATGCCATTTCTCTTGTAAATCTAAGCGAAACCACCACTGCTATGTATCCCCTGATGCAGCCGGCCCTGGACGCGCTTTCTGAACAGATTTGCCAGACACAGTCCACGGAAAACATCACATATACAGAGGAAAACAAATATACCTCCATGATGTTGTTAGATGCCATTGAGAAGGCACTTGAAAAGGCGCGAAAATAAAAAACTGCCCCATGAAGCCGCTGCGGAAATTGGTAAGTGTTCCGCAGACTTTATGGGGCAGTTTTTCTTTTACTGTAATCGCATAATTCCTGGTATCTTTCTATCTTTCCTGGGGGTATTTCATCCCCCATCCTTCGCGGATGGCATCCATCTGTGCCATAATCCGAAGGGTCTCTGCATGAGGCATATCCGGACATTCCTTCCATCCCTTTTCCAACGCTTCTTTGCAGGCCAGCACCTCATATTCATAACCTGAAATCTGAGACGGCTGTTCATAAAATGCCACCTGCTCCCTGTCCCGGTTATACACGGCAATGGACTCAAAATTGTTGATATTCTCTACAATCACATATCCCTTTGTGCCGTAAATCACGCCTTTTCTGTCGGAAATCACACGAAGAGAACTGTTCAGCACTGCCATTTTCTGTCCCGGATAGGTGAGCGTAATGCTGTTTTGCGCGTCCACTCCACCCTCTGTCATCAATGCCTTTGCAGTGATACTTTCTATCTCATTTCCAAATACCAAAGAGGCAAAGTTCAGGACATACACACCTACGTCCAAAAGTGCGCCGCCGCCCAGCTTCAATTCCATAAGCCGCGGCACCTGGTCTATGAGATAGCAGAGATTGGCGGTAGCTGTCATAGGCTCGCCGATCATTCCACAATCCAGCACCTGCCTTAGTGTTTTCCACATAGGCATATACCGCACCCAGATGGCTTCTGTCAAAAGAAGACCTTTTTCTTCTGCCAGGTGAATCATTTCCTCTGCCTGTTTTTTATTCAACGCAAAAGATTTTTCACAAAGCACGTTTCTGCCATGGTTCAGCAGCATTTTTACATTTTCATAATGCTCTGACATGGGCGTTGCCACATAGACCACGTCAAGTTCCTCATCTTTTGCCAGTTCTTCATAAGAACCGTAGGCTTTCGGAATTTCAAATCTTTCCGCAAATTTCTCTGCCTTTTCCAGATTTCTCGACGCAACGGCACACACCCGGGCCTCTTTCATCTGTTTGACAGTTCCTGCCATTGTGGCAGCAATATTTCCGGTACTTAAAATACCGACTCTCAGTTTTTCCATAATCCAAACCTCCCGTAAAATCCCACCAAATACGTTCTTATAACTTTTCTATTTCCTTCATCCACACCGTCACGCAGGCGTCGCTTGGCATACGCAAATCCCCGCGGGGCGATACCGCCACGCTGCCCACTTTCGGTCCATCCGGAAGACAGGAACGCTTAAACTGTTGAGAGAAAAATCTCCAGTAAAACTTCTTCAGCCATTTTAAAATCGTTTCCTCGTCATACGCACCTTCAAAAGTCGCTTTCGCCATTCTGTAAATCTTGGACGGCGAAAAATGGAACCGCAGCATATAATAGAGGAAAAAGTCATGTAGTTCATACGGTCCTACCAAATCTTCTGTTTTCTGGGAAATTACACCGTCCTCAGGCGGCAGAAGTTCCGGACTTACCGGAGTATCCAGCACATCCATAAGGATTTGCGCCAGCTTTTCTTCCCCACAGGTTTCCGCATAATAGCGCACCAGATAGCGCACCAGAGTTTTCGGCACCGAACCATTGACTCCATACATAGACATGTGGTCTCCGTTATACGTTGCCCAGCCAAGGGCCAGTTCTGACAAATCTCCGGTACCGATAACCATGCCGCCCCGCTGGTTGGCAATATCCATAATCACCTGGGTCCGCTCTCTGGCCTGTGCATTTTCAAACGTCACGTCATGCACCTGTGGATCCTGCCCAATATCTTCAAAATGCTGCAGAACTGCCTTTTTAATGTCCACTTCCAGAAGTTCCGCCCCCAGACGTCTGGTCAGTTCGCAGGCATTGGTATACGTTCTGTCCGTCGTTCCGAAGCAGGGCATGGTAACCGCCACAATCTGCTTTCTGTCCATGCCCAGCAAATCCATAGCTCTGGCTGTCACCAGAAGAGCCAGGGTAGAATCCAGACCGCCGGAAATTCCCAAAACCGCTGTCTTGCAATGGGTGTGTTCCATTCTCTTTTTCAGTCCCATAGCCTGAATATTCAAAATTTCATTGCACCTTTCCGCTCTCTTTTCCGGATTTCCCGGTACAAAAGGATTCTGCTCAAGGCAGTTGGTAAGCAGTGTTTCCTCTTTCGGAAGGTGAAAAGAAATCTTGAGATAAGAGCCATCCATTTCCTGCTGCCAGGTGGAAATCCGTCTTCTCTCCCCTTTCAGCTTCTGAATATCCAGAACTCCGTAAATCGTTTCATTGGCAAACAGCGGCGCCTCTGCCAGAAGACTGCCGTTTTCACAGATAAGATTCTGTCCGCCGAAAACCAAGTCCTGAGTGGACTCTCCGTTTCCTGCTGTGGCATAAATGTAAGCGCACAAAAGTCTTGCCGACTGTCCCTTTACCAGACTTCTCCTGTATTCTGTTTTTCCCACTGTTTCATCGCTGGCCGACAGGTTCACCACCACATTGGCTCCTGCCATGGCGTGTCCTACGCTTGGAGGACAGGGCGCCCACAAATCCTCACAGATTTCCGCTGCCACCGTAAGTCCCGGCATTTCCTCACAGGTAAAAAGCAGTCTGCTGCCGAAGGGAACTTTTCCCTTTCCCATAGGAATATAGTCCAGAATCTCTCCTCCGGAGACAAAATGACGGGCTTCATAGAATTCTCCGTAATTGGGCAAATACTGCTTTGGCACAATTCCCAGAATCTCACCGCCGCTTAACACCGCTGCGGTATTGTACAGCTTCCCATGAAATTCCAGAGGCAGACCCACAAAAGTCAGTCCCGGAACCTCTTTCAGTTCCTCTGCTGCCTTTAAAAGCTGCTCTTTGGCAGATTCCAGAAGAGTATCCTGCTGAAATAAATCCTGGCAGGTATACCCCGTAATACAAAGTTCCGGGAACACCAGAATACGGGCGCCCTCCCGGCTCATTTCTTTTGCTTTTTTTACAATTTCCCGGGTGTTGTGAACACAGTCTGCCACCTGAATATCCGGTGTTGCGGCTGCCACTTTTATGAATCCGTCTTTCATTTTGCACCAAACCTTTCCTGCTTTTTTATTTCTATCCTTCTATGCCCTTATCTTTTACATTCTTTCAGAATTCTTTTCAATTCGTCCACGGTAAAAATATAATTTTTATTGCAGAAATGACAATTCATCTCAATTTCTTTTCCGTCGTCAATCATCTCCTGAATGTCCTTTTTGCCTACACTGATTAAAGCTCTCTCTACCCGCTCTTTGGAACAGTTGCAGTAAAACTGTGTAGGAATTTTTTCTGTAAATTCTATGTCAAAGCCTTTTAAAAGAGTCTCCAGAAGGCTTTCCGGTGTGTGTCCCTCTTCCAGAAGAGCAGTAACAGACGTTACGTTTTTCAGATTCTCTTCCAACTGGCTGATAACGGATTCTTCTGTAAAAGGCATAAGCTGAATGATAAAGCCTCCGGCCTGTTTCACGGTATTGTCCTTTTCCATTAAAACCCCCAGTCCTACAGAAGACGGCACCTGCTCACTGGTAGCAAAGTAATACGTCAAATCCTCCGCAATTTCACTGGTCTGCAGCACGGTCTGTCCCATGTAAGGCTCTTTCAGCCCCATATCCTTAATGACGTTCATAAATCCCACGCCTACAGCGCCTGCTACATCTAATTTTCCTTTGTCATTGGCATGCAGTACCACGTTTGGATTTCCCACATATCCCTTGACGTTTCCTCTGGAATCTGCAGTAACAGTCATGCCGTTTAAAGGGCCGCCTGCTTTTACCTGTAAAGTCAGAAGGTCTTTCTCCCCCTTCATCATAACGCCCATCATAGCGCCCCCTGTCAAAAGACGTCCCAGCGCTGCTGTAGCTACCGGGCTTGTGTTATGTGCAGCTCTGGCATATTCCACTAAATCTCTGGTTGTCGCAGCAAAGGCCCGAATCTGACTGTTTGCTGCAGTTGCTCTTACTATATAATCTCCCATTTTGTCTCTCCCTGTTTTATTTTCCTTTTTCTCTGGCTATCATGTAAACTCTCTGGCTGTCTGCCTTTGGCTCTTCCCGTGTAAATGCGTCATACACAGCAAGAAACTCCATACCCGCTTCTTCCAGAAGCCGCTTCACGGTTTCCAGCTCGTATGCTCTCTGATAATGAGTTTCCTCATATTTCCGGTAAAGCAGCTCACCCTGACAGTCTTCGGGAATGAACAACGCCAAATCATATTCATTTATCTGCTCTTCCTCATCATAATAGTTATCCCAGATAAAGCTGGCGTCCTCCCGGTTCTCTGCTATTGTATTATCCCCCAGAATCTCCGCATACTTATACTTTGTATTCATATCAAATAGGAAGATTCCACCGGGGTCCAGATAATTATTAACCAGGCGGAACACCTCTAAGAGGTCTTCTTCCTCTGTGATATAATTCATACTGTCACAAATAGACACCACCGCCCGAACTGTCCCATAAAGTTCAAACTCCCGCATATCCTGCAGAAGATACAGAATGTCCTTTTTGTTCTCTTCTTTCTTTTCCATGGCAATTTCCAGCATGTCCATGGAATTGTCTACACCGATCATATCATATCCCGCATTGAACAGCCGTTCTGTTACATTTCCGGTACCGCAGCCCAGCTCCAGAACCAGACCGTCCTCTATGCCGTATTCTTTCAGCAGTTCTATCAGGTAACTGCACCATTCGTCATAGGGTATATTGTCCATAAACAAATCATATACCCTGGCAAAACTTTCGTAAGAACCCATATAGGGATTCCTCCTTTTCTTTCCTGATTCCAATTCATACTATCACGAAATACCGAGTTGTGTAAAGAAAGATTCATTTTTCCGTTATTTAACAACCCACTTTCCTTTTCGGCTGGAACCAACTCTTTCAATAATTCCTTTTTCCCGCATCTTTTTAATATAATATTTCAGTGTATTTTGATTTAAAGATAATTTTTCAGCCATTTGCTTTTGAGAAAGAAGTGGATTCTGTTCTATGATTTCAATGATTCTCTGAACCGGCTTTATCTCATCTGATTGGGTGGACTGGGTGGCCGATTGGGTAATAGTTTCTTTCGTCTTTCTTTCATTTAATGGTACAATAATTCTAAAAATATCTCCCTCCATAAACTTCGGGTCATCACCAGAGTAGAATTTACTATACTTAAACAAATTCCGCACCCCCGAACCAAGTTGATCTGCATATCCGATATTTCTAAAAAACGACGCTATGATTGGATTTTTAGGCAGTGGTTCCATATTATCCGGCGTCAGAACTGCCTGCTGCAAAGCCCGGTTTGCATTTTCTACATACATACGTTCATTCTCTATGACAAATTTTGCCTGATAAGAACTTGTATATTCACGGTGAATCAATGTATTTGCAATCATTTCTCGAGTAATAATATTTCTCAGGCTCTTTCTCTGGTCATCTTCCAGAAAAAATTTATCCGGCAAATGCTTGTGTCCAAATTCCATCAATCGTTCATAGCTTTCTATCAAATTTGTCTGTACAATTTCTCTATCATCATAACGGTCTACATTTATGCGCCGAAGCAATGCGTCTGTCATATAGGTTGGAACTATATCTAAAATCACATCATCATATCCCAAAAGCATAACTGCAGCCAGATTGAATCCCTGTTCTCCTGTTACCCGGTCCATTGTATACAGTCTCATAGACATCACTTTCAATGCCATTTCCGCAGCGTTTAAATTCCACTGCAACGGTCTCACCTATTCCCAATATTGCTTTGATATCCTTTGAATCCATATTTTCTTCCTTTCCAATTTTTTATTTGCATTATACCATAATTCCGCGTCTCTTTCAGCCTGTATGTACATTTCACAGATATACCTTATCCCCACATTTTACTTGTCCCTCCCGGAATTTTGTTATATACTCCCTAAAGAAGCCAATATTATAAATTCAGAATACCCAGAAAGGAGTTTCCCTATGAAATTTATATATCCTGCGGTTTTCCGCAAAGCAGAAGACGGAACATATGAAGGCCACTTTCCGGATTTGGAATGCTGCTATGCCAAAGGCGACACTTTGGAAGATGCCGTAGATAATGCCAACGAGGCTGCCTACGACTGGCTGAGCCTGGAACTCTCCGAAGAGGACTGCAGCCTCCCCTCTGTATCGGACGAAAGTGATATGGATTTACAGGAAGGGGATATTGTAAGAAATATTTCCGTAAATATCCGGTTTTATGAAGGTTGGGATGAATAAAGCAGACTTTGCTTTATGAGAGATGCTCAGAACAGGCAGAAGCACTTCCTGCTCCTGCCTGTTCTTATTTTTTGTTCCAAATAACGCTTTAAATTTCTTCCAAAATTGCCAGATTCCAGTCCATCAGCAGAATCTTCTCTCCCGGTTCATACACCTTGTCTGAAAGCAAATCCCTTACCCTTTTGTAAGGATTCAAAACCTCCTGCTGATTTTCACTGTAATTCAGCACATAATGCAGCATATGCCCCTCTGCATTTTCTCCGCTTCTGAACACGACTGGCCAGACTGACAAGGGAAGTTCCATACCGGCATCTCTTCCTGCCTGGGCATAAATTTCTTTTAAAATCCCTTTCTCCGTAAAGCAGCCAATATAATAGGCTCTGCCTTTTCCATAATCATTGCAGGTAATTCCCGCATATTTTCCCCAGTATTTATGTTCGTAATTCCCCAGACTTTCTGCACCCTCCGTCTTTAAAAGTTCGGCAAAATACTGCACCTTCTGCCCTTTTAAAGCCGCTGTTCCAGGCTCGGTAAACTGGTTGTAACTCATACCGAAACACCGGTGCAGCCTGTGTGGCTGTTTATCGCAGTACACACTTAAATATTCATTGCATACAAAGGATTTGAACGTGCTTACCAGCACACCGCCCCGGGCAACAAACTCTTCCAGCTGCTGCAAAAGAGATTCTTTTGCGCTGTACAGGGCAGGCGTTACAATCATGTCGTACCGACTCATGTCTACGGCCTGCACATCCACCACATCGCACTCCAGATTCATCTCATAAAGGCTGTCGTAAGCCCAGCGCACTACATCATTATAGCTTAAATCCCTGTCAATAGGAAACCACTTCATGGCAGTCAGACACTGATTATCCACCAAAAGGGCAATTCTGTTTTTTTTCTTTAGCCCGATAAGCTTCTTTCCCAGATTTTTCCATTCTCTGCCAAAGACACAGGCTTCCTCATAAGTGGGATTGGTATCCAAATCGTGGCTCAAAAGCCCTTTCCAATAGGTTTCATATCCATTGTGAATGGAATGCCAGTTCCAGTACATCAGCCCTTTAGCGCCACTGGCCAGATGGCTGTATGCCTGAAGACGAAGCTGTCCCGGATAAGGTGTCCAATATTTAAAAGCCTGGGCCTGGCACTCCAGCACAAAGTAATTTTCCTGCTTAAGGCTGCGTATTTCATCTCCTCCAAAGGCAATCTCCGCCCCTGTAAGAAAATCCTGCGTAGGATGATAAATATCAGTGCCCGCAATCGTCAGGCACTTTGCTGCCTCATAGTGGTTGATATCCGGCTGCACTCCATAAGAGTATCCATCCTGGGCAATATCCGCACCGAATTTCTTCCATTCAAAATCCAGATTGTGGGTGATAAACTGGTCTTCCCGTTTATAGGCTCTTACAAGGTCCGCCTGCCAGCTTAAATACTCTGCCGCCAGTTTTCTCTGAAACTTTTCAAATTCACTGGCCAGGCCGCCGTTGATACAGCCTCTCATATCCGGAAAATCTTCCCAGGAATGAACAGAATTACTCCAGTACGCCAACCCGAAGGTTTCATTTAGTTTCCCGGTTGTCCCGAAAGTTTCTTTCAAATATTCCACAAAAAGCGCCTGTACCCCGGGAGATGCCGTACCGTAATGCTTGGTTTCATTGTCAATCTGAAATCCTATGACACAGCGTCTGCCTGCGGTATGCTCCAGTAATTTCCGGATCACCCGTTCTGCATGGAAACGGAAAGTCTCATTCATAATGTCCATGTTCTGCCGTCTGCCGTATAATTCCTGTCTTTCCTTTGTAACCGCCAGCACCGCCGGGTCTTTCTTTACCAGCCAGGCAGGAACAGCATAAGTAGGCGTTCCCACAATGACGGAAAGGTTTTCTCGCTCTGCGGCCTCAAGCACCTTATCAAGAAAAGAAAAATCAAATACATTGTCATGAGGTTCCAGCGTACTCCAGGTGGATTCTGCAATACGCAGAACATTCATACCTGCCTGCTTCATCATTTCCATATCCCGGTCAATTCTCTCATATGGCATATATTCCGCATAATAAGCCGCACCAAACAGCAATTCCTCTTTCATCAAACTTCTCTCCTACTCGTATTCTATTTCTGATGGATTCTGGATTTCCCCTGTGCCAAATCTGCCACAGCCTGGTCATAATGTTTGTCCAAATCAAACAGCAGCATACAGACCACACAGATAACAGAAGTTACAATGGGAACCCACACAAACGCTGTGGTAACCGCGTGCAGGGAAGATGCGCTCTGCACATCTTTCGCTGCATCAAACCCTCCGGCATTCAAAATCCAGCCAAGAGCTGCCGTACCTACACCGGAACCTACCTTCATACAGAAGGAGGAAGCTGCATTTCCCATACCGGCAGTTCCATATCCATTATACCACTCCCCGTAAGTAATGGCATCCTGCAGACAGCCAAACATCGTTGCACCTCCACAGCCAAAACCAATTCCTTTTACAACCGAGGATACACAGATAATGACATAATCCGTACTCACACCTGCCATAAGAAAACCAATGGTAGAAATTGCCATTCCAAGAAGAAATACATTTCTCTTGCTTACCTTTTTCATCAGAAGCGGCGTAAAGAACATAGTTACAATCTGAGCCACGGAAAGCAGATTGGAAACCATGGCATACTGTCCCTCATTTCCCATGTTATACTTTGTAAAATACAAAGCAGAACCAAAGAAACAGGACATCATAAAGTACATAGAAAACAGAGCCACAACCATAAGCACCCAATATTTGTTTTTCAAAAGCCCTGTAATTCCTTTGACAAAAGAAACTTTTTCCCGTTCCTCACTTTGTTCTGTCACACGTTCCCGGCAGACAAAGAAGGTAAACATATTTAACACAACAAATACAAGCATCAGCACCACAAAAGTCAGCGTCCAGCCTTTCTGTGCATAGGCATCGCCGCCGCCGAAAAATCCGGTCATTTTCAGAACTACGGTGTTAATAGTCATCGTTCCTGCGGTAGCCAGAAGCATACGGAAATTCCCCAGCAGCCCTCTTTCATACTGATTGGTTGTCATCAACCCGTGCATGGTTGCATAAGGCACATTAATGCCTGTATAAAAAATAGTAGATACCAGGTTATAAGTCAGAAACATATAAGCAATCTGCGCTTTTCCTGCAAATTGTGAAGGCACACTGAACATCAGCACAGTACATACTGCAAGAGGAATACATAGTCTTGCAATCCACGGACGCGCTTTTCCCCATTTGCTGTGTGTATGGTCAATGATATAGCCCATAATCAAATCTGAAATACCGTCCAGCAGCTTAGACACTGCAATCATAGAAGCTGCCGCCGCTGCATTTGCCCCCACTACATTGGTGTAATACACCAGCAGAAAAGCGCTGATAGCAGAATATACCAGATTTCCTGCATAGTCCCCCAGTCCATAGCCGAACCGTTCCAAAAAGGATAATTTTGCGTTTGGATTTTTATCTGTTTTCATTTGTTTGTCCTGCCTTTCCTTTTATCTTTCTGTGGGAAACCAGCCAAAGTCCACGCATCTTCCCAAATCCCAACTGTCCCAGCCGACCCAGCCGGGGGTATTCACCGTGTCCGTAAGCAGCTTATAACTCCAGTAAAAATAACCGCTTCCTGCGTCCCAGGCCTTTAACTGCGCTTTTGCAAGAGCCTGATAAATTTCCCTTTTCTGTTCCGGTGTAAGACTTTCCTCTGAAACACCTTCCTGGCCGTTCAATACCGTCTGTCCGCCTTTGGTATCTCTTCCCACTGCCAGGGAATTAAAAAGACACCACTCTCCGCAGATGACCGGGAAATATTGGGACATCTCCTGAATATCCTTTTCAAAATTTTCCTCAATATAGTTTACATAACCTTCCACCGTCTGAGGACACCCCTGCAATTCTGCCATCATAAGATACTGATGTGTATCCAGCACTACATTTTTGTACTTTTCTTCCTGCATGAAATCTTTCCAGGCTTTCAGTTTGAATGCGTCGTGGATAACCACATATTTTTCCTTGGGCATATGCTTCCGGATTCTGTCATAGGCTCTCAGATAGAACTCCCGGACAAACTCCATGGTATTGGGTTTTGTCCCTTTTGCCTTCTCCGGGTCTGCTGCCGGATAACGCTCTGTCACCTTCATGCTTTCCCACATATCCTCTAAAACAGGCTCATTGAGTACCTCAATTCCCCAAAGTCCTTCTCTCTTTCCGTACCTCTCGGCCAGTCTTTCCAATACAGTCAGCTCAAATTCCACCTCATCCGGCTGCTGTGACCACTTGCACACCCCGCTGATACCGCCGTTGTCAAATCCATTCTGACTGTCCGGCGCTGTATGAAGGTCTATGAGAATCTGAAGTCCGTACTTTTCAGCCCAGCAAAATGCCTTGTCCAACTCCTCTATACACCCAATAAAAGGCTCTCTGTCTCCGAAAATAAAATAAGGAACCGGAATCCGCACTGCATCCATACCCATAGATTTAATTCTTGTAAAATCACGCTCTGTGATATATTCAGAGCGATGTATTTTTATCCTTGCCTCATACACTTCTCTTGACAACTGTGTAGGCAGATAATACTCATCCTCCGCTGTTGTCCCCTCAAATAAAGAAGGACTCATCCATTTCTCCAGCACCAGCCAGTTTCCCAGGTTCACGCCTTTTACTTTCATGCTTTTCTTCCTTTCCGCTTCTATATGATACCTCTATTGTATGCTCTCATTTCCGGAAAATATATTACTTTTCACAGCAGTATATCACTTTTCACATATAAAAAATTGTGCTATACTGTGCTCACAAAATTTGGTTTTCCCGGAGGTTCTTATGAATTATCAATATCTGATGCACTATATTTCCTGCCGCCTGCACACTATAATCAAACGGTATCCGCTCCTTCCCTCTTCCTGCCCTCTCCCTTCTCTTGTTCCTGACGAGAGTTTTTGTTCCCGCTATGCGTTTACGGATGCCTCTTTTCTGACCGAAGAAATCCTCCGCACCTTTTACACCGCTGCCGCCCGGAAGTTTCCCCTGCTGCTTACAGTCAACTACAGCCTTATTTATGCCTCTGTTCCCACTCCGGAGGGACTTTTTGTAGTGGGCCCTGTGCGCTTCTCTTCCTCAGCGTCTCTCAAAACCGCAATGACGGCATCCAAAATGCCAAAGGACTTCCCGGAAACTGCCGCCCTTTGCGATTTTACAGACTTTGCAGACTGTGTATTGCTCATTTATAACTCTTTTCAGGAAAATTTCCTGAACCGGGATACCCTTCTTTTCCAAAATGTTGTTCCCTTGATTTCTCCGGAGGAAACACAGCAAAAGCTGGCTGACCTGATTTTTCATAATCAGGAAATGGCTGTAACCCATAACCCTTATGACCAGGAACTACGGGAATTTTCCAGTATTGAAAACGGGGATTTGGAAATGCTGCAGAAAAGCTTTGAAGAAGACTATCCCGGACAACTGGGAACCCTGTCGGAAAATCCCCTGCGTCAGCTAAAAAATCTGGGAATCGTGGTGATTACCCTGGCCTGCCGTGCTTCTATCCGGGGCGGAGTGCTCCCTGAAATCGCCTATTCCCTCAGCGACATTCATATTCAAAAACTGGAAAGTATGCAAAATCCTGCTGCGCTGTATCCTCTGATACGCACCTTTGAAATGGAATATGCACGACTTGTACAAGACTTAAAAAAACAGACATCTCAACAGAAAAAAAGGGAGGGAAACCCTACAGTAGAACAGTGTAAAGACTATATTTTTAAACATCTCCACGAGAAAATCCGCATTCCGGATATTGCCCGGGAATTATACTTAAATCCCAATTATCTTTCCAATTTATTTCGCAGACATGAGGGTATTTCTATTGTAGATTTTGTTGCACAGGAAAAGTTCAAGCTGGTAAAAAACCTGCTGACTTATTCCAATTATTCTTATATTGAAATTGCTTCCTATCTGGGCTTTTCTTCCCAAAGCCACCTTGGAAAGCAGTTTAAAGCCCAGACAGGGATGACACTGAAACAGTATCGTGATAAATATCATGTGCGGGAATTCCTTTAAAAAGGATTCCTGCTTTCATCTGCAATATATTCAAAGAAATCAAAATCCGCACAATGGGCATGCTTTACCCTGTCTGCACAGGTAAGCCCCACCATAGTACCGGTAAATTCTCCGTATTTGCAGTATTCATCTGAGAACCTGGTTGTATCAAAAACCCGGCCTATCTTTTCATAGACTTCGCCGTCATAACTCCACGCAAACCAGGATTTTCGCCCTTCTATATACAACCGCAGATAAATTTCCCGGTCTTCCACCGGAATTCTGGTATTTAAAAACTCTGTCTTCTCTCCGTTCTCCAGATGGATAATCGAAAGAGCGCTTTGTCCCAGCGTTTCACTGTAATACTTCCGCAGATTGATATAATTCATATTGTCATAATACAAAATTAATCCGGCGCTGTGTTGGTGCACCTCCGGCTTAAAGTCCATTTTTGTGGTAATCCTTGCGTACACGCTGGTGAGCTTTCTTGCCAGAATACTCACTTCATTAAGAGACGTACGGGATTCCTGTCCCCGGATTCTCACATAGCCGGAACGTGCCTTTACATCGGCAAACGACTGGGGCATAATCCTGGGGGCATAGTACCAGTTCCCAAGTTCTTCCCCGTCAAAATCGTCAAAATCCGGTATGTTCGCCATAGGCACTTCCAAAAGATTGCTCTCTTCCGTTTCCATTTTTGCCAGATGACTGCCGTCCGCCATACGCAGCCAGCCGTCTTCTGTCCATTTCATCTTCTGAATCGCCGTTTCCCTGCCAAGGGTACACCGCAGTTCCGGCACAAAAGGTCTGGCACAGAGATGCAGCAAATATACTTCTCCGTTCTGAGTCTCCACATAACTGCCATGTCCCGACTTCTGCAGCACAGAATCCGGATTATAATAGCGGGGCTTCAAATGATCCGGGTCATGTCTTTCATTGGAAACTCCCGGTACCGAAGTGACAATGGGATTGGCCGGGTCACCTTCATACGGCCCCCATACCTGCCGGGAACGGGCCATAGTTACACAATGATTGTATCCGGTTCCTCCCTCTGCACACATGAGATAATAGAAACCGTTTCGCTTGGTCAGATGCGGGGCTTCAATGCAGCCTCTGTCTGTTCCCCCATTCCAGATACGCTTGGGATAACCGATGATTTCTCTCTTCTTCGGAGAATATTCTACCATGCAAATGGCTCCCGGCTTTTCATACCCCTCCCTGGTTTCCCATTCCAAAGAGACAATCCACTTTCTGCCGTCATCATCATGGAGAATAGACGCGTCAAAACCAGAGGAATGCAGATACACCGGCTCGCTCCAGGGTCCGCAAATATCTTTTGCCGTAATCAGATAATTGTTCACATCAAAATAACGGGCATTCATGGAATTCATCACTCCATACACCACATAAAACAAATCTTCCTCTTCACAGTAAGTCAGACAAGGCGCCCAGATTCCCTTAGCAGAAGGCAGTTTCCGCAGATTCACCTTCTCATCGTCATTCAATACATGGGTATACAGTTCCCAGTTTTTCAAATCCTTTGAATGATAAATCGGAATTCCCGGAAACCATTCAAAAGTAGAAACTGCCGCATAGTAATCTTCTCCCTTTCTGCATACGCAGGGGTCTGGGTTAAACCCTTTAAAAATCGGATTTTGAATCATCTTTCATTCCCTCCAGATACTTTTTTCTGCCTTTATTTTACAGAAAAACCCTTTTGATTCCTATCGCTTTTTCCTACTCATTTATAGGACGATTCCGACTTTTTCTCTCTTGTCTTTTCTCTTTGGGCGTACACCCGTATTTTTCCTTAAACACCCGCATGGCTACCCGGTAATTTTGGCATCCATGGACAGCAAAAATTTCACCAATACTGTTTTCCGTGTCTGCCAAATCCCGGTATACATGCTGAATCCGCACGGCATACACATATTCTGTTATGGTCATACCTGTGTATCTCCGAAAAATCCGCACCAGATAGTCGGGATGATATCCCCATTGCTCTGCCAGACTGGAAATAGGAATCTGTTCCTTATAGCGGTCTTTTATCTCCTGCATGATTGCCGTGATTTCTGCCAAATGGCGGTTATTTTGAGAAATCTGTCTCTCTCCCAGCTTTTCTGAACAGGACTGCAGAAGTTCATACAGCAAATCGTAGAGAAGACTGTTAAATTTCAGCAAATACCCCTCCGGGCGGTTCTCATAAATTTGCTGCATTTCCAGAAAAATTCCCTTCATTTTCTCCAGTACCGCCTGTTCTTCTCTGCTCTCCGGATGTACCGGCACAAAAAAGGAATACCTCCAAATCTCCGGTACAAATTTCTTCAAAACCTCCTCGGGCACCTGCAGCACCAGGGCTTTATTCTGGCTGCTTCGCACCGAGTGAATCACTCTGGAATTCACCAGCGCCACATCGCCCGGATGCACCTGCGTCCTGTGATTTTCCCAGCTGACCTCCATGCTGCCTTCCAGCATATAAACCATTTCCAGACTATTGTGCCAGTGGGGTGTAACAAAGCTCCCCTCGTCCACAGACAGATAAAATCTGGCCTCAATATCTGTATTTGCAGCTACTATTTCGTGTCTCATGATTATTTCCTATTTTCCTTCCACAATTCTCTGGCTGCACACCTGCGCCACTAAAAAGTATCCTCCGTAAATAGACAGAACCAGCGCTGCAGCAATACACACTCCCGGAAGAATACTTCCCGAATCATAAATAGAAAGCATTTCATTGCATACCTGAATCCCGAAAATCGAATGAATCCCCGCTATCAGAAGAGGAAACAGAAAGAAAATTCCGTTTTGTTTCCACAAAGCCTTCCGGATATTCCGGTTACTGCACCCCAGCCTTTGGAGAATTACATATTTGTCCCGGCTGTCCGCTGCGTCGGAAAGCATTTTCAATGCCAGAATCGCCGCCCCTGAAATCAGAAAACTGATGCCCAGATACAGGCCCAGAAAAATATACATAGCACTGCTGCCAATGGTATCGTCATAAATATTAGACTGTGTGGAGATATAAACAGGCGCATGGGTACTATCCGCGGAATTTAACTGCTCATGTAAATGCAAATCTACTTCCTTGCGAAAGGCCTTGCTATCCTTCTTATACGCTGCCGCAAAATAATTCTTATATCTTTCCGTGTCCTTTAATTCCACACTGTCCGGCACCAAAATGAAAACCTCATAGGTTCGGTCATAGTTCATCATCAGAAAACCTTCCTGAACCGTGTCATATTTTGCGTGATAAGTCTTCCCTCTGATATCTATGGTCTGATTTCTCTTTAATCCCATGTTGTACGTATTTTCCATGTCCTTTGGCGTATTTGCTACAATCATGTACTCATCTTCCTGTAGTTCAAATGACGAGAGATGATACAAAGCCGCCATTTTATTGTAATCACTGACTTGTACAAGCACGGCCTTCTCTTCCCCAAACTGTTTGGCATAATAGCTGCCATAACCGTCCTTTATTTCGTCATAATAGGTTCCCAGAACGGTTTTACGGGTCACATCTGCACACTGATAAGTAAAGATACTCTCCTGCTCTGCCAGATTCTCTGTCAAATCTGTTTTCTCTCTTACCAATTCTTCCACGGTCACCGAGTCCGTCATTTCCTTTGACATGGAAATCGAAACAGGCGCCAGAATTCTTGCCTCTTTCTCCTTGTAATCCTTCCTGGTAAAGACTGCGGACAGTGTACAAATGGTAAGAAAAATCAGCAGACAGATAACCGTTCCCGAAACCACCGTAGAATTTATCTTATTGGAAATTTCCCCCACGGTAAAAGAATTCAGCCCCTTCCGGTAAATGCCCGGCAGTTTTCCCATAATTGCCGCCAGAAATCCGGCTGCCGACCAGAACACCAGAAAGGTTCCCACACAGCCCAGCAGAATCTGAAACAGCACATCTGCTTCTGTTGCCAGACTTTCCTGATTTGCCGTCACATTGTAATAAGCCCGGCCCAGAATTCCCCATGCCAGAATAAAAATCAAAACGCAAAGCAGCGGATGTTTCAGAAGATTCTTCTCTTTCTTTCTCTTTGCCAAAAGAAAATCCACGAGTCTGGCCCGGCTTACCGCAAAAGTATTCAAGAACATGACCACAAGGTAAATCACCAGAAAATATAGGATGGTTTTTCCCACCGCCTTTGCGGATACCACGAAGCGAAAAGCCGATACGTCTGCCTCAAAGAGGTTGGACACCAAAAGAGACATAAACTGGGACAGTCCAATTCCTATGATAAGCCCTGCCGCCAGAGAAATCATCCCCATAAACACGGTTTCCAGCCAGAGAATCCCTGCCACCTGCCGCTTCTTCATGCCAAGAATCAGATAAATTCCAAACTCCTTTTTCCGCCGTTTCAGCATAAAGCTGCTGGCATATACAATCAGGTATCCCAAAATAAAAGAAATCACCAGGCTGACCCCTTCCAAAATGGAGTTCATGATTTGCAGAATGTTTTCTTTCGTCCGGCTTACCTCCAGCATAGCGCTTTGGGTTTCAATGGCATTAAAAATATAAAACACCGCAACGCCCAGAATCAGCGTAAAAAAATAGATAGAATAATCCCGGATACTTTTCCTGAAATTTTTCAATGACAGATTAAACAACATGGTTCAAATCACCTCCCAAAAGGGAAATCACATGCATAATTCTGTCGAAAAACTCTTTTCGGCCCTCTTGGCCTCTCCGCAGCTCGTGAAAAAGTTTTCCGTCCTTCATAAACAGTACCCGCCTGGTATAGCTGGCAGAAAAAGCGTCGTGGGTCACCATGAAAATGGTGGCGTCCAGGTCTGTATTCATGTATTGCAGACTGCCCAGAAGCATGCCCGCATTCTGGGAATCCAGAGCCCCTGTCGGTTCATCTGCCAGAATCAGCGAAGGTTCCGTTACCATAGCTCTGGCACAGGCGCAGCGCTGCTTCTGCCCTCCGGACATTTCGTAGGGATACTTTTGCAAAACATCGGTAATGTTTAATTGTTCCCCTATTTCCATAACTTTTTTCCGAATGACGTCCGGCTTCTGATTCTGTATCTGCAAAGCCAATGCGATATTGTCAAAGGCATTCAATGTATCCAGAAGCTGAAAATCCTGAAACACAAAGCCAAGCTGCCTGCAGCGAAATTTCGTCAGACTGTGCCCTTTTAATTTCGTGACCTCCTGCCCATTCACAAAGATGTGTCCTCCTGTCACCCGGTCAATGGTGGAAATACAGTTCAAAAGCGTAGTTTTTCCGGAACCGCTGGCTCCCATCACTGCCGTGAATTCCCCTTTCTCCACGGTGAAACTGATGTCATTTACCGCTTTCGTCAAACTGGATTTGTTACCGTAATATTTGATAAGATTCTGTACTTCTAATAAAGGTTTCATACTCCATTCCTTTCTCTTGCTTTTCATATCCCTATTATAGAAAGAGCGAGAACGGAAATCCATGGTTTTAGATTACAGAACCTTACATCTTCGTAAGGTTACGAAAGCTCTATAAAAGCATTTTGCTGAAATATGATGATGATTTCTGTGTATTCCCTCTCCCGGGACGCAATTTCTATCCGGTGTCCCAGCCTTTCGCACAAGGTTTTGCAAAGGTACAGCCCCATTCCGGTAGACGCCTGCCCTTTTCTTCCGTTTTCCCCTGTAAAGGACTTTTCAAACACCCGTGGCAAATCCTGCTTGGGAATCCCCATTCCATTGTCCCGGATATGCAGCTTTACACAATGCTTCTGAACCTCACTCCAAAGCTGTATACACGGTTCTTCGTCTTTCTTATACTTCACCGCATTGCTCAGAATCTGTCCCAGCATAAAGTTCAGCCATTTTCCGTCTGTGCACACCATGACAGCCTCTGTGTCCTGCCGGATTCTCATATGATGGAATATCAGGCTGTCCTTATTGTCTGCGATAGCTCTGTCTGTCCGTTCTTTTAACGAATACTTTTGTATGAGATAATCTTTTTCCGGCACCTCGCTGCGTAGATGATACAGCACTTGTTCCACGTCACTTTCAATACGGCTTACCTGTTCCTTCAAGGCTCTGGAAACCTCACTTCTGTGTTCATGAAGCATTAGGCGGATACTGGCAATGGGCAGTTTCACCTCATGTACCCAGGTTTCCACATACCGTTTAAATTCATTATTCCTGCGTATCTGCCCGAAAATCTCATCATTCATGGATTTTTCCATTTCCTGCATGACCTGACAGAAAATCTTTCCTTCCAAAAACTCCGGCTCCTCCAGCATTTCCATCAGCAGATACTTCTCCTTCAGCGTCTCCATCTGGCCTTCCATATGCGCGTAAAACTGCCGCTTCCTTCCATAATCATAAAACAGCACTCCAAACAAAGCCAAAAGTTCCACAAACAGAAAAAACATCTGCAGAGCAAAGGCTGCATGAAACAAAAGCAGCACCCCTTCCAGCACCGCTATGGCTGTAAGCTGTATCAGCAGAAAAATCCCATGGTCCTTCACATAATTTTTCAGATTCATACCAATATATACCCCTGTCTTCTCCGCGTCTCAATCATACCGGAAATGCCCGCCTCTTCCATGCGCCTTCTCAGACGGTTGATATTCACGGTCAGTGTATTATCATCTACGAAATCATTGCAGTCCCAGAGATAATCCATCAGTTCGTCTCTGGACACAATTTTCCCCCGGTGCTTCATCAGGTAATGAAGAATTGACATTTCATTTTTGGAAAGCACCACCTCTTTTTCCCCATATTCCACAGTACTGCGCAGCAAATTCAGCCGGACCCCCTGATACTCTGTCTCCTCTTCACTGCTTTTGGGCTGTATCCGCCGGAAAATGGCTTCGATTTTCAAAAGTAAGAGCGCCGGATTATAGGGTTTTGTCATGTAATCGTCCGCCCCGTAACTCATAGCCAGAATTTCGTCCGTTTCCCCTGTTTTGCTGGTAAGCATCAGCACCGGGATATCCGAAGTTTTCCGCAGATTCCGCAGAATCTCCTGTCCATTGCTTCCCGGCAGAATAATGTCCAGCAGCAGCAAATCTGCTTCCGCCTTGCGCACCTCTTCTTCCGCATGTGCAAAATCCTCCACACAGCATACCTCATATCCGTTTTCCTTTAAAATCCCTGCCAGGGACTGCCGAAGCACTCTGTCATCTTCAATTACTGCTATTTTTTTCATCCCTATTCCAACTTTCTCTTTTCTTGTCTGTCCTGCCTCTATTATAGCAGGTTCTGGATTAAAAAAGGCAGAAAAAAACAGGAATACTCCATGAACTTCCGGCCAATGGCCGTATCTGTTCCTGAAGTATCCCTATCGGATTAAATAAACTGGTTTCTGCCTCTGTCGTATTCGTAGTCAATTCCCGCCAATTTCGCTGTTATTTCCTCTGCACTCAACTCTTTGTCCTCACAAAGTGCTGCAAAGGAAGGATAAAAATCACGAAGCTGTGTGTTTACATAACTCAAAAGCATTACCGGATCTTTTGGTATCATGGCTGCCTCCTGTTTATGAGGGCTGCACCTTCTCTGCATGAGCCGTCAGCTCCCCGTTTTCCACATCCAGGATAATCCTGCTGTCCGTGCTGATGTCCCCGGAAAGAATCAGTTTCGCAGTCAGTGTTTCCACATATTTCTGCACATATCTTTTCAGTGGACGGGCGCCGTATACAGGGTCATATCCGCCCTCAATAATATAATCTTTTGCAGCTTTTGTCAATTCTATGGATAATTCCTGGTCTTTTAACCTTCTGTTCAAATCTGCCATAAGCAAATCTACAATGCCGCCGATATTTCCTTTGGTCAGAGGCTTAAACATAATAATTTCGTCCAGACGGTTTAAAAATTCGGGACGGAAATGGGCTCTCAAATCCTTCTCCACAGCCTCCTTTGCTTCCTGCTTAATCTCACCGTTTTCCTCGATTCCCTCTAAAAGATACGGCGAACCGATGTTAGAAGTCATAATGAGAATGGTGTTCTTAAAGTCCACGGTTCTGCCCTGGGAGTCTGTGATTCGTCCGTCATCCAGCACCTGCAGAAGTACGTTAAAGACATCCGGATGAGCCTTCTCGATTTCATCAAAAAGCACGACGGAATACGGTTTTCTTCTGACAGCCTCTGTCAGCTGGCCGCCTTCCTCATATCCCACATATCCCGGAGGCGCCCCGATAAGTCTGGATACGGAATATTTCTCCATATACTCACTCATATCAATGCGAACCATATTCTGCTCATCATCAAAAAGCGTTGCTGCCAAAGTTTTTGCCAGTTCCGTCTTACCTACACCCGTAGGTCCCAGAAACAGGAAGGAACCAATGGGCTTTGTGGGGTCTTTGATACCCGCCTTGGAGCGGATAATGGCGTCTGTCACCCTGGTGACACCCTCATCCTGTCCGATGACTCTCTTGTGCAGTTCATCTTCCAGGTGCAGAATCTTACTTCTCTCACCCTCCGTGAGTTTTGCCACCGGAATTCCTGTCCAGCGGGAAATAATTCTGGCAATCTCCTCATCCGTAACACTTTCGTGCACCAGAGATAAATCCTGATTTTTCACCCGCTCTTCCTCTGCTGCCAGCTGATTCTGCAATTTGGGAAGTTCACCGTACTGCAGCCTTGCCGCTTCGTCCAGGTCATAATTTCTCTGAGCTTTCTGAATCTGGTTATTCATGTCCTCTATCTGCTCTCTTAATTTCTGCAGACGCTCCACCGTGGATTTTTCATTGTCCCACTGGGCTTTCTGAGTATTAAAAGCGTCCCGCAGTTCTGCCATTTCTTTTTGTAAATCTACCAGACGATCCTGGCTCAGCCGGTCATTTTCCTTTTTCAGAGCCGCTTCTTCGATTTCCATCTGCATAATCTTCCGGCGCATTTCGTCCAGTTCCGTAGGCATGGAATCCAATTCGGTCTTAATCAGGGCGCAGGCCTCGTCCACCAGGTCAATGGCCTTATCCGGCAGGAAACGGTCGCTGATATAACGGTCGGAAAGAGTTGCCGCAGCCACCAGGGCGCTGTCCGTAATCTTTACTCCGTGGAATACTTCATACCGTTCTTTCAGTCCACGAAGAATCGAAATCGTGTCTTCCACTGTAGGTTCATCCACCATAACCGGCTGGAAACGACGTTCCAGTGCCGCGTCTTTTTCAATGTATTTGCGGTATTCATCCAGGGTTGTAGCGCCGATACAGTGCAGCTCGCCTCTGGCCAGCATCGGTTTCAGCATATTTCCCGCATCCATGGCGCCGTCTGTCTTTCCGGCTCCTACGATCAGGTGCAGCTCATCAATAAAGAGGATAATCTGCCCTTCGCTCTTTCTGACTTCTTCCAGAACGGCTTTCAGACGTTCCTCAAACTCACCTCTGTATTTGGCGCCTGCCACCAGAGCGCCCATATCCAGAGCGAAAATTTTCTTATCCTTTAAGCCGTCCGGCACATCTTCCTGCACAATACGCTGGGCAAGCCCTTCCACAGCCGCTGTTTTACCCACACCGGGTTCACCGATAAGCACCGGATTATTTTTCGTCTTTCTGGACAGAATCCGAATCACATTCCGGATTTCACTGTCCCTGCCGATAACCGGGTCCAGTTTCTGCTCTCTGGCTTTTTCCACCAAATCCTGTCCGTATTTATTCAAAGTATCGTAAGTGACCTCCGGATTGTCTGTGGTGACTCTCTGGTTTCCTCTCACGGTACTTAAAGCCTGCAGGAAACGTTCCTTTGTAATACCATACTCCTGCCAGATTTTTTTCATAGACGGGCTGGGGTGATTCAAAAGCGCCAGAAGCAAATGCTCTACGGAAACGTATTCGTCTCCCATATTAGATGCCTCGTCCTCCGCACTCACAAGAGCCTTATTCAGGTACTGACCGATGTAAGGCTGACCCCCTGAAACCTTCGTTCTGGCATTTAAGGCCTGCTCCACACGGTCCAGAAAATGCTCTTTCTGAATCTCCATTTTCTCAATGAGTTTTAAAATCAGGCTGTCCTCCTGATGTAAAAGGTTATATAACAAATGTTCCTGCTCCACTTCCTGGTTGCCGAATTCATAAGCAGTCTTCTCTAAGTTCTGAACAGCCTGAAGTGATTTCTGTGTAAATTTTGTAATGTTCATAAAATCCCTCCGTTTTGGTTATCCTATCTTCGGAAGAAACTCCGAATGTTGTTTACTTGTTCTATTTATGTTATAACAATATCACATTCTGTTAGCCAGGTCAAGGGTTGAGTGCTAATTTTTTTGAAGTTTTTCAACCTTGTCATTCTATTCCTGCGATACTCTTTGACTTTTCATCATAGACTTCTTCACACCTTTCCCACTGATTTCTCTGCGCCTTATTGCAGCAGTATTTCCGTCTCCCTGCAAACAGCATTTCAAAAAAACCGACAGAATCACACAGATTCCATCGGCTCCTCTTTTTCCTTTATTCTCATTTTGTCCTGATACATCTGTTCGTCCGCCCGTTTCTGTGTATCCCTGATGTCCTTATCCAGCTTAGGGTCAAACTGCGCATATCCCACAGCAAGGGCTACCGGCACTTTCAGCTTATCTGCGTATTTTCGGAACCTGTCCTTTATGCTTTCAAGAAGCGCTTCCGGCTCAGGCTGGTTCTCCATCAGCAGGACAAATTCATCACCGCCGTAGCGGTACGCTGTAATCCGGGCTGACTCCACACTTTGTAAAATCTTTGCCGCATTGATAATGCAGCTGTCTCCTATATCATGTCCCAGACAGTCATTGGCCAGCTTCAGGTTATTGACATCAATGACCACCACAGTCATACCTTCCATCCGCTTCCGGGCATTCAGATTCTCTCTGTCTGTTTCATAGGAATTTCTATTCTTCAGCTTTGTCATAAAATCCGTATTCGCCATATCCCTGTATAAGGGATTGGAAATTCTCCGGAAAATCAGAATGGACGCGGCAATAGCAATCCCACAGAAAGTCACGCACACCGCACTTACCGACTTGGACACTTCCTGAAAAGTCGCTGCCTCTACATCCGCTGCAAGTTCAATTCCAAGAGCCCCGATTACCTTCTCATCCTCATCGTGCAGGGGAAAATAAGCAATAAATATGTCTCCCCAGTCCGTATCCATGATTTTATCCGGCAGTACCATTTCTCCTTTCAGTGCGCTTTCCAGTTTTTCCTGTATTTCCACCTCAATCAGGTCTCCCGGATAACGAAAATCATCTGCTGTTTCGGGCAGACCATCCACTACATACACTAGCTTCCCTGCATCATTTTTCTTCGCCGTATACAGATACCTTAAGTCACCGATATCCCGAACTTCTTCCATCTGATTCTTGAGTTTTTGATAGCTTTCCTTATTCATATCTTCTTTGCTGTTAATATCTGAAAACGTCTCCGGCGTCAGTTGGTGCTCAATATATTCCTGTATGTTTTTCACACGTCCGGTCAGACTTTTTAGTACGGAACGATAATAAATCTGAGTGGTCACGAAATATATAGATAAACTGGATAAAATCAATATCGTACTCAGCAGCATTGCTACCTGCCGGTCTACTCGTGAAAAATACCTCTTTCTCATTTGTATACTCCCTTATTGTATATATCCTTGCCCATTTTAACACAAAAAGAAAAAACAAGGAATCCTTATCCTATCCTTTTTTCCTTTACCGCGGCTTTTTTATTTATTATGACTTACTTCTGTCTTTCTTTTCCGGTATCTGCATGTACAATTTACCGAAAAATGGAACTGCCCCTGCAGTCCCATTTTCCCGTCTATTCTTTTTCTGTTTTATATTCTTGCAACTTTGGTGTCTCTGGCAGCTTTGGCTACTGCTTTCGCCACTGCCGGGCCTACTCTTTTGTCAAAAGCTTTGGGAATAATATAATCCGGGGTCAGTTCCTCTTCTGTAATCAGTCCTGCCAGAGCATCTGCTGCCGCAATCTTCATTTCATCATTAATATCTTTTGCCCTCACATCAAACGCTCCGCGAAAGATTCCCGGGAATGCCAGAACATTGTTAATCTGGTTCGGGAAATCGCTTCTGCCTGTTGCTACCACTTTCGCTCCTGCTGCTTTGGCCTCTTCCGGATAAATCTCCGGAACCGGGTTGGCGCAGGCAAAAATAACTGCATCCTTTGCCATGCTCTCTACCATTTCCTTTGTCACTACTCCGGGTGCAGATACACCGATAAAGACATCCGCACCCTTCATCTGCTCTGCAAGGCTTCCTGGCTTTTTCTCCAGATTGGTGATTTTACTCATCGCTTCTTTTACTGCATTCATGCCCTCTTTTCTGCCTTCGTAAATCGCTCCGTTTCTGTCACAGAGGGTAACCTTTTTATATCCTGCTTTCAAAAGCAGTCTGGCAATGGAAATTGCTGCCGCACCGGCGCCGTTCATAACAATGGAAACGTCCTCTTTCTTCTTGCCAGTCAGCTTCATAGCATTATTTAAGCCTGCCAAAGTAATCACTGCCGTGCCATGCTGGTCATCATGAAAAATAGGAATATCACATTTCTCTTTCAGTTTTTTCTCGATTTCAAAACATCTGGGAGCCGCAATATCTTCCAGATTGACACCGCCGAAAGAACCGGAAATCAGGTAAATCGTATTTACAATCTCATCGACATCCTGTGATTTAATGCAGAGAGGAAATGCGTCTACATCTCCGAAAGCTTTGAACAACACACATTTTCCCTCCATAACCGGCATTCCGGCTTCAGGGCCAATGTCTCCCAGTCCCAAAACGGCAGAACCGTCTGTAACCACCAGGCACATATTCCATCTTCTGGTAAGTTCATAAGATTTCTCTACATCCTTCTGGATTTCCAGACAAGGCTGTGCCACACCCGGCGTATAAGCCAAAGACAGGTCATCCTTGGTTTCTACCGGCACATTTGCCACAACCTGAATTTTTCCTTTCCACTCTTTATGTAATCTCAATGATTCTTTTGCATAATCCATGATACGTCCTCCTAATCCCTACTTTTTCCGTCTATGGGTTTGATTAATAATTTCCTGTGAAAAACGTTCCGTCTCCGGGCAGTTCATAGTCCTTAAAATAAGAATGGAAATCCAGCTTCAGATAAGCACAGAGATTTGCCAGTTCCGCCATAGTATTGTCATTTACAGGAATTCCGTTCTCCCTTCTGTCCTTTTCTGCAAAAATTTCCTTTTCTCCGTGGGTGTAGATTTGGCTCTCGCCTTCTGCTTTCGGACTTTCCCGTAAAGCTTCCAGATATTCGGATAAGTGTGCCTTAATTTCCTCCGGGTTTCCGAAAATCTCTGGATTTATTGCTGCAAATCCATGACAGATACCTGTTTTATCCGGGAAAGTACAGCATTTTTCTGAGGTAACCCCCATAGAAAAAATAGAACTGAATAATTCGCACAGCATACCGTATCCATATCCTTTATGACTGCCGCTCACTTCCTTATTTCCTCCCAGAGGCATAATACCGCCGCCGCGTTTGGAAACAATATTTTCCAGTACCGTGGGCGCCTGTGTGCTTTCGTGTCCGTTTGCATCCAAGGCCCATCCTTGCGGAAGAGGTTTGTTCATCTTATTGTACATTTCCAGCTTTCCTCGGGTTACCACCGTGGTAGAACAGTCAAAGAGGAAAGGATAGGGGTCTGCCGGCATAGCTACCGCAATGGGATTGGAGCCCAGCATGGCTTTTTTCCCGAAAGTAGGCACCATAATCGCTTCGGAATTGGTGCAGGCCATTCCCAACAGTCCCTGGTCGCTGGCCATCTTTGCGTAGTAGCCGGCAATTCCAAAGTGGTTGGATTCTCTTACTGTCACAATACCGATTCCCGTTGTCTTCGCTTTTTCAATCGCCTTATTCATGGCAAAAATAGAAATCAGCTGTCCCATACCGTTGTGTCCGTCAACCACTGCAGAAACAGGTGTTTCAAACACTACCTCCGGTTTTTCCTTTGGGTGAATCGTACCTTTTTCAATTCCTTTGTGATACCGCACCATACGCTGCATACCGTGACTTTCTATTCCGAACAAATCCGCAGTCAGCAGTACATCTTCGATTTCTTTGCTTTCCTTTTCACTAAATCCAAAAGCTCTGAACACATCATAACAAAAATGTTCCAGAACCGGATAACTCCATTTTACATATCCCATAACGTGGCCTCCTGGTATTCCATTATCTTTATTGGTATTACCAATCTTTAAACGAATTATACCACCACAAAATACAAAATGCAATGGAAAAAAGAGAAATAATGCCTGTAAACTACCTGGATATAAAAAAAGCCGCCGCATTTTTTTATGCAACAGCTTTTAAGCTCCGTTTCAGACCTGTGTATTCTCTTTTTTCCGGTCTATTTCCAATATATAATTTTCTATGGTTTTCATATGCTCCTTCATGCAGATTTCAGCATCTTCCTCCCGGTGATCCACAATTGCGTTCACCAGTTTCCGGTGCTGTTCATCCATCTGTGAAACGGAATGTTGTTTCTGCATCATATAGCTTCGGATTCCTGTAATGATGTTTTCCGTCAACTGGGCGGAGGCGCTCATTACGGAAAACAGCATGGGACTTTGCGCCATTTTTCCGATTTTGATATGCAAATCCCGGTCTAAGTCTCCTCTGACTCTTTCTTCCTCTGCCGCGTCCAGTCTGGCCAGAATCAGCTGGAGTTCTGCGGCGTCCACCGGTGTACAGTTTCTGGCAGCCAGACGGGCAGCCTCTACTTCCAGAGCGCTGCGAAGCTGCTGATTATGGTAAACGCTGCTGTTGTTTAACCGCAGCAATATGGACAGCGGCTCGATGAGACTGTTTTCCAGGTTTTCGGATACATAACTTGCCCCTCCCCGCACCGTCTTGATAATCCCCAGCAGAGCCAGGGTTCTTAACACTTCCCGCACCACAGGGCGGGAAACTCCTAAGGCCTCTGCCATATTCCGTTCTGCCGGAAGCGCATCTCCCTTTTTCAGAGTTCCCTCTTTGATATTTTCAATAATCTGGTCTAAAATTTCCTCAAAAGGATTTTCCTTCTCAATTTTTCTAAACATAGCTTCCTGCCTTTCTCTTTCTATAGACAGTATATAACAAGCACTGCCTGTCAGCAAGAACCCATTTTCAGAGAAAATCCCAACTTTTATTTCTTTTCCCGCACTTCTGCGGCTTCTGCGTGTCCCATGAGACCTTCGCCCTTTGCCAGTCTTGCCACCAGCGGCGCCAGTTCTTTCATGGCTTCTTTTGTCATACTCTGGTATGTGCAGGTTTTTAAAAAGGTGCCGACCCATACGCCGCCTGTATAACGGGCTGCCCGGAGAGTGGGAAGCGTGTGGTTGGTTCCGGAAGCATAGTCTCCAAACACCTCTGCCGTATTTTCACCAATAAAGAGAGAACCATAGTTGTAAAGCTTTTCCGCCATTTCTTCGGCGTTTTTCATATTGACTTCCAGGTGCTCCGGCGCATAGGCATTTGCCAGGTCTGCCATCTCTTCTTCACTGTCTGCCAGAATCACTTCTCCGAAAGTGTTCCAGGATTTCTCTGCAATTTCTGCGGTAGAGAGCATGCTCAGTTCCTTTTCTACTGCTTTTATCACTTTCTCTGCAAATTCCTCATTTGTGGTTACCAAAATTCCCTTTGCATTAGGGTCATGTTCAGACTGCGCCAACAAGTCTGCGGCCACCACCTCCGGGGTTCCGCTGCCGTCTGCCAGCACCATGACTTCGCTGGGGCCTGCCACAAAATCAATGCCAACCTGACCGTAACACTGGCGTTTCGCTTCTGTCACAAAGCGGTTTCCCGGTCCCACAATCATATCCACGGCCGGAATTTCCTCTGTCCCGTAGGAAAAAGCAGCCACTGCCTGCGCGCCTCCTACGGCGTAAATCTCATCCACGCCTGCAATGTCCATGGCAACCAAAGTCTTGGGATTGATAGCATTGGTTCCTTTCATCACCGGAGAACAGGCTGCCACCCGCTTTACCCCTGCGGTTTTTGCAGGAATAATCAGCATTAACGCTGTAGAATACAGGGGATAATTCCCACCGGGCACATAACAGCAGCAGGATTCCACCGGAAGAATCCTGTGTCCTAAGAAAATTCCCGGCATGGGGCTGAAATTTGCCAAAGGCTTTACCGTTTCTCTCTGTGCTTTGGCAAATGCCCGGATATTTCCTGCCGCTTTCTTTAAGTCCTCAATCTCCTGCCCGGTAAGCTGGCTGTATGCCTTCTGTATTTCTTCCCGGCTTACCTGCAGCGTTTCTCTGGTGCAGCCGTCAAACTGCAGATTATAAGCTTTTAAGGCTTCGTCTTTTTTGCATCTTACTTCCTCTATCATGCGGCTTACCGTTTCTGTAAGATTTTTTCTGTCCTCTTCTGTTCTCTTTACCGCTTCTTTTAAAACTTTCATCTCCACACACTCCCGTTCTGATTTTTCTGTCTTCGGCTTTTCTTTCTGGAAACATTGTAAAACCTTTAGTTTCCCCTGTGTCAACGGTCTTTTTTCGGGATATTTTTCCAAAACCTTGAGTATACTAAAGATTTATGCTACAGTGGTTTTATCAAAACCGGGAGGTCCTTTTCATGCGTATCGGTGAAGTATCCAGACGTTACCACATCTCCGTGGATAACCTTTATTACTATATTAATTACGGGCTTTTAGTCCCCCCTAAGCCCAGGGGCCAGTATGTATTTGATGAAACTGTACTTCAGGATTTGGAATGGATTCTGGAATTAAAAGAACTGAATTTTACCCTTCGGGAAATCCACATGCTGCTTTCCCTCAAGCGTATTTCCGGGCTGGCGGATTCCCAGGATATGGAAGAATTAAAGGCTGTTTACGAGGGCAAGCGGGAATTCTGCCTGCAGGAAATCAGCCGAAAACAGGAAATTATCCGAAGACTTGATGAAAAAATCGCGGCTCTGAAAGAAAACCAGCCCGACCGGATACCGCAGACCGGAGTCCCGGTGTCTACCCTGCCTCTTTTGTGCTGCCCCGTGTGCGGAAGTTCCCTGTCCTTAAAAGACGTGGAAATGAATCCCCGTTTTCTCTATGGAGGCGCCCTTTCCTGCTCCTGCGGCTACCAGGCCCGGATTCAGAATGGAATCCTTATGACGCCCAACAAGAATACCAACCTGCAGGACACCCCGGACGTTACCAGAGAACTTTACAAAGATTTGCCTCCGGAGCTTATCACCATGTTTGAGCGTTCTTACCAGCAGATGTTGAAGCAAATGGAAGAAACCAGTCTCCGGGGAAAGGTGGTTGCAGAAACCTATATCAACGCCTGGTTTTTTATGCATAATCACCTTTCCGCCCTGCCAAAGGACAGCCTGTATCTCGTCATTGACAAATACCCGGAAACCCTGCTGATGTACAAACATCTCATTGAAAAACAACGCCCGGATCTGGATATTTTATATCTGGCAGACAGCAGCACACGATTCCCTCTAAAATCAGAATGTATAGACGTGCATCTGGATTTCTTTGCTGCAAATGAGCACAATTTTTATCATGACACCTTTTTGTATGAACGGCTTCTGCCTTATCTGAAAAAAGATGCAGACCTTATCGGCACTTACTTTTACTTTGAGCATGCTCAAAAGTCCATGAAGCTGCTTTTAAGCCAGTACCCTGAATCCTCGGAGAAAAATTTCAATCTGCATTACTTCCGGGAAGAATTAAAAAACAATGGATTTGAACTGCTGTATCAGGAAGACTGCGGCTGTATTACTGATTCGGGCAATAATCTGGGATTTGGGTTTCATGTAAAGGGTGAAAAAATGCACCTTCTTCCGTATCATGGAAAAAGGTGCCGGTAAGAGGCGCAGTCACAGCGAGGCCGTCTGTATTTCCTGATAAATTTCCAGCATGGCCTCCTGATAAGCCGCCCGTTTTCGTTTCTGTATCCCTTCTTTAATGCCCTGCAGTTCCTGCATATAAATATGCTCCAGCTTTTTTATCCGGCTCTCACTCAGTCTTACAGAAGACAGATACTGCTCATACCACTGCGCCTCATACTTCCAGAAATGCAGCGCCTCTCCATATCGCTCTTTCAGCCTCTGGGCAATCAAAAGCCCTTCCGGGTCAAAATCTCCTGCATACCAAAACCTGTGGTTTTCTTTCAGAAAATCCAGCAAAAGCAAAGTCGCAAGCCTGGGCTGTCCGCTGACGCAGACTGCTGCACAAGCTGGGTTCCGGCTTGTCAGAACGGAAAACACGGCCGGATTTTCTACTACATAAATTTCTTTTTGCTGTGCCCTGATTTCGCCGATTTCCCCAAGGGTGCGCAGAGTCAGACGCACAGGTTCCTGTTCTCTCAAAAATCCTTCGATTCCTTCATGCATACTCCCGTCTTGTTTCCATGCATGAAGACCATAAGCCAGTGTTTCATTGGACAAGTCATCTTTTAGAATCCCTGCCTGATACAGCAGATGATTCCTCTCTTCTGCCGGGGAGATTCCTTTCTCATAACTGCCTGGAAACTGATGTTTCAGGAATAAAATTAAGAGTTTTTCTGCTGTTTCTCCGGTATCAAAGTAATGAGGATTTCCCGTTGTCTGAGCTGCAAATACTGCCAGAAGCTGCCTCTTTTTTATGTAGTTAAGCTGCTTTGAGGCCCTCATAACACTCTCCAGAATTTCCTCCAGTTTCGCAGGATTTTCCCGGTACTGCTGCATCAGAAGCTCATACCCGCTCCCGCGATTTTCCAAGACCTCCTTCAGCCATTTTCCTGCCGGATTTTCTTCCTGGCCTTCCAGAATTTCTGCAAAACAGGCGTTCCTTTTTTCCTCTTCTTTCTGCTTTTCTTCTTTCTTCACAGTCAGTTTTTTGCCGAAATAAGCCCGCAGAAGCGTTTCCCCGGAAATCCCGGAAAACCGGCTTTCACCAAGGCGTTTTTCCAGGAGTTCGGCGGAAACTGTCACGGTTTTATTCTCTGTGTAATCCTTTTGCAGAAATCCGCCTAACTGCTGCTTTTCTTCCAAAGTAAGTCCTGACAGAACCACTTTTCCGCCCATATGTCCAAGGCTTGCATACTTTTCTCTGAACTTTTGAAAAAGTTTTTCATAAACCGGACGCTGCCTGAAATAGTTCAGGCATTCTGCCAACTTTTTCGGTTCCATTTCAGCCATATTCTATACCTCTTCTTCTGTCTTATCCGTCACCATCACCTTCTTTTTTCCATTCCAGAGATAACGGATCACGGATACAAATCTGGCATTTTCCGGGCGAATCAGCTGATAAATAGCAAGGGCCGGGACGGTATCATAATCTCCCCACAAAATCTGCGAATTAATCATAAAGTTAAACTCAAACTCTACCATAAGGCGGAACATATCGCGGATATTGGTTTCATCTACACCTGCAAAAGCCTCATCCAAAGAAATCAGTTTGGGTGCATCCGGACGCGCTCCTGCATATTTGGCCACAACTGCAGAAAACAGCGGCACATACATAGCCATGGCCTTTTCTCCTCCACTGAAGGTAAAGAAGACCCGGTCTGTCAGTTCTTTCTTCTTCTCTCCTGTCTTCTGACACTCCAACTGGAATTCGAACCACTTCCGGTAATCCAGAACCTCACGCATGGTTGCATGGAAAGACTGCACAGCTCCCATATCCCCTGCGATTTTCCTTGCTTCCTCAATCTTGGAACGGAAATGCCGGGAGAGCATTTCTATCTCTTCCGTACGCATGATTTCTGCATCCTTCTGCAATAATTCCACCAAAGCCCTGGTGTCTAACTGTTCTTCCTTTTCTGCTCTTTTATTTTTCCAACGCAGGCTCAGCTTCAGTCCGCTGGAGGTCTGCATAGACTCCATAAGTGCATTCATTTTCTCTACCCAGCGCCTGCTTGCCTGGATTTTTGCACGGATTTTCTTGCTGATGGTGTTGGCCAGAATATCTTCAAACAGCTCCCTGTCCCTTTCATTTAAAATCTTCGCCAGGGCTTCTGCATCTTCACAGAGCTTTTCCAGCAGCTCTTTAAATTTTACTGCCGTTCCCCTGTATTTTGCCGAAATATCAATCCGCTTTACACTCATGTCCAGGAAGGAGCTTTCCTCATCCAGTTCTCCGAAAAGAGAGGACAGGGTAATCTGATAATCCAAAAGATATCCCCGGTTCTGGTGATAGGCTTCCTGCAGACTGCCAAAGACATCACTCTGCTTTTTATTTCCAAAACTGCCCGCAAACCGGCTGCATACCGCCTTAGCCAGTGTCCCCATATCTTCCGTTTCCTGAAAAGTCTGCTCCACATATCCCAGACGGTATTCCAGTTCAAAAACACGGCAGTATTTCTCTTTTCTCTCCAGAAGTTCTGCCTTTTTCTTCTCATTTTCCTGTATTTTTTCCTGCAGCACATCTGCATCTTTTTCCAGTCTGTTCTGCCTTCCCACACAGCTTTCTCTCTCACCGGGCAGAAGAACCAGACGCTGCATACAGTAGTCCAGACGATCCTTAATTTCTTCATAATCCGTAAGCGCCAATTGTTTCCGCACAGAGTCCAGAAAACCTTCCAGTTCCCGGACTTTTAAAAGAATCCTGTTCAAATCATATCGGATATCATCTAAGTCCAGCTCGATTCCTTCCCTATATTCCCGCTGACTTTCCACATACCGGATTCCGTTCTGGTACTTGCCGTAAGCCACCTGCAGGTCCGAAATCAGTTCCTTATATCTGTACAGGGATTCCAATACAGCAGCAAAAAGATCCAACCGTGGGGAGAGGTAACATTTCCCGCATAATTCCCTTACTTTGACCCGGATTGCATCTAATTTCTTCCGCTCTTTTTCTGTAAGTGCCTGCTGCTCTCCCACTCGTCTGACTGCAAGTTCCAGGCGGTATTCCCAGTCCGCAAGCTCTTTCGCCGCTGTTTTCAAATCTTCGTCTTTTGGAAATTCTGTCCATTCCTTCTGAAGCTGCTCCAGACGCAGTTGGTTTTTCTCCAGTGCGGCCTTTATCTCTGCCACCTGCTGCTTCGTCTCCCGGCAAAGACTTTCCAGTTCTTCTATCTTTTCCCTTCGATATTGCTCTCTTGCCCCCACGCCAATAAATCTGGCCCGGTATTCCCCGGTAACAGTTCCTTCCAGAACCCCCAGGCGGTAGTTACCCTGTTCGTCAATCCAGGAAGTTCCCTGCTCTGTCTTTCTGCCAAAACCAATAGAAGATAAAATATTGGAAATGCTCTGGTACAGCAAAATATCATGTTCCCCGTTATCCACATCCAGCACATTGTTCAGGTTTTCCTGCACATGAGAAACATCACTGAAGATGTACTTGTCGCATACGCCGCTGTCCAGTGCCAGCACGTTTTCCCTGTATTCTTCTGAAATAATCAGCGCATCCAGTACTCCCATCTGCAGCAGGGCTTCTTCCAGCCTGTCTGCCCGCTCTGGCTCTAAGTTCTGTCCAAACTCTATGGTCTTATAAAACTGCTGGTACGGAATGCCTTTTTCTCTTAAAAGACGGCGGTTTTCCTGTACACACTCCGGCTGCCGGGGCTCCGGGTCTTTCTGATTCTGCCACTCTGTCAGTTCTTCTTCCAATCCCTGAAGTTTTTGGCTTTCTGTTTCCAGATTCTGCTCCAGCAGCAGCCTTTCTCTGGTAAAACTGCTTTCCTTCTCATACAGCCTCGGCTTCGCCAGTTCCCGTATTTCGGAATAATCCTTTCCCTGCTCATACTCCTGAATCTTTCTGGAAATTTCCTGCAAGACTTCCGGCGCAAGAGAAAGCTCCTGATTTTTCCGTTCCCAGAGATACACTTGTTCTGTCAGCTCTGCCTTTGTTTCCTGCAGCAGCCGCTCATACTGCTGGACTTCCCGTTCTGCTGCGTTTCGTTCTTCCTGGCACACATCCAGTTCCTTCAAATACCGGTCGTATTTTTCCTGACAGTTTTTCTCCTCTGTCAGACTTTCTTTTCCCTTTTCTACTTTCTCTGTATAATCCTTCAAAAGCTGCGTATGAGACCCAAAGGAATAATCCGGGATTTTATCTTCCAGCAGTTCTTTTTTCAAAAATGCAAAGTCATCAAATGGGACTTCTTCCATCTCCTCTTCCATTTCTTCCAGACAGTTTTCCATCTCTTCCCAGATTGTTTCGTTGTGTTCCTGCTCTTTTTTTAACCGTTCCTCTGCCTCCAGCAGCTTATCCTTTTTCTCCTGCTCCTGACGTTCCTTGGTCTTTTTCTCTTCTTCCTTTTCCCGGAGCTCTTCTGCCAGCTTCAGTTCCTGCTCCTTTAACTTTGCCGCATCACTTTTCGTAAGAGATTCTTTTTCTTCTTTTAAAACCTCTTCCTCCTGCACAAGTTCCTGATACCTCTGTTTTTCTTCTGTCAGAGCAGCTGTTTTTTGGGTCAGTTCTTCTGTGAATTTTTTCTCCGTAGTCAGGCAGGCTTCATAAGCCTTTCCCACATCTGCAAACAGCAGGGCTTTGTCGTACAGCACAATCTGATTGTACTGGTCATAGACCTTCTCAATCTGCCTGGCCCCACGGATACTCTCGTTTAAGGTATCCAGGTTGGTTTTCAGATTATCCATATTTTCAATGGCCTCAGACATAGGCCGCAAATCATCTTCCGACAAGGTCTGCAGCGAACTGCTCAAAATTTCGTTGATAACCGTAGGTTTAAAATCCTTGGAGAGTTTCGGAGTACGAAGCTGAATCAGCAGTTCCAGAAGTTCCTTATATTCCTCCTGAGTTTCAAATCCAAAGAGCAGACGGTTGACGCAGGCGGTATATTCGCTTTGGGTTTCCATGACCTTTCCACCCTCTCCAATCCTGTTTTTCAACTCTATTTTTGAACAGGTGATTTTGTTTTCCACATCTTTATACAGAAAAATATCCCGCCCCACTCGTCGGTTGTCTGTAATGCAAAAATACCAGGATTCCAGCTTTTTATTCTTTCTTGCACGGATTCCCAGCCCCAAAGTCAGGTATTCTTCACTCTCCAGCCGTTTAAATTCCATGTAAAGATAACCGGTTCTTTCCTCCCGCTCATCCCCTTCTTCCAGAAGATAATTCTCCATCTTCCTTGCACGGGAACCGAAGGGGTCCAGGCGCTCCGGACGCATATTTCCATCCAGTAAAAGAGGAATAAAGCTCTGCATGGTAACCGATTTTCCGGAACCATTGGCACCTCTTAACAGCATGCGTCCTTCCGAAAAATCAAAGGCTTCCTCATCATAGTACCAGAAATCCACCAGTCCCACTTTGTTTATCTGCCACTTCCCACTATTCATCGTTTCCTCCCTCTTTCCTAAAGTCTTCCGGGTATCTTCCCACAATTTTTCCTGCCACAGGTTTGATGCATACATCCCCATAAGCCTGCTCTATCATCATCAGATTTTCCATATAGTCATAGACTTCCCGGTAAAACTCTGCAAAGGTCATTTCCCGGTACGTCTTATTAAAACCAGCCCCAAACCGCTCCTTGCATTTCTCTATAAGCCGCTGAAAATTCTCTTTTGGAAGGCGGATTTGTTCGTCCAAAGACACCTCAATTTTCCCTTCCCGGATTTCTTCCTGCAAGAGCTGATACAAAAGCAGCACAATATCGGACAACGTATTTTCTTCCGGAAAAGTCCGTCCAAGCCTGCAATTTTCTCCCAAAATCAGAAAAGCACTGCTGCTGTGTACCTGCAGTTCACATTCAAATAACTCCGATAATTCGCCCTGTATCATATTCCGGTAATTCCGCACATAGGCAAAATCTTCTTCTGTATCTGTGTCTTTGTACATGCCCATGGGCATCAGAAGTCTTCGGTAAACTCTTTGTCTGCGGACAATTCCCCGGTCCTCGTTTAAGTCAATCCACTCTTCTTTTTCAAAGTCTTTTGGCGCTGTATATCCCATAATGTCCTGGGTAAAATTCTTCATAAAATACCGGGAAACACCTGTATTTTCATACAAGACTTCACTGGTATCATCCTTTGCAAATCCCTCTTCACTTCCGTCATTTACATCCAGAATACCGCAAGCCACACAGTATTTCATCACCTTTATCATATGGCGGCGGTAGCGGTAAATGGTCCAGTCAATCTGCTCCTTCTCATACTGACTCTGCACATATTCCGTCAGTTCCGAAAGCACAAACTGCTCCTCTGCTTCTTTATCCTCCAGAAACATGAGAACCAGGCAGAAAAATACATACTCAATGGGGTCACGAAAGTCTGAGATTCCCATCCAGTTTTCCGGAACTGCCGGCAGTTTTTCCACCTTAATCATATAGGGATTGATCAGCACCTGATACCCCAGCTTTTCTCTTAAAAACTTCTTTTCCTCTCCGGATGCCAGTGCTTCTTTTACCTGATAATACAATTCCCGCTCCCTGGATTTCAGAATCCATCTGCGGTTCAGCAACACTTCCAGTACCTTCATATTTCCTGTTCCCTTTCTTCAAATACCATGGTATAACAAGGCATTTGAAACTCTCCGTCTGTGCATTTTAATGTACAGTATTCCTTGGTATCGGTCTGTTCAATATAGTAAATCTGACCGTCTTCTGTCTTAGCTCTGTGGTTTTTCTTCTCCAGGGCCTTAGACATCCACAGAAGAAACATATCCCGCACATAAGGCTCAATCACCGGAAGATTTGCAAACTCCAGCCGGCCGTTTTTGATGTAACTTCTTAATAATTTCCGTTCCTTTTCCAGCCTCTGTATCTCAGCCTTACGCATGGCTTCTTTCTCTTCTGAGCGGTCTATAATCCCACTTCTTTTCGCCTTTTCCCGATAGGTGCGAACTCTTGGAGTTACCGTAACTACATGAGGATTCTCTTCATACACACCGCTGTTAATACTATCTGTTTCCCTGGGCATTTCGCCCTTTAAATGCAGTGGTTTTTCCACGCCAAAAACCACTGCTGCCAGCCGATGCGCCTCAGAAAGATCCCTGCATTTTGCGAACATTTGTGCCACCTTTTTATATTCCTCCCGCCGGTTGGAACCCTGATTGCTCATCTCGCTGATGCGGGTTGCATAGCGGGTAATTTTCCGAATAATCTCGTTGGTGGTATCAAACACCTTCCCGGCTTCCGATTCCTGTCCGTCTTTTCCTGCAAACCATTCCACCATACTTTCCCAGCGGCCGCTCATTTTTTCGTAAATCATCTGTTCATCAATTTCCACATCCATACGAGGAATGGAAAGCTCATAAGCAGTGACTTTCTTCAGAATATCCTTCACCGTTTCTTCCTGCACCTTCCGCAGTTCCTGTTCAATAGCCGCCACGTTCACCTGCAGGCTTTTCACAAAGGAACTCAGATATTCCATTAAGCGGTCCTTGAATAAAAGAAACTCCCTGGTTTTCATCATCTCTTCTGCTTTTACACTGTTCAGTTCCCGCATATAATCCTGATAGTTCTGGTTTAACCGAATGAAATCATTGTTCAAATCGTTCCACCAGGCATGCAGTTTTTCATCCTCTTTTACAGACATTTCTTCCAGTTTTCCCAGATTGATCCGAATCCGCTCCAACAGAGTCGGCTCCAGTGAAGAGCCTTCAATAAACAGATTTTCGATTCGTATGACCATACGCTCGATTTCCACGGCTGTCTCCGACAACTGGTACCGGAACTTTTTATTCTTGAACTCTTCAATGGTCGTCACCTTTCTGGTATCCTGAATGGTAACCAGGTTTCCCCAGGAGGCCAGGGCTGTAAGGTCCTGCTGGCACTGTTCCATGGTATAATCCGCAAAATACGGGTCTTCTTTTAATTCTTCAAAAACCTCTTCCTGATAAAGCCAGTATTTCAGTTTTTCATATTTTAAATAAAAAAGCCGGATGATAGGGCGATATCTGTCTGTATTTTCCACATTCAGATATTTCGCCTCCAACATCGGCTTTCTCATCTTTTCCTGAATTTCCATATTTTTTCCCTCTGTACAAATTGTATTTACAGACCTGTCAAACTGCCTGCTGTATGGGTATTTCTTTGTTTATGATAGCATGGAGGGCAGAAAATGTACAGAGATTTTTTCTGATTGGTTTATTTTGAACAGACCTATCTTCTAAACTAAAAGCTCAAATGAATGATCCCTCATCCAGCACCTTCAAAAGCCCTTTCATCTTCCCCGGCGTCATATGCTCTTTATAATGCAGTCCCTCATTGGTAATATGCAGAACCGGATTGGCTCCCTTTGTTTCCAGTATATAATGCTGCTCCAAAAGCCAGTCCACTACTTTCCGGACATTGCTTCGGCCCAGATAAGAAAGCTTCCCGTATTCCGGCAATTTTTCCAGCCCGTCCTGAAGAATTCTCTTATCCGAAGAACCGCATAAGCTTCCGATGAGTATGGTTTCACCGTAAAATTTCTTTTCACTGATATGAACCAGACACTGCAGCACAGTTCCTGCAATTTCCAGAATATTGTGGTCCTTATACACAGGATACCCGGACTCGTCCACCTTCTTGTTTTTGGTAATCTCCATAATATCCTGTTCCCAGTTATCTCCTGGTCTCGGTTGGGCAGATGCCATCTTTTCATGAGCCGTCCCTTCCAATTCCGACAGAGGATATTCCATCATTTTATAATATTCCCGCATGGAAATCGTCTTGTTGCACCCCTGACCGTTGACTTTATAATTGGTACAGCCAAGGAAGCACTGGCTCTGATTTTTTGGAGTTTTCACCACCAGATAACCATCCTGGCAATCGGGGCACTTCATAATCGAAAGTTTTTTTCCGCGAAGATTGCTGGTCATAAAACTGCAGATTTCCGGTTCGTTGGTGCAGATATACAGGCGCAGTCCATAGGCAGGCTTATATTTCAGCTGAAGAGGAAATCCACAGATTGGACATTTATATTTGCCGGATATCTCCGGCTTTTCTTCCGACCATTTCCCCCGCAGAAAGACATTTTTATACTCCCGTTTGATTTCCAGTAAAAACTCCGAAGGATTCTGTTCCGGTGCAATGAAATATACCCGGTTCTTCGTTCTGGTCATAGCTACATAAAAAAGTCTTCTCTCCTCTGCATACTGCATACTCCGGTCTTCTCTGATTACCAGGGACAGTACCGGGTCGTCTTCAATTTTGGCTGGAAATCCATACGTTTCATTACGTCCGTTTATGACAATGACATTGTCATATCCCAGACCTTTTGAAGCATGCGCGGTCATAAAGGTAATATCCAAATCCGGATATTTGACAGATTTCACCTTCGATCCTCTGCTGATGTACTCGAAAAGTCCCGTCCTGGCCAGCCTGTCCCCATCAAAATTAAATCTTCCCAACAGCAAAATACTGGATTTCTTGTCTTTCTTCTCCTCCTGCTGCTCATACTTCATAATCTGTTCCAGGGCCGTCTGAACCGCATAAGCTACCCCATAGGCTGCCCCGCTTCTGCGGTCTGCCTTAGGGTCCTTTGCCCGGCTGTCATAAGTATAAATAATAACCGGTTCTTCCATATGTTTTGGCGAAATCAAAGACTTTCTGATTTGTGACGTATTTTTCTGAATAAAATTCCCCGCAATATCAATGACTTCCTGAGAATTTCGATACGTCCTTACAATTTTCATCAGCTTTGCATAACCCATTTTCTCCTCAAATTGAGTAAATAAGGTAATGTCTGAACCGCTGAATGCATAGATAGACTGCCAGTCATCTCCCACAGCCATAATTTTGGCATCCGCTACTTCTGAAAAAGCCTGCACCAAATCAAATCTCTGCCTGGAAATATCCTGATATTCATCTACAATCAAATATTTGAAATCCAGTTTCTGCTTCATGTCCTTTACTTCGGTGAGAACCCGCACAGACTCGTTAATCATATCCTCAAAGTCCACGGCATGATTTTCAACCAGAAATTTCTTGTATTCCAAAAAACAGGCATGGGTAATGTCCAGAAATAACTTTGTTCTTACATTTTCCGTTGTCAGAGCCAGTCTGTCGAAATCCCTTTCATCATACCCGTTGGTTTTAAAATTTCTGATAAAGTTCGTCACCAGAAACACAAGACGGCGGATGTATTTATTTTCCTCCGAGTCCACCAGCTTCCTGACAATTTCTTCATTTGGACGCCGCTTTAACGTAAAACCATGCTGCACAAGGCTTTCTTCCAAATGCTGGAAAATACTTCTGCCGTCCCGGAAAGACGAAAAGGTATAAAGAAGTTCTGTGTGATGTTTCCGGTGCAAAAGAACTTTATCGTTAATCGCTTTCTTATACGCTTCCAGTTCTTCTTTGTCATACAGAAAGTTCTTTCCGTCTTCCGTAATGCCAAAGTGTTCAAGATAAGCAATATGCTCCCCCTGTTTTATCATAAAATCCGGCGTATAGGGCTTTTTCGCCATGGAAATATTGTATTTATAAATCGGTTCATAAACGTAATCTATGCTGTTTAAATACAGAAAATTTGCAATCTCTACTTCCTGAATGGAACGCACCGTTTCATTCTGAATGGTAGTTTTCTTTTTGCTCCTTCTGTCAATAATCTCTTCCTTGAAATCGTTCAATTCACTCCGCATAGTCGCATAATTGGCATTGGCCATGTGATGAAAGAAGTGATTGATATCATCCCCTTCGTAAGGAGCATCAAAATAAGAGGCGAAAAATAGAATCAGACTGTCCACCACACTTGGATCCCTTAGAATTTTCTCTCTGAAATAATTCTGCACACAATAGTAGAGTTTACTTCCATCCACAATGTTGAGCTGCTCGGGATTATTTTTATGCAGAATCGCATTCCCCGTGGAATGAAAAGTCGCGATGGGACAGGGAATCTGCAGATTCTCATTAATTTTATCCCGCAATTCCTTCACCGCTTTGTTGGTAAAGGAAATAATGAGAATCTGGCTGGGGTCGATTCCCTGCTTTTCCACCAGATATTTTACCTTTGCCGCAACCGTCGTTGTTTTTCCCGCCCCGGCTCCGGCCACCACCAGACTGTAATCCTCGTCTGAAAGAACAACCCGCCGTTGGTCATCATCCAGACGAATCACCGGGTCTACATCCTTCAGAATATGATCCAGATATTCTTTCTCTTCTATGAGCCGGGCTGCAAGATATGCCTCGTTTGCTGCTTCCACAAGCTTATCTGCCTGCTCATATTTGTGATACAAGTCTCTGGCCTGGCTGGCATCAAACCCGTTTTTTGCGCAATAATCCTCCAGAATATCGTTTTCGTCCAGAGAATGAAAAAATCTCATAGTTTCCGTATACTGCTGAAGTTCTGCCTGATACTCTTTGCGTGAAATATAGTGGTCTGCATCCACAAGCTGATTCCAATACCCGCTCCACTGCAAAAGTTCCTGGCATTTGCCGGAAACCTCTTTTTTCACATTCGCCTTTGTTTTTTTCCTCGCTCCCCAAAAATAATCCAGTAATCCCATGGGCATATTCCTTCTCGTACTGTGCTTTCCTCTTTTGTGGTTTGATTGTAGCACAAAAAGAACATAGGAACAATAGGGAGTTACCTGCCCTCTTTTACCCCTCTTCTTCCAGAATACGGAGATAATGATTTGCTTCCCGAAGGACATGGTCTGCCAACAGAGGAAGGATTACGGAACGTATACTACAGCCCGTAATTCCTTTTGCACCTGCTGCTTTAAAATCACGGTACTTCTCCGTTGTTTCCAGTGTTTTTCCCGTCAGTTGAACCACAGTCCGGCAATCCTGCTTTCTTGCCATTTCCAGCAGACTGCAGTAATCCCCGGCAAAAGCATCTGCCTTTTCTATCAGTTCACATTCTGTGGGGTCAAGCAGCCCGCGGATAAACAACGCATGCTCCATCATAATCTGATTCCAAAATTGCTCTGCAGCTTTTAAATCCTGGGACATCATACACCCCTTTTGTTCCAGCGCTGTAATGGTCTGCCGGTATAATTTTGCCTCCCGGATAATATGTTCAATGAGCAGCGGATAATTTGCCGTATACAGATTACAAGCAAGAACCTCCTGCAATATTTTCTTTTTAAACGCAATCAAACCATTTAACAGATGAAGAACTTTCCGGTTCAAACACTGTATCTGCTGTGTCATTCTCCTGTCCGGACAGTTTCCGCAGCCTGCCCGCAGTTTCTTTTCTGCCTGGGTAATACGGATATCAATGGGAATCTGAGTCAGTTTCCTGGTATGCCGCTCTGCCATTTCCGTAAATTCCGTGAACACTTCCCCGGAATCTAAAACCTCTTCGCTTACCATTCCGTCTGCCAGGTGTACGGTCTGCTCCAGTACTTTTTCAAATTGTTCGCGGAAGCAGTCTGCTTTGCTTTTATATTCCGTTTCTCCTGCCGGAAAAGCAGCCAGAAGAAACAGCGCGTGTTCTTTCATAATTCTTCCAAAAAACAAATGGGTTTCCAATGATGTGGATACATACTCTTTCATTTCTCTGCATCCCTTATGCATTCACAATGTTTTTATAGTATATGCTGAGAACTGTGGTTTGGGAATATTCACCTTATGTTCTGAAGCCCCATGTAATACGTATTAAAGTTCTATACAATGAAACGGTATCCCGGCCTCTTCCAAAATCTCTATTTCCCTTTTATTACAGCTAAAAAGAATCACTTGAGAATTTCGTTGACTGATATATTTCAAGGTTTCTAAAAGGCGTCTACGATCGTACATGGCGAAAGTCTCGTCCAGCACCAGAGGAAGTTCCTCCTCCCGGCATAAAATTTCCCGGCAGGCCATGCGAAGAGACAGATATACCTGCTCTGCTGTCCCATAGCTGACCTGATGAAGTTCCAGACATGTTTCCTCCGTATCCAGGTAAATCTGAAAATTTTTGTCCAATACAACCTGTCTATATTTTCCCCCGGTAATGCCGCTGATTGCTTCTGACATTTTCCGGGTCAGAATTCCTCCGGTAAATCCCTGCATCCGTTTTGCCGCTTCCTGGAGTTTCTGCATGGCCAGGGTTATGCTTCGGATTTCTTTCCGAATACGAAGAAGCGCTTCATTGTTCCGCCGCAGTTCCCGATATTCTTCTTCCAGATTCTCCAGCCTCGTTACTCTCTCCCGCTGACTTTCCAGAAGAACTTTTTGCCGTTCCCGAATACGCGCATAATTTTCAGCATCCTCTCTCCCAGCATCTTCCGTAAAGGTCTGCCGCTTCTCATAAAACCAGAGTCCTGCTCCTGCTGCCAGAAGAAGACAGAGCAGAAAAGCCATGACAGCAAAAGAAATCCTGTTTCCAATTCCCAGCATGGCAATTACAGCCAGAAAAACCGTCCAAATTCGCCAGACTGTCTGAAATCTCCTGCTGCTTTCTTTCTGCTTTTCTGCTTCTCGCTCCGCTCTCTCCAATTTTGCCGTCTGTCCCTTTAACATACCGCTGTTTTTTTCCAGACTTTTCAGATTCTCTTCCAGATTTTCCATTTCCGCCTGCTCATGTTGTATTTTATAGCGGATTCTGGTTTCTTCCTGTTCTTTCTTTTGCTGTTCTTCTTTTTCCTTCTGTTCCCAGAACTTTTTCCTGCCTTTTAAAATTTCCTCTGCGCCTTCCAGGTTAAAACGGATATCTCCGGTTCCCTGAAAATCTGCCAGATAGTCTCTGAGTTCCGTATATAAGCCTTCCTCGGTCCGGCTTTTTGCCTGGGGAACAAACACCGTGTTTTGAAACACTGTCTCTGATATATTGCCCAGCAGCATATCCAAATCCCCATCTGCAACAGACAAAAGTTCCCCATCCGTCTCGCAGAAAAGTGTTGCCGGGGACTGGGGTACAGAAAAATCTCTCTCCAGCCGAAATCGTTTCTCTCCGCAGGTAAACCAGAGAATCCCCTCATACCGGGCGTTCTCTCCCCATGGTTTATAACGGGTGTAAGTGTCTGTCCGGGAAGCCTTCCCCCTCATTCTGCGCAAACCAAAGAACATGGCACGAAGAAAGGTATGCATGGTGGATTTTCCGCTTTCATTCTCTCCATACACAACATTGATACCTTCCTTCAGAACAATTTCCCGGTTTTGAAATTTCCCAAAACTTTTCAGCAGCAATTTATTTAAAATCATGGCATTTCCTCCCCGGATTCCAAAAGTGCTTCCACACCGTAACCCAATGCCTTTTTCCATTCTTCTGTATCTTCTTCTTCCAGAAGCCGGATATAAGTTTCCAGTATGCTGCCCTTGTATTTTTCCTTTAATGTATCTACAGAATAAGCCAGACGGGTATTATCCTGAATTTCCCGCACATTTCCCAACGGATACAGCCTGTCCGGAAGAAATTCCGTTCCAAAAGCCCTGTTTCCTTCTAAAGTCACGCAGTACAAGTGCTGCACTCCCCGTTCCTGTATGGCTTTTTCCAGAGTGTCTTCCAGAGAAAACTGGGTAGTCTGCTCTTTTACCTGTATCTTGATTCGCTTGTATTCCCGATGGGAACAGGGTACAAAGGTAATGGAGGTCCCCTGGGAAGTCAGTTCTCCCTTCATATATCCGTGAGGACCTGTTTCATTTTTATCCAGCGGTTCCAAAGAACCTGCGTAGACTGCCCGGTCTTTTTCCAATATCTGCGGTTTGTGAATGTGCCCCAAAGCCACATAATCGAATTTTGTTCCCAGAAAGGTATCGCGGCTGATGGGAACATGTTTTTCGTCTCCGCCATGTGCCAGAAGAATGTTTTTGCAAACATTATCTTTCGGCCTTAACTGCTCATAGCGGGGCTCCCGAATTTCCCGGCTGTGATAGCTGAAACCATAAACCCGCACACCGAGGTCGGCAAATTCTACAACTTCCATTTCTTCATTTTCCAGCCAGAATACATTAGGCGCCCACTGGATTCTCTCTTTCATGGGTTTTCCCTTGATATAGTCATGATTTCCCGCAATCAGCACTACTTTTGTGTCCGGTATGGACGCAAAAAGGGCATTCACTTCTTTCAGTTCTCCTGTCAGGGGCTGCCTGTGGAATAAATCTCCTGCAACGAGAAACAGACCGGCATGTTCTCTGCCGGCCTGCTGCACTGCGTATCGAAAACTTTCCCAGATTTCCCGGCTTCTGTCCGCACTCCAGCCATACCCTTTGTCCGGCTCTGCCCCCAGATGCACATCTGCTATATGGAAAAATTTCATAATACTCCTTTTTTATAATTCACAGTTATTTACAGTTCTTGGGAATGGAATGACGTCACGGATGTTCTGCATACCGGTGAGATACATCACGCATCTTTCAAATCCCAATCCATATCCGGAATGGCGGGTGGAACCGTATTTACGAAGGTCTAAGTAAAAGTCATAGTCCTCCTTGTTCAGTCCCAGTTCATCCATTCTCGCACAAAGTTTTTCGTAGGAATCTTCTCTCTGGCTTCCGCCGATAATTTCTCCGATTCCCGGAACCAGACAGTCCATAGCCGCAACCGTCTTTCCGTCTTCGTTCAGCTTCATGTAGAAAGCCTTAATCTCCTTTGGATAATCGGTAACGAAAACAGGACGTTTGTATACCTGCTCAGTCAGATATCTCTCATGCTCAGTCTGTAAATCACAGCCCCAGTATACTTTGTAATCAAACTTATCGTTTGCTTTTTCCAGAATTTCAATGGCTTCTGTATAAGTTACATGGCCAAATTCAGAGTTTAACACATGGTTCAGTCTGTCCAGAAGTCCCTTGTCAATAAAGGAATTGAAGAAGTTCATTTCTTCCGGTGCGTTTTCCAGTACATAGCGGATAACGTATTTCAGCATATCCTCAGCCAGCGCCATGTTATCGTCTAAATCTGCAAAAGCCATTTCCGGCTCAATCATCCAGAACTCTGCCGCATGGCGTGTAGTATTGGAGTTTTCTGCACGGAAAGTCGGTCCGAAAGTATAAATGTTGCGGAAAGCCTGTGCATAAGTTTCCCCGTTTAACTGACCGCTTACCGTGAGGTTGGTAGGTTTGCGGAAGAAATCCTGAGAGAAATCTACTTTTCCGTCTTCGGTCTTCGGAATATCATTTAAATCCATGGTGGTAACCTGGAACATTTCTCCGGCCCCTTCGCAGTCACTTCCTGTAATCAGAGGAGTGTGTACATAGACAAATCCTCTCTCCTGGAAGAACTGATGAATGGCAAAGGCAATCAGGGAACGCACACGGAACACGGCCTGGAATGTATTGGTTCTGGGACGCAGATGAGAAATCGTTCTCAGATATTCCATGGAATGGCGTTTCTTCTGAAGCGGGTAATCAGCTGCAGAATCCCCCTCCACACTGATTTCTGTTGCCTGAATTTCAAACGGCTGTTTAGCCTGAGGTGTAGCTACCAAAGTTCCTTTTACCACAATGGCTGCACCTACGTTTAATTTGGAAATCTCCTGGAAATTGCTCATGGTATCATGGTATACCACCTGCAGAGTTTCAAAAAAACTTCCGTCATGAAGGACAATGAAGCCAAAGGTCTTGGAATCACGAACACTTCTGACCCAGCCGCCCACGGTCACTTCCTTGTCCAGATACTGCTCTGTACTTTTGTAAATCTCTTTTACTGTTGTTAACTGCATTAGCTCTATCTCCTTCCCATATGGTCATCTGTCTGATATTTCAATGGACTTCTTTACAGTATATCCCATTGTTTTGCTGTGTGCAAGGCTAAACTTGGATATTTTCGTCCATAGCAAACCTCCTGTATCCCATATCCTGTTTTTCTTCTCTGTACCGTCTTATTTTTCTCTTCTCTTTTTTGATTTTTCATACAATTTTTATGACATTTTTCCTCTTCTTACTACTTTTAATACAATATCCACATATCTTTTTTATATTTACCGTTATTTTCAACAATTGTAAATATTATAGCTTGTTTTTTCTATGCACATATGCTACCATTGACCCATGCAATGCTTTAAGTGTGCTTTAAATATTTCATGCTTTAGCAAAGCGCACTCGCAATTCGGTATTTTATTATTCAGAGAAAGGGGATTTTTATGGAAACAACACGAAAACAACAAATCCGGTCTGCTGTCTTGCAGCATTTGCCCGAAGCCCGGTCCTTAAGCGAATCTTTAGCCAGACACCCGGAACTGTCCTATGAAGAATATGAATCCAGCCGCAAAATCGCAGAACTCCTTGCACAGTCCGGTTTTGACGTCACCTGCCCTTATGCCGGATATGATACTGCCTTTTGCGCCTGTCTGGACAATGGAGACGGTCCGTCTGTGGCCCTCTTAACGGAATATGACGCTCTGCCGGAAATCGGACACGGCTGCGGACACAACCTGCACGGCGCGCTTTCTGTTCTTACTGGCATGTCTCTCATGGAGTTGAAAGACCAGTTTCGCGGCAAACTGTATGTGATTGGAACCCCTGCTGAAGAGGAAAACGGCGCAAAAATCGGCATGGCTTCTCAGGGTATCTTTGATAACATGGCTCTGGCCGTTATGATGCACAGTTGGGCAGGCGGTACTTCCCTTCCCAACATGGACGTTCTCAGCCTGCGCTGCTATGTTGCAGAATTTCACGGTGAAACCTCTCATGCCGTAGCCGCACCCTGGCGCGGAAAGAGCGCTCTGGCTGCTGCCAGAAAGTTTTTAGACCTGATTGACGCCCGAAGGGAATGTTTTACCCCTGATGTTCATGTGAATGCCGTCATTTTAGACGGAGGTAAGGCTCCTAATATCATCCCCGATTATGCCAAAATCCGTATGGAATTCCGTACCGCTTCTCTGTCCCGTCTGGAGGAAGTGGACGAAATGATAAAAAAATGTGCCAATGCCGCAGCTATGGCGCTGGACTGCACAGTTTCTTTAAGCTTTGGACTTTCCGATTTCTACGATATGGTTCGTATCCCCCTTCTGGAAGATACGGTCACCGATTATTTTAAAGAATTCGGTCTGTGCTCCGGTCCCGTTCAGCCGGCTACCGGTTCCTCTGATATGGGCAATGTCAGCTATCACTGTCCTTCCATCCAGCCTCTGCTCTCTATCACAGAGGAAAATCTGGCCCTGCACACTTCTGCTTTCCGGGAAGCTACCCAAAAGCCTCCCGCTTACGAAGCTCTGGCAAACGGCGCCGAAATCCTCTCTGCACTGGTGCTGAAGGTATTTGAAGATCAGAACTTCCGGGAAAACATACAGGAAGTCTGGAAACAGGAATTAAAGAAAAAAACGGAAAAGTAGAAACGGAGGTTATGCTATGAAGAAAATTTCTGAAACAAAGCAAAAGAAAAAATTTGAACTGCCCCATATTTTTGTTCTGCTCTCTGCCATTATTCTTGTATGCGCTATCGCTACCTGGCTTCTCCCGGCCGGAGAATTTGAACGCGCAGTAAATGAAGCAGGCACCGAAGTAGTAGTGCCGGGAACGTATCATACCGTAGAGTCTTCCCCTGTTGGACTCTTTGACTCTATAAAAGCGATTTACAATGGTATGTTAAATGGCGCTGACGTTATTTTCTTCGTCTTTATTGCCTACGCTGCCATTGGATTGATTATCTCCACCGGCGCTTTCAACGGACTGGTGGCAGGACTTTTGAAAGTATTAAAAGGAAAAACCCGTGCTGTCATTATTCCGATTTTCATTCTGGTGCTGGGCTGTGCTTCTTCCACTATTGGCGTATTTGAAGAAGCCTTTCCTTTTATTCCGATTTTTGTGGGAATTGCCATTGCCCTGGGATATGACGCTGTGGTAGGTCTGGCCATTGTAGCTCTTGGAACCGGTCTGGGATACAGCGGCGCTGTGATGAATCCTTTTACCGTAGGTATGGCTCAGAGTATTGCCGGACTTCCGCAGATGTCTGGAATTCCTTTCCGTCTCGTCTGTCATCTGACCATGATTGTCGTAGCTTCTGCCTTTACCATACGATATGCGCTGAAAGTCCAGGCAGACCCTGCCAAAAGTCTTGTGCATGGTGATAGTTTTGACCATCTGACCATGAATCCGGAAGAAATCGAAAAGCACCCCTTCGGTATCCGGGAGAAACTGGTTCTGGGCGTTCTGGCTGCAGGCATTGCCGTTATTGTCTGGGGTACAAAGATGAAAGGCTGGTACTTTGAAGACTTGAGCGGTGTTTTCCTTATTATGGGAATTATCAGTTCCCTTATTATGGGATGGGGTCCCAATATCATTGCAAAAAAGGTGGCCCGCAGCTTTGCCGATTCCGGACAGGCAGTAACCAGTATGCCGATTATGGCCCCTCTGGCCGACTTATGCGGTATTTCCAGACAGGTAGCAGTCCTGGCATTCCAGTTTGGTGACGGTCTCTCCAATATTATCTGGCCAACTGCCATGACACCGATTATGTGTGGTATCGCCGGGGTAAAAATGGATAAATGGTGGAAATTTATTGTTCCCCTTTTCCTCATACTGCTTGTAACCCAGGGAGTTTTAATCGCCATTGCAACCTGCATTTGGTAAGGCAATAAAAAGCCGCATGCCGTCCATAGGAAGGATTTCTGTATTCTCTCCCTATGCACTGCATGCGGCATTTTTAATTTTCATAATTCATTAAAATCCGGTATACATTTACAGGCCGCCCTTTGTTTCCGCTTCTTTTCAAGCCCGCCACTTGGGCATATCCGTTTTTTTCCAGATTAGAAAGAAACTTATTGGCCGTCCGAAGAGAAATATGCAGGGCATCCATGAGTTCCTGTGATGTGATTTCTGCTGTTCCATACGTTTGCATAACGCCGATAACCTTCAGAATCGTCTCAGAAGACAACTTTACCCGATTGGCAATTTCACTGATATACCCTTCTGAAACATTAATGGGCTGTTCTGTACTGCCCTTTTTCAAAACAATCAGGTTTTCTTCCCCGTCAATTAACACACTGGCGCAGCCATTTCCCTTGATGTTTCTCCCGTAATGAGACGCGTCTATGGCATTTAGTCTGGCCTGAGACAAATTATTTCCGAATCCATATCCTACGGCCCCCGTAAAACCTATCTGCTCCTGCAGCCAGGCGCCAATTCTGCATTTTGAAAATCCCTCTGTGATTTTTCGCAGAAATGCATAATCGGTAATATATTCCAGACCTGCGTAGTTTTCCTTTAGCATCATCTGATTCAAATGCTTTTTATTGAATTGTTCCATAGCCTTTCGGATATCCGGGCTTTTCCTGTCTGCCTCATCCAAATCAATGTATATCACGGCCGGTATTTTCTTTTTCATAGACTTTAAAGAAATATTTTTCTGCAACCCTTCCATAATCTGCAAGAAAGCCTGTACACTGGGATATACATAGAAACACTCTACATCAAATTCCTGTAAGCTTTCTGCCACAGAATGAAAGTAAGTAATCACCATATCAAACCGGTTCTTACGGCACTGTTCTCTATAGTATTGGCAGATAGCCTGTTCTTCTTCGTCAATCTCTTCCACAGTTTTCATTTTTTCCCATTTCTTTTCGTATTCATGCACGGCCTGGGAAAATTTCTCTGTACGAATAAGATTTTCCAAATCTGCATTTCCTCTCAGAAAATCCATTCCGATTCTGGAAAGGCTGTGCACTCCGGATTCCACCATTTTCTGCAGCAAAATCCGGTAAGTGTTTTCCATATCTATAGGAGAATAAGCCAGACACACCTGGTCTTCCTCGGATATAAGAAGTTCAAGCGCATGGTAAGGCATGATTCCACTGACATAAATTCCGTCCACCCGGTCTTTTAATTCGTAGAAACATTCCTCCAATTCCTCAAAGGTGCTGTAGGAAACAAATTCAGTCTGCACTTTTGGCAAAAGACTATTCTGCCACTGTACAGCGTGTTCCCTGTAATGTTCTTTCAGCAATAAGGCAATTTTCATTTCAAATTCTCCGGATTCAGTCCTTCCAGTTCCGGTACTACAAATCTGCCGTCTTTTCTCACCAGCACATCATCAAAATAAATCTCGCCGCCGCCGTATTCCGGTCTCTGTATCAGCACCAAATCCCAGTGAATGGCAGAATCGTTTCCGTTGGGCGCCTCATCGTAACATCTTCCCGGTGTAATGTGGATAGAACCCTGGATTTTCTCATCGAAAAGTGTATCCTTCATTGGGTGCAGCACATAGGGATTCACCCCAATAGCAAATTCGCCTACATATCTTGCCCCTTCGTCAATATCAAATACTTTATTGATTCTCTCTGTATCATTTGCCGTAGCCTTCACAATTTTACCATCTTTAAATTCCAGACAGATGTTCTCATAAGTAAATCCCTGGAATGCAGACGGTGTATTATAGCACAGCGTACCATTGATAGAGTTTCTCACCGGGGCTGTAAATACTTCTCCGTCCGGGATATTGCACTCGCCGCTGCAGGGAATAACAGGCACATCTTTAATGGAGAAAGTCAAATCCGTTCCCGGAGCCGTAATGCGCACTTTATCCGTTTTTTCCATGTATTTTACAAGAGATTCCATGGCTTTTGCCATCTTATTGTAATCCAGTGTACACACATCAAAATAGAAATCTTCAAAAGCTTCCTGGCTGGTATTGGAGAGCTGAGCCATAGAAGCGTTTGGGTATCTGAGCACTACCCATTTTGTCTTTGGCACACGGATATCCCCGTGCACCGGAGTGCTGTAATACTGCTCGAAAAGATTCATCTTCTCTGCCGGAACATCTGCTTTTTCAGAGACATTTGCCCCTCCCCGGATACCGATATAGCAATCCATTTCCGCCATCTCTTTTCCGTCAATTTCAGCCATAAGTTCTAACTGTTCTTTTGTGCAGTGCAGCAGCATTTCTCTGTCCACCTGCGGGTCAATAAAGTGAGGGAAAGGCAGGCCTCCTGCCTCATAAACCTCCTTGATAATCTGTCTTGCCAAAGCTGTGGTTTCATACCCGGTATAATTGATGTATACCTTTTCCCCCTGCTGCACACGGCAGGAATGATGTACCAGCACCTTTGCCAGTTTTTTAATTCTTTCGTCCATAGTTTTTTTCCTTTCTGCAATTATTCTCCAATATTTTCTACATAACAGATAAATACATTTCCGTTTTCTTCAAAAGCCTTGGTACTGTCCTGCAGTCCCATAAGTTCAGTCTCCTGGGTCTGTGGATTATACAGCGTGGTATTATAACTGTCAAATCCTACAATCACCCGCGCCTGTCCGTCCTTACTCTTTACAATGACCGGACGCTGTACGCCAACTTCATATAAAACCTGCTCCAGCGTACATCCTGTGAGATTCACAACCGTTCCTTCTCCTTTTAAGTCGTCCTTTAGCTGACTGACATCAAGGGGCGCGTTCTTCACCGCATCCGGAATATCCTCCAGAGCAATGCTGGCTTTTGCCGCTGTATTCCTTCTCTCCCAGAGGTACTGCTGACTGCTGTTCAATACCACACCAGCCTGCTCATCCGCCGCTTTTACTGCCTCTGCAGCACTTTCGTAAATCCCCCATAGTTTTCCCATGGCATACACATAATATTCTTCCCCGACCTTCGTCTCATTTTTCATATCCAGCACATCATCTTCGGAAAGTTCTGTAAATTTTGCTTCCATAATCAACGGTTCCTGGCTGCTGCCGCCTGTGAACTGCAGTCCCATAACAGCGGCCTGACGTACAGTAGACAGCATTACCACAGAAAAGGTTTCATCCTGCTTGTCCTTCACATTATTCAAAATCTGTCCGTTACTGACCTTCTGATAGGTATCTCCCTGCTTCTGGGCTCTCTCCAGTTCCAGAAGGTTGTCCTGGAAGATAACGTCCATAATATAATATCCGTCCTGCTGATAAGTTTTCTTAACCTCTCCTTTTGAATTCTGAATACGAATTTCCGTCATGGCAAAATCCGTTTCTCCTGCACTGTTCTGCTTAATGTCGCCATCTTTTGCCACACCATAAACGACATCATTGTTAATAAAGCCAAACAGCCGTATTTTCGTACCGTCCTCTGCTTTTATCTCCTGTTTCATATTTTTCTCCATATCCAGAAGCGTAATGACCGTCGTATTATTCTTATCCATACCTTCCATCCAGGCCGCATACCGCTGATTTTCTGAAACTTTGAAACATTCTTTATCAATATCCTTCTGCATCACAGTATAACTCTTATCTTCCATCTGAATGTCATACAACTGTCCGCCTAACAGCACATAAAAATGTCCGTCTTTGCTGATATAAGAAAAATCCTGAATTTCCTGCTGCAAAAATTCAAAAGATTTTGAGGAAGACAGGAAAAATTTTTCCTCAATCACATTCTGTTCAGATGAATAGTGATAAACAGCTGCTCCTACACAGCCCTCGTGCTCTCCACGATTCATATACCCATAAAGCACAAAATCAATATCTCCGTTCTTGCTGACCCGAACCAAATCAATATCATGCTGTGAATAGTCATTGCGCTCATCATTGCTTCCTACATCCCGAAAACTGAATACCCTGGTGAGTTTATTGGTTTCCAGATTGTAAGACCACAAATCTCCCTGCTGCACAAATGCCACAATTTTCCCTGCGCTGTCAGACAGATACTGAATATCTTTTCCGGTAACTCCAAGATTCAGCTGACCTTCTGATACAATATTCTGTTCCGTAGTCAGCACTTCTTTGGCCGAGCGTTGGAAATCCAGAAGACGCACTCTCGTCTGGTCATACCGCATACGGTAAAACTCATCCACCTGATACCGCTCCACTTCGCCGTTTTCATTTTCAGCAGTAATATAATAGGTAATAGAAACGCTTCCCGTATTTTCATTGATTTCCTTAATGGAGGGAATACCCGGTCTGCTCAGTTCCGGAGCCAAAGACCCCCAGGTCACCATTTCCAGGCTGGCATGAATATCCAAATCATTAAAACTATTGTTGGAGATACTGCTGTCCGTTTCCAGATAGGTCCGCAAATCTCCGTTGTCCTCCTGCATCAGGGACTTGGTATAAAAACTGTTGACAAAGTCGATATATTTATCCGTACTAAGCCCTGCTCTCTGAATCAGCCTTGTATAATAAGTCCAGCTTCCGGCCTCTGTATTTAAGGTAAAACTCAGAGAGTATTCCTGATTCATCAGAATGGATTTCTGCAAAGTAAACTCCGCAGTAAGTTTTCCGTCTGCTTCTTCCTGAAAGTTTTTAATCTTATTGTTTTCCACAACCTTACTTCCATCTGCAGTCCTGATTTCATACACCAGACTTTCGATTTTTCTCCCATACGGGGTAATGCTTACGGCCAGTGTTTTATCTGTTCCCACAGGGGTCAGCGTATCTCTCATGTAAGACTCGTCCATATCCTGGGCATATCCGTACATGCGGTTTACCTCCGTATTTCCGATTTTCATGGCCATACAGGGAATGACTGCTGTCTGCAGATCTGTCTTATTGTCTGTGTTCTGACTATTCATCAGTCCACTGAATCCAGCTACGCCTAATAAAAAAACAAGTATCAGTACCAGAATTCTCGCTATTCGTTTTTTCATCTAAAATCCTTCCTAATCTATGGTTTCAAACAACAGCTTCTGGAGCGTAGGCACTGCATGAACTTCTTCTATACACTTCTCCCATGCCTTCCTTTGCTGTTTTTTCGTACTTTCATTTCTTACTTTCTCATTTTTTACCGCACGAATCAAAAGATTCTTCGGTGTATGTTCTATATCAATAAACTCCAGAATCTGTGTATCATATCCTGCACTCTGCAGCATCTGTGCCCGCAGGCCATCTGTGAGAATCGCTGCAAAACGCTCTTTTAAAATTCCATATTCCAAAATGGGCGCCAACATCTCATTATCGATCTGCCCATTTAATTCATGCTGACAGCAGGGTACAGAAAGAATCACGGCTGCACCCCATTGCACTGCTTTTGCCAGCGCATAATCCGTAGCTGTATCACAGGCATGAAGCGTAACCACCATATCTACTTTCTGCATGTCTTCATAGGACGCAATGTCTCCCTGCTGAAAATGCAGCTTCTCATAACCGTACTTTCTGGCAAGTGCTTCGCATTTTTCGATAACGTCTGCTTTCAAATCCAGTCCTGTCACACGGATATCATAATGTTTCAATTCTTTCAAATAGTAATACATTGCAAACGTAAGATACGACTTTCCGCACCCGAAATCCAGAATTTCCACTTCTCTGTCTTTTGGAAGCTTTGGCAGAATATCCTCAATAAACTCCAGAAAACGGTTTAACTGTTTAAATTTGTCATATCTGGAATTTTTCACCTTTCCCTCCTGGCTCATAACCCCAAGGTCCACAAGCCAGGGCACGGGAATTCCCTCTTTCAGTACATAATTCTTCGTCCTGTTGTGTGAAAGCATAGGCGGATACTCCTGGGCCTTCTTCCCTTTTTGTTCTTTCACTGTAATTCTCATACTTCCCTTCTTACTTACCAGAACCGTTCCCTGTACAGTCCTGGATTCAAGCTGGAGCTGCCGGAAATTTTCTGTCATCTGGCAGCATAAATAAGATACCAACGCCTCTTTTTCATAATTTTCGTGAATTTCTTTAGGCCCTAACGTCCTTGTTACCTGATAAAAAATTCCGTTTTTCATCTGTATCGGACGCACCTGTATCTTGGAAATGCCGTCTTTTTTTCTGGCATTACTGACAATCACTCGTCTGAGATTTACATTCACATATTTATTCAAAAATTCTCTTAAATCTGTCATAATTTTCCCCTGTATTTTTCTATTTCCCCTTATTCTCTTAAAGTTCCTGCAATTCACTACTATTGTAAAAGTTTTAGCGGAAATCCGCAACCCCAAAAAGAACAGTTTTGGAGAACTTCTTTTCTCTTTTTCACCAAAGTTTTCTGCAGCGATTTCTTCTGCACCTTCTTCGGTAAATTTCCTGGCACAGCAAAGTCCCCGTCAGGGTCTCCCAGAATCCCTCCTGCCTCTTTCCCCTGCTTTCCATTGCTTCCAGTTCTCCTGCGCCTTCCATCTGCCTGCAGATTTCCCGGCAGGTTCTCTCTATCTGCCACTTATCCGGATATTCATCATAGATAAAGCTGCCCTCATAGTCCAGTCTGTCGCATGCATCTTCTACAAACGCCTGGGCCAGAACCGTTTCCTTAGGATAATAGGAATAAATCAGGGACTTCTCCTTTTCTGCCTCCGCTTCCTGTCGGTAATGTTTTCCCTCTGTGCGATAAAATGCCTTTCTATGCTCCATCGATGCCATATGACTGCTTTCCTTTGGTTTTTTGTTCTTATTAGTATATTCCCTTACTGATGTTTGCGTGAAAAAATAGACAACCTACCATAACTAACATACAAAAAAAGAAGCGACCAATCAGGAACCGCCTCTCAAAAACTTCATCTATATCAAACATCTATGCAGATTTTAAAATACAAAAAACTCCCCCTGTTGGACTCGAACCAACGACACTGCGGTTAACAGCCGCATGCTCTACCGACTGAGCTAAGGAGGAATATAAAAAAGAGGCGCCAACCAGATTTGAACTGGTGATAGAGGTGTTGCAGACCCCGGAAAAAAACCTCGGAACCCTCTAAAACTCTAAGGTTTTCCAAACTGTCCACCTTATATCCACCCTAATTTTCATGTTGCTTTCATGCCATATCAGGTATTTTACTGTGCCAAATCTATGCCACTTAGCACCCCTATGGGCATATTATATACATTTTAGTATCTTTCGTCTACAATTATTTTACTACAACTACAATATTATATGGAGGTTTATCGTGAATTATCAATTAGAATTAAAACAAATTGTGGATTTTCCACGCTGCCGGATTTACCGGGAATTTATACAAACCCTTATGAAAGACAGAAGCATCCGTACCAACGGAGGTTCCTGTCTTTTTTATTTTCTCATTTTATGTTCTTATGCAAATTACAGCTCCTCTTATCGGAACATCGAACACCTTACTTACAAAGTTGTTCCTGGCGAATGGATCTGTTCTCTTAAAGAACTACAGATTCACTTCCGCCAAAAATTCCAGCACCAGGTCATATCCATACTGGATACCCTGGTTGAGCAAAACCTTTTAACCTACTCACTGCACGAAAAAAATAAGATTATCCAATACAAGATCAAAGACTGGCCAAAAGATAATACTGCCCTTTCCTATAATTACCCATGCAAAAAAGACATCGGGTTTTTCTTTTTTCCAATCGCAGATGTTCATAAACTAATCGGACTGGGAAAATGTTCAGAAATGGATGCTCTTTTGGATCTTTGGATTCATGCAGTCTATAATGATCCATCTGTGCAAGGCTCTGATGCCGGTCCAGTAGTATATTTTCGCAATCAGACTGGAAATCCCTTGTTCAGTTATCAGGAACTTGCCAGACGTTGGAAACAGTCGAAATCTTCTGTATCCCGTCTGCTTAAAAAACTTGAAGATACCGACATGATCACACTGATTTCCTATTCCGGGAAACATGGTAGCATGGTATATCTGCGTAATTATCTGTCCGTTATGTTTAATATCAGTGATGTCATGATTGATAAGGAGGAAATTGCCATGAAAATGCAACTGCCAATACATATAACCGAAGATACCTTGCCTGACAAAAACAATTCTGAATGCGTTTCAGAATCTATTACTGACGAACAAATCATCGTTTCACAGGAAGGCTCCTGCGTTCCAGAATCGCACATCAAAGTCATTGTTCGCAAAGTCGCTGAAATACTGGAAATACAAGGCATTTCTTGTTGTAGATGCCCCAAAACAAAGTATATATTATCTCCTTTATCAGCCTGCAAGGATAGTATATATCTATATTCACTACGTATTATCTGCCCCTGGGGGAAAGCAGCCTATCAGTTTGAATTAAAACTAAAACCGGAAAATCACGCCGTCACCAACGTCCCAGGGCATACTCCGCCTCTGCAGCATACCTTACCTGCCTTCGCTGAAATCCCAGAAGTTCTGTTGAAAGGAGGGGTTGTATAATGGCAAAGAAAAATCACCACCCTGTTTCTGCTGAAGTAGAAAATAATCCGTTGTACCATGATACCTATAAGCTGCTCCGTTGTTACCGGGATTCTACTTATAGCCTGATGGTTGCTGTCCGGCAGGTGGAAATTCAATTCCAACTGGAATACAACACCAGTGTAGACGAATTTCTAGATTCCATCTATGCTGCAGGAGCAGATCTGGGAGACAGCCAGATTGAAGAATGGGCAAAAAGCATTGCCCGCAGTAACAAAATGATAAAGCTGCTTCTCTCTTCTGTGGATCTGCTCCGGAAAAATCATAAGCATGGGGAAGAATATTACTGGATATTATATTACGCCTTTCTGTCTCCCCATGAACTGAAAAATACAGAGGAAATCCTGGAAGAGTTGGAAAAGCACGTTCCCAGTATCTCCTACCGGACGTACTACCGAAGGAGGCAGGCTGCTATTAACGCTCTTAGCAGCATACTATGGGGATTTTCTGCAAAGGGGACACTGGAAACTTTAAATAAGTTTTTCCCAAAATAAAATCGACATTTTCCATATAGGCACTCATAATTGAAAAAAACAAAGGAGGGTGCCTATTATGGATCAATTATCAAATTTTATATCCGAATATCTCAAAACATGTGAAACCATAAAAAAGTTAAATTCCAAAACCATTAAAGCATACCGTATAGATTTATCACAATTTCTTACCCTTTGAATCTGAATAATGTTTGTCTCTTTTATTTTATTAAAAAAGTGCATATCCTGAAACTGAATATGCACTCCAAATAGCATTATATATTTATTTTCTTTTGCACAAAAAAGCACGATATTTTCTAAAACTCTATCTGTGTGTCAAAGTAAAAGCTTCTTCCACTTCCTAATCTTTGTCCGAAATGTTCCAAAAGGGGCTACTGTATTTACATGAATAAACTTATAAACTTCCCATACTGCTGTTTTGGTAGCTTCATCTGCCCACTTTCTTTTATGTGGTAAAAATAGCTCCTCTTCCGTCATAGAATCAATCATTGTAAAAATTTTCTGTATATTATCATCCAGCATGCCCATTAGTTCTTTTAGAGATAAATGGGCATAGGTATCGGTAAACCACTGATACAATTCCCCCAATTGATTCCACTTAAAACCATCCGATGGTGTTTTCACTGGAAGTCCAGCCTGTTCATCATTTTCCCATTTCAATACTAATGCGGTCCACCCAACCTGATATGCAAGATTTTCTGCAGGTGTTCGATCTACCTCCATACATTGTTTGTCCTTCAAGGATTCCGGGATATCCTTAAACTCTGCAATATATTTGTCGTAAGCCCTCTTGATTTCTGCCTTTAGTTCCTCTTTATTTTCATACGTCTTCATCGTTTACCTCGCAGTCTTCCGTCTTTACTCCTTGTTCCACACTCCAAAATTGATTATCCCCTGCGAATTTCAATAAGCTGAAGTACATCCGCAAACATTTCTCCTTGATCTTCTAAATCAATCATAAGCCATTTTTGTCCATTTCCCCATCTTGTTTTTTCATAAAGTTCTCTTAATTCTGGGGCACAGTCGCATAAAATATTCTCAACTGCTTCTTTTACTTTTGAACCAATCACAACCAGCACTGTGAAATACCCTTCTCTTGGATATATCGTACACAGGCTTTTCCCAGACTTTTTAAATTTTACATTCCAACCACGTTCTAAACTACAACGGCTAAATTCTATTTTTTCATGGCACCTGTACTTCTTTTTAATCTCGGAACAAAATTTCATAAATACTGGATTTCTAATATATGCCGCAAAATCCTCTAAGATCGGAATTTCCTCTTGATTCTGCATATCAATCATGACCATTCTCCTTTGCTCTTTATAGAAACTGGAATTTTTTGTTGAAACACTTAAACAAATGAAGCATAAATAACATAAATTTCTGCAATCAAAACAATTCCGAGAACGCCATCTATCATCAAATTATACTGTATATCTGTCAAAAATGTTTTTGAATGTGTCAGGAAATATTTAATGTTTTCTTTTCCAGTCAAAAGTGTAATTATGATTAACAAAATAGGAAATAAAAAAATCTCTACCTTATTTCCAAAATCATCTGCTATCCCATTTGCAAAATGAACAGGAATAATCTGAGGTAAGAAAAACACGCTTACTATTGCTAATAAAACACCAATACTGCAAATTCCCCATGTTAATTTTCTGCTTCCTACAAGTTTCATAAAAATGCCTTCTTTCTGCAAAATTTAATTTTATATTTTTTCTCTTGGCTATCCCTATTTCTCCACAAATCTAATAATATGGACTTCAGTATATCATATCATTTATATCGCATCAACATCCAATCTTGTGAGGTACATTTGAAATAATTCCGGCTAAATACTCCTTGCTGTCTTGCCCCTTCTACTCTGTATCGGATTTCTCTTGATCTGCGTCTTCTCTTTTATTCCTCCTTTTCGTTAACCTGTTTTTCACTTCAACCAACCCTACAAAGGCAACAACCACTGTAGCCATCCCCATTCCTATCCCTGAAGCAATATCATTGATGATATTTTGAGCAGGAGATAACGCCCCTACCAGTAAAACGCCATATACCATCGCAAATAGTAGAGCAGAAAGAATGTCTTTGACCTTACGTTCACGAAATGTCTTCTTATACTTTTCCTCCCATTCTTCTTTCATACTTTGCAATTCTACTTTCCCTTTTTTCCCATCCTCTAATAATAATGTAAAAGGTACATAAGCTCCGATCAAAACGCTAATTGTTATATTTGGAATTTCTAAAGCCATTTTCGAAGCATCACGACTTGCAATAATAAATCCCGATATGCAGGCTCCCACATACGCCATAAAAATATAGCGTTTTTTTTCACTTATCCCCAAATCATTTTTTTTAAAACATAAAGAAAACAGATAGTCCATAGCCCAAATCAAAAGAAGTAATAGCACCGCACATATCACAGCATTAAAATCAGCCTTTATGAGTAACGAAAAGCATATATAGGCATACGATGATAGGAGCATAAGAAAAACATAAACAAGTTGCTGTATCGGCTTCTTTATTCTGTTTACAAATTCAAAAACCCAATATTTCTCTCTATAAATACAATAAATAAAGCCTGCCGTAAGTATCATACTGATAATATAAGATATTATTAAAACTCTCTCCATGTATTTCTCCTTTGTAAAATCTGTTTGATATAACCTATTTCTTATTTAGATAGATTCGTTAACTATGGAGGGACAAAACATTGCAGCTAAATATATTTTCTACCCTATATATCTCAAGGAATATGAAAAATCATATTCCCCAATTATTCTACCATCCAACACACCTACCACTTAGGTCGTAACTGTGCATTGGTAATTTCATCAATGATTCTTCACCATGTTCTGAGAACACAACCACTGCTCCTCTTAGTGAAAATTCAACTAAAATTTCCTCTATAGTATGATTCCAAACATTTTCAAACATTTCATGCAAAATAATAATGTCTGCTTCTTGAAGAAATGCCACTAATATTTCTAAGCAGTATCTCTTAGATATATCCAATCTGCTAACCATTTCGTCTTTACAATCGGACAACTTCCCCATTCCCAGAAAGCCTTCAATCACATAATCTTTGTTTATAATTGAACCTACATTTCTCTCTATATACCGAGATACTGTAACATTATCCTCTGGCTTCATGTTTTTCAGTTCAACTTCTTTTATGCTTTTTGTTGTTCCATAGCATTTTATAATGTCTGTTATCTTACGCTCTTGTTTACTACTACAATTATAAAATCCAACTATGTCTCTCGAACTTATGCGGAACAACCCATCTTCTTCATCATTTTTACTAAACTTCATTTCTATCATATATTCCCTCAACTCCTATAAGCAATGGTAATTTGGGCATCTTATATTTTAACAAAGCATAAGCGATTCCTGATAAACCAGTCATAAAACCTGGATTGTATAATTCTGTTGGTAATATATTTTCCTCATTAAGGAATTCCAAAATCTGTTCAAATCGAGAATCACAAATGCTTCTTACGTGCTTATCATCAAAAATTTCTGCATATCTTTTTAAAATCAATAAATTTCCCATGTTTCCATGGCATAGGCAGAAACCTGCATGTAACCCGTCTTCAATTAATTTATTTTTAGCAAGGCTTATATCTTTAATAGCTTGCTGAAGCAATGCAGTTTCTCCTAAATTCTTGATGGCATTATATAAGGTTAATCTGGATAACAGAATACCCGCAGCTCCATGGCACCACGCTATTGGTTGACTCTTATGCTGATCAACCTCTGAAAACTTTCTTAAATCAATCCAATTATTATCCTTTTCTGAGTATAAAGAATTTTCATATTCTACTAAACTTGAAAGGATATCTAAATATTTTGTTTGTGGATATACCTCATATAATCTTGAAAATAGTTCTATAAAACCACTGTTTCCATGTGCAAATCCCGCCAATACTTCAGGAACCACCTCTGATTTCCAACCAACTTTTCCATTTTCAGTAATCATATTCTCTATCAATTGTTCTGCTATTTGTATAGCTTTTTGTAGATAAATAGGCTTTTTTGTTTTTCTATACATATTAATCAGAACCAAAACTATTCCCGAATTTCCCGAAATCATATCGAACAAACGATCTTCTAAGATAAGTGTTTCCATACAATTTAGCCACTTATCGAAATATTCCTTATACTTGATATCATCATATATTTCATATAAAATACCCAACGTATATAAAATCGAACCTTCGCCGCTAAAGATTCCTGTATTAAAGTCTTCGATATTCTGTTCCCCTTCACTTATAGTATCAATATACCTCAACAAACGATTATCTAAAACCTCACAAATCTTATGATATTTTCTGTCATGGTATATCCATTCATATAAATGGAATACCAAATTAATCCCAACCGTACCATCATATAATGTATTCGGTAATGCCTGGATCATCCACTGATTTTCTTTTATACCAAATAATTTTACGCCAATCCAATTAACGTCTGCTCCATCTTCGCTATAAATCGCATTTGTTCCTATTTTATCTAGCAGCTCTTTTGCCAATTCTTCTGCCGTTTTGGCCATATTACTATAAAGATCTAGTTTTAACCTTTTATTCTTTATTTTCCTTGTTCCTGCATTCTCCATATTAAAAGTAATTTTAATATATTGCGTCTGTTGTTCTAAATTCTTATAGGACAAATTCTGTATATTTTCCTCAATTTGCTGCAAAGCTGGCTTACTAAAGAAATCCTTTACTTCTCTGCCATCCCAAGTATAAATGTTTTTTTTACTTCCACGAAAATAAAAATACGGTATATCACCACTTAATAAATCTTCAATTTCATACTCAATAAGAGATCTACTCCTTTGATTTTGAAGATTTCCATTTGCCAATGAATAAAAAAATAAATTTCGTGCTCCTCCATCCACTAATAATTCAGGATGATATGAACTACTCAACACAATTGCATACTGTTGTGTATTTCTAATCAGATATCTCACCTCTAATTCACCATATTGTTGTATGATTCTTAATAGTGTTTCTGTATTTTCCATTGCACCTAAGTATGCACTTTCAAATCCCTGGATAATTTTATCTGCAAATTCGGAGGGTTGAATAAACCTTCCTTTTAGCATTGCCAAATTGTGATTTCCTTTCGATACTGGATAATCATAGACAACCCTCATGTTAACCGACTTCGGATTGATAATAAAGGGGATTTTTATCGGGAATTTTTGTCCTTCTTCTCCACTAATGGCACTCATATTGATTCCTGTATCTCCTGCGTTATTCCATGAATAAAAGGGGAGTATTCCTGAATACAACACCGATTTTCTTAAAAGACTAGCCACTTTTTCTGCTGCACTTTTCCCATTATTCTCTTCTATATTTCCTATAAATGTTTCCGCATCAATAATAACTGGATATTCATTGCATGCAATGAGATTTTCAAAATGAATATCTCCTCCTTCCAAAAGATAATTTATAAACAAAATAATCCCTATTCTTTGATAATATCTTGAAAGTTCTTCTATAGACTTACAATCTCTTTGTATTACAATTTCGCACCAACCATACATTTCTTTATCAAGTATAGAATACTCATAACTTCCCAAATTACATATTCTATAGAAATAATTTGTAATCTCTTGTAGCTTAATCTCATTTTGCAAACTTCGTGGTTTATATAAAATTTTATCTCCCGATACAAATTCCACACAAAATACTCTTCTCCCTTTTTTATGCGAATCAGAAAAATCTGTCGAAAGATGGTTTACGACAAATCCTTTTTCAGTGATATTAAATTTTTTCATTAAAACATCTGCATCTTTCTCAATGCGCTCTATCACTTCTTTGTAAATATCTATCGCATTTTGTATAATTTCATTTATCCTTCTTTCTAACACTGGATAAAGCGAAAATAAATCATTCAAATATTGTTTATCCTTTAAAAAATGGTCGATATAATATTGATACTGTTCAGATTCATTTCCCCTTAACACGCCTTCTTGTCCACATATATGCATTTCATAAATTAAAGTTCGGATACAAAGATTATTAAGCGAATTAAACAAAAATTGCTGAAAATCAAATAGAATCGATTCATTGATATATCGTCTTTGTATAACTATTTCTCTAAGCTGTCTATTTGCCTCTTGCACAAAAGGATCATAAAATGCTCCGAAAACCATTTTCTCACCCTCATGCCTAAACGCCTTTTTGTTCAAAGACAATTTCACAAAATTTCGTGGTTGACTCTTCTCGTGGCTACTAAAAGCACAATTATTTATAAAACCAAAAAAATACTCAAGGTGGTTTTTCTTTACATATTGTAATCCTTCCTCCTTCAGTATTTTCTTCCAATACTCTAAAGACTCCATATTTATTTCAGACGGAATAGCATCATACACTCTTTCAGATAAATAACTAGATTTTTTCATGTTATCTCCCTTTCTCTTAATCCAGGCCCTAGTTCTAAAATCATCTTTGGTTAATTAGCAACAAGCAAGTGTAAAAATACTTCCGCATTCAACAGAAATTGTGCAAACCACACCTGATGAAGCTAAACTATCAACTTTGTTACTTGTCAAATCTGCTGCTTCTAATTCTGTCAAAAGATCTCCAGCCGGGTTGTTATATTTCATATTTGTTCTGTCAAATTTTCTCATAATATCCACCATTCCTTTCTTCAGAACTAGGGCCTTTTGATACCTAAGTATCTTGATTTTTATTATATCCTATCTCCGAATTTCGTCTTTATTTTTGGTATAGATTGACATTTTTTCTTCCTAATTGGTTTTCAACTGTCTTTATCATTTCCTAAATATGCCACAACTTGGCACACTTCTGCGATTGAAGGGTAATTTTACCCATGTTACAATAGGTATTGCTTATAGTATTCCTATTTTCCCCAGCACCTTAATCGGTGCTTTTTTTGTACCCGTAAACCTTTCGCTGACAGTAGCCAATACTTACACAGTACGTACAGCGTACTTCCCCTAAAATAAAACGTATTCTGTGCGTACAGTGTAAGTAAAACTTCCTATTATATAATGAAGGGAGATTACCATGAAAACAAGAAATGAAATCTATCAAGGGGAAGGTGCCCAACTGCTCCGGTTCATTACAACTTACCATTCGTTGCAATATGAACAGGTCTTACGGCTCTTTTCCAAAAACAGAGAGTCTATCAAATCTCTGATCACAAGTCTGGTAAAACAAAAACGCATTATCTATGATAAGGAGAACGGGCTTCTCTTCGACAGCCAGGAATCTGCAAACAATCCTGATTATGGCATGATTGCATCCTTTTGGGTGCTTTTGGACTTCAAAACAGCCATTGTGTACCATACTGACGGTGAATTTCCTGTGAAACTGAACTTTTTCTCTAAAGATGAGTGGTATGAAGTCCTCTATGTCCCCCAGGAACAAGAATATCTTATCAATCATGTCATGGAAAGCCAGACAAAAAGCGATGCGAAACGGCTGGTTGTATTAGAAACAGAAGAACAGGCTGCAAAAATTCATATCACAGGCGTGATTGCCTTTTGCCTTGTAGACTCCTCTACCGGATCTGTCAGCTATTATGCAAAGAAATGAGGTATGTATGAACACCAAAACTGTTTTTGACCGTTTACAGAGCATTGATGATGAAGTCCAAAAACTTCACAACACTATTTTTGCATTGAAAACAACAGATATTCAAGCGTATGCCGACAAATACGAAGAGCTGAGTATCAGTGCTGCCCTACGTTCTGAAAGGATTGCCTGCCAGCTCAGAAATCTGGTATATACCACAACTGACACTGGAAAGAAAGACTATCTGAAACAGGCTGCGGCTGTGCAGGGAATCAAAATCTCTTTTTCAAATAGTGTTCTTTCCATTACCATGCCAGGACTACTGCCCAAACGTAAATTGCGAACCAACACCGCTTTTCTACATGAGCCATTAAACCTTGCCTTGCAGACTTATGTGACAGAACATTCTATTCCGTTATATAAAAGATGTGTGGTCTGTTTTAGTCAAATTTATGACCAGAGCCTTTCTTTACAACGGATACGTGATTACGATAATTTGGAGTTCAAACAGATTTTAGATACTATCGCTTCCTATGTTCTGGTTGATGATACGGGACTCTTTTGCGACTCCTATCACACTACGGAACTGGGGAATTACGATCACACCGTTATCTTTGTAATGGAACCGGAAATCTTTCCTGGCTGGCTGAAAGATAGAAAAGAGTCTATCAAAACCATATCGGAAATTTCCTGATATTTTTCTTTCTTTTTCCGATATGGGTAATTTTTCTGCAAAGAAGCCATATTCTTTGCATTTTTTATGCTTAATACCGCCCTTACTTTACCCAAGTATAGGCTGTCATAGGTAAAAATCGAACTGAGGTGATGCTTATTTGATAAAAACCGATTCTATAAAATATCAGCTTTTGGAAATGGTTGGGCTATGTGGGGAATTCCCTTCCGGACAGCTTAACAGATTGATTGAGAGTGATTCCTATGCAGAGAAGGTGGTTACAGATTTAAAGCAGAGTAAGCTTATAAGAACACACTATAAAGATGGCCTACGAGGTTATCGCCTTACCAAACGGGCAAAAGAACTGCTGCTTTCGCAAAATCCCTGTCGTTTTCAAAACTATTTAACCGGAAATGCAGAAACCAACCTCATACGTAGTGAATTACCAAGACGGCTGCGACTTCATCAAAAAGCAGAAACCTATTTAACGCTTTCACATGCCGGAATCCCATTCTTTCCAGATGAAAAGCCGCTGCTTTTTTCTGAATCCAGCGAAGCGGCTACGTTTCCTGTGCGAAGCCTTCCTCTGTTTTACTCTTCCAGAGAAATAAAAAATCTTGGAGCATCCACTACAAAAATCAAAAATTCCCGTTGTATAGGAATCCTGATGGCTCCTCACTGTGTCTATGCTGTTTATAATACCGGAAATACACTTCTAAAATGGGAATACAAAACGGAAGTCCGACTCAATGCTTTTTTGCAGCACTATCTTCAGGGACTTCCTTACCATGGGCCACCTACCGTTTATGCCATCATGACTGGCAGTGATATGGATATGGCTTTCCGGCTCCTTACCAGTACCGGTGGATACAAAAAAACACTGTTCATGCTGGATACTTCGTATGAACACTTCTATTTCCTGCCCAATAACAGCTACGGAGAATACCTGCTCCGTTTATTGGTACAACCCCAGCGTATGATGCAGCTCAATCAGCTACTACTGTCCGACTGTTTTCCCCAGCGTGAGGATCTGCCAATTGAACATGATGGAATAGACAGCCAGGAAAATCCTATTTTGCTTGCGTATGATTTTGACATGCAGCGTATCAACCGCTTCAATACTGGATTAAATGTATATGGGCTATCCGGGAACCTGATTTGCTTTGACTTTCAGCTTCCCTGCCTGAAAAAATACCTAACTGCAGATATACACTTCTCCAGCATTGATTTTCAAAAGTTTAAAAGGAGGTTTTTCAATGAACCGTAAATGGTGGAAGTTCCTGTTTTTGCTTCCCATAAGCGTCTGCACTCTGTATGCCGGAGGATACGCAGCACAATTTATTAAAAACTATCAGGAATGGACTTCTGCCGGAAACTTTGCCGGCAACGGAACCTATCCGCAAGCAGCTTCTTTACACCCATTGGTCTGCTTTCATACCGCCCTTACCGATTTCCCATACAATTTGTATGGGATTTTTCTTTGCCTGGTTCTCTTTGGGCTTCTTACTTTTTTACTTATGCGTATGGGATATGACAGAAACGGGGAAATTAGTGACCATGACCGGAACTTAAATTACTCTACAAAAGGAACCTACGGTACATCCGGATTCATGACTCCAGATGAAATGATGAAAGTTTTGGAACTGACCGGAGATGTCAAGAAAAATAAAGGAACCATTTTAGGAAAATTAAATGGCAAAGCCGTATGTCTTCCATATCAAACACGAATGAATAAAAATATCGCCGTGTATGGTGCCAGCGGTTCCATGAAATCCAGGGCATTTGCCAGGAATATGATTTTCCAGTGTGTCGCCAGAGGGCAGGAAGGCAACAACGCTTCCGGGGAAAGTTTAATCATTACCGATCCCAAAAGCGAACTCTATGAAAGCATGTCTGCTTATCTGGAAAATGAGGGCTATGTAGTAAAAGCATTTAATCTGGTCAATCCGGAAAACTCGGATAGTTGGAATTGTCTGGGTGAAATCAATGGACAAGAAACGATGGCTCAGGTATTTGCAGATGTCATTATCCAGAATACAGGTTCCGGAAAAGGAGATCATTTCTGGGATAATGCGGAGATGAACCTGCTAAAAGCCCTGGTTCTCTATGTAGATCAGGGCTTTCCGCCGGAAGCCAGAAATATTGGACAGGTTTATAAGCTGCTGACCATGAGTTCCGAAAAGGAGCTGAACAGTCTTTTTGATCTGCTCCCAGTGTCCCATCCAGCAAAAGTTCCTTACTGCATCTACAAACAAGCCAGTGATACCGTGCGAAGCGGAGTTATTATCGGATTGGGTGCCAGACTTCAGGTATTTCAGAATAAACTCATTCGGCAGATTACCTCTTATGATGAGATTGATCTGACACTTCCAGGGAAACAGAAATGTGCTTACTTTTGCATTACCTCAGACCAGGACAGCACCTTCGATTTTTTATCTTCCCTGTTTATGACCTTCATCTTCATCAAACTGGTCCGTTATGCAGATAAGTATGGAGAAGAAGGAAAACTTCCTGTTGCTGTACATATACTGGCTGATGAGCTTGCCAACACCGGAGCTATCCTGGAACTGAATAAGAAAATCAGTGTAATCCGAAGCCGGAATCTCAGCATTTCCTGCATCTTTCAGAATTTGCCCCAGATGCAGAACCGCTATCCTTATAACCAATGGCAGGAAATCATTGGCAACTGTGATACCCAGCTCTTTTTGGGCTGCACAGATGAAGTTACTGCTACCTTTATCAGCAACCGCAGCGGCGATGTGACCGTAGGGGTAAGCAGCGAAGCCAAGCAGCTCAATAGCTGGCGGGTATCCGACTATACACCGGAATACCGGCAGACAAAATCTATCGGCAAACGAAAACTCTTAACACCAGATGAAATCTTGCGGCTCCCGCTTGATACTGCTTTGGTTATCCTACGTGGGCAAAAAGTCCTAAAAGTAGAAAAGTACGATTATACCCTGCATCCAGATGCCAAAAAGCTGACACCAAGAAAAGCATCGGAACACATACCTGAATGGCGCAAAAATGGGTCTTCGGAAGAAACAGAGTATCGACCACAGCCCTCACCCGGATCAGCCAAAAGGAAACGCCGTTCATCTTCTGCGTCAATAGCAAAACAGAAACCACATTTTACATCCGAACCCGTTTATCAGGAACCTACTCCCGATGATTTTATGGAGGATTTCTTTCAGGAAAATTTTATAGAAGATTCCCCCGAATCTGGCATGGTTCCTTTAGATAAAGATTCCATCATGTCATAACACATTTTGAAAGGAGATAACATTTATGGCAAACGAAACAATGAACCTGAACACCCCTATTTTAACCCTTGACTCCGATACTGTATTAGAAACTGCTCAATCAAAAGCGGATTTAATCTGGCATGACATCCAAAATGCCTATCGTACCCGGAAAATTCTCACCGGCATTCTGGGCGGTATTGAAAAGACCGAAGCCGGCAGCTTAATAGCAATTATTTACTATAAGGATTACCGGGCTGTCATCCCTATCTCGGAAATGATGATCAATCTGGTCCAAGATGAAGCCCATGACTACGGTGACATTTCCCTCCGCCAGAATAAGGTTCTGAATAATATGCTTGGCTGCGAAATTGATTTCATTATCAAAGGTCTGGATACCAAATCCAGAAGCATCGTTGCCAGCCGGAAAGATGCTATGCTGAAAAAACGTCAGATTTTCTATTTTGATCAGGACTCTTCCGGGCAGACTAAAATCCATGAAGACCGTATTGTACAGGCCAGGGTCATTGCCGTTGCTGAAAAAGTAGTCCGGGCAGAAATCTTTGGTGTAGAAACTTCCATCCTTGCAAGAGATCTGTCTTTTGACTGGCTGGGTGATGCCAGGGAGCGATTCCAGGTAGGGGAACACATTTTGGTACGTATTCTGAACGTAGATGGAGATTCCCCTGAAACGCTCTCCATCCATGCAGATGTAAAAAGCGTGGAAGGCAACACCAGCAAAGAAAATCTGAAAAATTGTCGGGTACAGGGAAAATATGCCGGAACGGTGGAAGACATCCACAAAGGAACTGTTTTTGTCCGGTTAGAATTGGGCGTCAACGCCATTGCTCATAGTTGCTACGACAGCCGCACCGTTGGAAAGAAAGATAAGGTGTCCTTTGTTGTGACACATATTGATGAAGAACGGAATGTTGCAGTTGGAATTATCACTCGGATTATTAAACAGAATATTTAACATCAAGATGGAGTAAAAAACTATTTTCTATCATTATGAACGATAAAAGGATAAAATTGGAAGTTACTCAAAATTAAGCACCTACGTCTCAAACTAAAATAAAGTAAAACGCTTGCATCTATCATTTTAGGTGCAAGCGTAATTAAGGAGAGTATGGGCTTTATCCTGTTTCAGGCATCTGCTATGCAGGTGGAAACAACGGGTTATTCACCCTGAAAAACCCAAAGCCTTAACTGACTGAATTTTCACCAAAAGTTATCAAACAAGCTCTGGAAAGTTGCCAACATTTCTCTTATACTCTTCTCGTTTTAGACTTCCCCAACTTTTCGCACATTATAAAATATTTTCTTGTCCCTATTATATAACCTCAACTACAACTCATAAGAAGTATAGATTAAATCTCTATTAAAAAATCATTTGAATATTACTCTAAATCAAACAATACTCCAGTATATGCTAATCGTATCCCTTTATTTGCATAATATTTTATCAATTCTTCAACAGCTCTAATATCCTTTATTTCAATATTAGGATGTGTTTCCATAAAATATTCTCTATTAATAAACCATAATGGATCATCAAATATACTTTCGTTAACCTCTATTCCATAGTTTTGTCTTTCATCCCACAAGTCAGAAGGCATTAACCACAACCAATTAATATTTGCTAAAATTTTAAAATTATCATATAAATAGGCTGCTGTAAAAATTGTACTTTTTATTTCCGTAATTGTTTCCCAAGGAAATCCTATAATAAAAGAAAAAAAAGCTTTGTCTTGTAGATCCAACTCATATAAATGTTCCGCACATTCCTCTAACTGTGCTATAGTAATCCCTTTTCTAACTTTTTTAAGCCCTTCATTGTAACCAGCTTCTACACCAATTTGAATATTATCTATAATTTTCTCGGGAATATTTTCCAAAAATCCAACCTGCATTAAATCAGTTACCCTAGCCTCAAATGATATTCTTAGATCCAAACTCTTTTTTGAAAGTAAATTCAAAATATTCTTAGCTCTTTTAACATCTGCCGTAAAACAGTCATCGACAAAGTATATTTTCGCATAATTACTTTTTGTTTTTTCTTTTATAGTTTCTACTTGAGACATAATATTATTTACAACATATTGCTCCGTCAATCCTCTCCATATATGTTTGTACAAAACAGAACAAAAAACGCATCTAAATCTGCAGCCTCTAGAAGTTTCTAACCCTATACACCCATAACTATTTTTAGGTACTTTAGAATAGTCAACGTTTTTAATTTCCTGCAACTCCTTGATTTCCATTAATTCATTTTTTACAGTTTCTACTACTTGTTCCCCATCATAAAACACAATGTTGGGAATTTTTTTTAACTCATTATAATTCTTTACATTTTGTATTACACTTACAATATTCTTTTCTCCTTCTCCTTTCAAGGCTATTAAATACGGCATACCTGTAATTATATATCTTGCAAAATAAGATACATGAATCCCTCCTACACAAATAGGTATATTGGGAAACTCTTCATGTATTTGTTGTATCATTTCTTTGGTTACACCCCAATTCCCCGTTGTAGCAGAAAACAAAATAGCATCATACTCTTTATTGTCAAATAAATTTCCAATAAATTTTTTAGCTTCTACATTCGTATCAAAATATTGTGACCTAGAAATTATGGACGGATCCACAATATCCACCTCAATTCCATTATCTTCTAAAATGGTAGCTAAATAATAAAGTGCCAGTGGTGGCATTGAGCGCATTCCAATTGTATTACATTTTGGATGAACCGGCAAAAATAAATATAATACTTTCATATATTCCTACTCTCCGCTAATTTCTATTGCATTTTTCAATAATGTTTCTTGCTTTTAAAGTTCCACACGCTTCCGCTAAGCTTTCTATTGCTTCTACTCTTGGCAAATAGTTTGCTACATTCTTATTTTCTTCGCAAAGTTTTTGATATATTTCTTCTATTGTCAATTTACCATCTATCTTTTTTATAAATGTTAATGTTGCATCATCTAACTGCGCAATTATTTTTCCGTTTCTACAAATGGCATAATATTGGGGAAACTTTTGGATTTGAAAGTCTTTATTATTTTTTAAAACTGGAACATCATCTTTTGACCATGTGGTTGTCATATTGATGACTTCTATGCTTCCCTGTGCCGGCTGCGTTCTTTCTACTTTTAAATAATAGTTATACACAGAAGTCGCATTAACTTTTTTTATCCAGTCTTTATATTTTTCAAACAATTCATCAGCATTTTTACCATTCATTTTACCCATATTTATAGCAACATAAGATGATCTTCTTAAATGTGCCTCAATTGAGAATTTAAAATCTAAAATCACCGTTATTTTAAAATCATTGCCTAATTCTGTACGTAACTCATCTATTAAAAACGGTTCTTTTTCTGTCCCTATTGCTTCTCCTACCATATATGCTCGCCCATTGATATTTAAATGCCTTTTATACCCCCGTATAATATTCAATGTAATTTCTAAACCATTTTCTCCCCCATTTCCTGCTATTGGAAAATTCCAGTCTTGTGGCACAGCAATAAAAGGTGGATTTACATATATTTCATCAAATGTTGTATTACCAAGATTTTCATATAAAGATCCTTCTTTCACTCTTACCTTATCCTCAACATTATTTAAAACAATGTTAAATTTTGTAAAGGGAATTGTTTTATGATTAATTTCTACCAAGGTAACACTATTAGCCTTATTAGCAGCACAAATTCCTTGAATTCCACTTCCGGCACATAGGTCTAAAACTTTATCTACTCGTTTAGATGTTATATTCTCTGTTAATCTATATGTATCCATGCCTATATAAACAGATGGATCCTTTATCCTGCAATTAGGATTATTATAAGGTAATCCCACTAAAAAATATTTATCCAAAAAGGAAATTATAATATAACTGTCCGTCTGAACATAACCATCACTTTTTATAACAATCCCTAATTCAATCAATAAATTCAGGAACTCGGTACCAATTGTATTTTCAATCTCATTTAATTCAATCTTATCTCCTAGCAATAATAATTTCAACAATACTCTTTTGTCTTTTTTTAGCTTTAACAATTCTAATTGAATATTATCATATTCATTTGGTAAGGGATTAAAAAAATAATTCTGATGCTGCCTGATTTTTTGGTTTAATGTGTCATAGCAAGTATCATCTAAATAATTTCTTAATTTTTTAATTTTTTCTATATTTATTCTTATCATTGTTTTCTCCTTGTCAATCATGTTTAACAGAATCTCTTAAGCAAAATAGTCCTATATATTCTAAACTCATTTTAAAGAATAAGACCTTTGATTTACTTTTCTCTGCATTACAATTTATCTTATAATTATTTATACATGCTTATAAAACACTTCAAAACTTTCTAATTTTTCTTTCGATTTTTCTAATCATTAAAACACACATAATTATTTGTGCCATACAAACCCATGGAGTAATAAATGAACCTATGCTTTCATATCTTAATATAATATCAATTATACTTGTTAATATTAAAATTACAAATCCATATCTAAACATAATTTTACCAGCATATATATTGGCTTTCTTAAAAATGGTTTCATTTTTCATTGCCGCAGGTGTCCTCCAACCAATCCACCTATTTTTTTTTGGCGTCTTTGTTTTCATCCCCATTCCTAATCCAACAAGCAGAATTGGAATGCAAAGTGTGAAGAATATTTCTAAATTACTCATAATTATCTCCTTTTCTACTCAGAGAGAGTTAGAAGAACCTCATTTCAATAATAATATTCTGTCTAAACTCTCTCCACTAGCTCACCATCATTTCACTGTAAATACAGCTCCAACAACTGCTAATACTACTACTGCAACACCTGCCAATGTTGCAACAGCCGCATTTGCATATCCTATAGCATTGGCTACGCCCTCAGCGTTTCCTACCCAATTTGTATTGGCTGCTACAGATCCTCTCTGTCCATCTTGAGCCAAACTGTACATTTCCGGACTTTCATACATACGTATCACCTCCTACTGAAAAGTATTTATGGTTAATATTCCTCACAATCAGTAAGGTATTACCATACTATCGTTTAATTCGTCCAAGGAACAGACTTAATAAAAATAATCGTATATTAGTACATCTTGTCCAATTGTCAGTTCATCTTTTAATTCTGCTACTTTAATAAAAGATAATTCTATTAAGCTCTGAATAAGCTCTTTATATATCTCTGTATCTTTATTTTCAAAACTAATACGTATCTTTTTACTATCCTTTTTCACCTCATTTTTATAATTGATTAAAACACTGCCAATAAAATCTTTTAAAACTTGCTGGTTGAAACTCTTCGTTAAAACTATCTTTCCTATAAATGATGTTTGATTTATGTAAACTTTTCCATTTACAATACTAATAACTCCATAGATTTCATCCTCTTTTCTAAGTAAATAATAATCTTCCACATACATAAATACTTTTGCACGAATACTGATTGCATTATACAATTCTTCAGGTGTATTATAATCTCTCATATCTAAAATAGTATCTTGATCGTTTAAAATTTTATAAATTAACTTTAAATCACCTTCACTACATCTATATATTTCAAAATCATTTATTCTTTTTATGTCGTGTCCTTTATACATTTTTTCTACTCCTCTCACTTTAATAATTTCTCGCCTTTCTCCCTCATATAAAAAAGAATACACATCGTTCTCTACCACGTCCTTTTCTACCTCTGGATATTTTTGTATCATTAAATTTATTATTTCTTCTACTGTTCTCTTATTATTTATAAATTCTAAGATTTCCTTTCCTTGCTCATTAATAATAATAGCATCATCGTATGTTTTACCATTTTGAATTATCAATTCACTGTTTTTTAGTTCTTCTCTAACAAAAGCATTTTTAATCCTTTTCAAAACTATGCAATCTTTACATTTTCTATCAAACATCTTTCTCTCCTATTTATATAATTTTTCAAGTGTAAATTCTTCAAGATGATGCATTATATCATCATCTACTAAATCTATTTCAATATTATCTTCATAAAAAATTTTCGGCAGCTCTTGTAAATCGTATTTCATATCTTCTATACAAACCACAAACTCCGCAAGTTCTCTAATTACAGGAATATCCCAAACTTTTCCTAATCCTGCTTTCCAATAATCTTTTAGAGAATGTCTTTTTAGATTTCCCACTGTTACTGGAATATAAGCTGAAGCTGTAAGATTGCCATCTGACTTTATCTCTGAAAATATATTATTTTTAAAATTTAATGTAGTAAATCTTCTGAGATGATCTAAAGGATCACTCCAATCTATTCTAAACTTGTTATTATAATCTCTCTTAGCGTTAAATCTTTCGATATATGCAACTAATTCTCTATATTCCTCTTCCGATGCAAATAATTCACTTTTTCCTTCAACCGCTTTTCCCAATGGCATCAAAGGCTGAACTTTAATTTCCCTTAGATTTTCAAATTTTTGAAGCAATTCAACTACCTCTGGAAATTGCTTGATATTAAATTGTGTCGGACTAAAAGCAACTGCCGAGGAAATTCCTGCATCATCAATAAAATTTAAAGCATCCAATACTTTTTCATAAATTCCATTAATCCCTCTCATACGTTCATGCGTTTTTGCATCTTTTCCGTCCAGACTAAGTTGTATATGTGTAAGACCAGCATTTCGTAAACTTATTACTCTATCTTTAGTTAAAAACCAACCATTTGTAACCATTGCTATATTCGGGACTCCACCATTTTTTAAGACTTCTGTTGCTCGCAAAACTAAATCATATTTCATCATTGGTTCGCCTCCACAAAAGCATGTAGAAAATGGTTTTATCACTGCTATTTCTTTAAATATTTCTAACATTTCTCTGTCTGAAATCTCGTTACGCAACAATCCGTTCCCACTCCTATTAAAACAATGCAAACATTTTGCATTACATTTATTAGTAATATCTATCGCTATGTGTAATGGTCCTGATAAAATATCACTTTTATCAAATTCCTGGAACCTATTTTCTTCTAAATTTTTATATTTATAATATTTACCCATCTCCCATTATACAGATGCACAATACATCTTTCTCCTTTCCACTACTTTAGTGTTCTAAATTTTATATAATATTGAATTATTCATAAAGCCTTGCAAATGTTTCACTTTTCTACACAATACTAAATGCTGCAATATTTCTACGTTTTCATTATTTTCACCTTCTCTACTAAATTTTTAGATATTTTTATTTTCATATCAGCTTTATTAATAACCATTTCGTCATGGCTTATTATTAAGACTATTTTTTTCTTCTTTATTTCCAATAAAAAATCTAAAAATAAATTAGCAATTTCTATACTAAGATTTGTGGTAGGTTCATCCAACAAATATATATCTGCTTTTTTCAAAATAGTTCTCAAACATAAAACTATTTGTCTTTCTCCATCTGAAATCTGCTGCAAATTTTTCTTTCTTAGCTCTTCTAAGTGAATTTTATTTAATAATTCTCCTCCACCTATTTGTATTATTTCGTCTTTAATTTTCTTTAAAGAATTCTTATCCAAAAATTTACATAAATATTCTTCGACATTCATATATGGAACTTTTTCATTCTGTAGCATAACTGATATATTATTTTTCCTTAAATAGAATTTATCTATTTTCCCTAAATTTTCATCTGAATAATAAACATTCCCTGTATATTCATTAAATAATCCCAACATTCCTTTTAAAAATGTTGTTTTACCTATCCCATTTTCTCCAGTAACAACATACATATTATTCACTTCTAGCTTTTCGTTAAAGCAAAAAAGATTTCTTATACAAAAATTCTTTATATCTATTTCTTTTATTTTTTCCAGACAGACTGTCCCATTATTTTCAAGCGGAATACTAAAAATTTCATTTATACGGTCAATAGAACTTTTCACGTCTTGATATTCTTTTCCCAATCCGAAAAAGTATTTAATCAGCGTTAAAAGATTTAAAAAATATATATTAATTATTGTATATTGGCCAATTGATAATTGACCTTTCAAAACTAATGCCCCTCCCAATATTAGGGTTATTGCTTGGAAACACACACAAACAATTTGATCCAATGTTTGAAATAGAAGTCCAACTTGATATGCTTTATATGCATGCCAAAAAAAACTCTTATAACTGCTATTTAAAACTTTTCCAAATATATTAAAAATAGAATGCACTTTAATTTCTTCACGTAATACTAATTGCTCATTCAACGTATTAAAAAAATCACTTTGATTTTCCTTAAATTTGTAATTTCTTTCATAAATTTCCCCTTTTAAAAGCAAATAAATAAAAATATATATAAGAATAAATACTCCTGTAACCCCAAAAATCGGTTTACTTAAATAAAATAACAAACTTATCAGAAAAAACATTACGAATAAATTAATAGTAGCAGTAATAATTTTATCAAAAAAGAAATCAACCACTATTCTACTATCCGAATTTAAGCGTTGCGTCATATATGTAGGTTCATATTCAATCTCTAAAGGAATTTTCTGCAGATGGAGTATGCCCCGACTATTTATTTCAAATGAAATATTATTCTTAACCTTCATTATTTTTAAGTTATATATATATGACAAAAATAGTGAAATAATCCCCACCCCAGCAATAGTTATTGCGTATTTTATGACCTCTTCAACATTCTTTATGTCTATAAGCATATCAACAAACATTCCGTTCATATACGGTAATAAAGTAGATAATATAACCGATATGAATTGTATTACTAAAATTGTTACTAGAAGGTATCTTCTTATTTTTAAACTATCCTTTAATAATTTATACAATGTTTTATCTCCTCATTAATTTTTATAAAATTAAAAATCAAGTCAGCATAGCCACATAAAAAATTTATTATCTAAATATGCTATGTACTTATCATTTCGTTTAAAATTTCTATTTAATATTTTTAAAAATAATGATAATAGAATTTTATTATTATGGTATTCATAGTACCAAGTAATACAAATAAAGTTTGATATCTGCTTTATATCTATTATGATCTTGTTTTTACGTTTACTTGATAAAGCAATAAATAGAAAAAGATAATAATTAATTTTGTAGAAGCATTTTTGTTCTACAATCCCTTCTGGTATCTCTGTCAAACTTTTATTTTCATCAAGTCGAATTACTATACGTTTTTTTATAATAGATTCCATGGAAATATACTCTATTAGTTTTTTAACACTTATCATATTTATTTTCACCATTCCAATATAATTATTAGCACATTTTAATACTTTTCCTAAACCATAAAGTCAACCTTTAAGATCCACTATTCTGTAAAATAGAACCTGCCTCCCGATTGATAATTTTGTTCTACCAGTTCCAAGATTAGTGAATTCATAACTCTACCACACATAATAATCAACACTATATATTCTAATTAGACTCTTATTGAGAAAATTGATTATTTTTTGTTTTTCCCACATTACAATATTTTCTATATTTTGCCCATATTTTTTGTCTAAATCGAACTTTTTTCTTCCTATATGGCATATTTATTTCTTATGTTTTGTCCCAACTTGGCACACTTCTGCGATTTACAGGGAAATCTACCCATGTTAAAATGATACTGTCAAAATTGTATGTAGCGAAAACGCAGCTTTCCAGGGAATGCCTCTTCTCTGGTGCAAGCTGCGTTTTTTCGTGCATGGAAAGGAGTATTACAACTAAATATAGAATAAGCGTTCCTCCGTATTGACCGGACGGAAGCTTCTATGAGGCAGGAAAACTATAAGCCAGGGCAAAGTGAAAGATCTCACTTTGCCCTCTTTTTATGAAGGAGGTTCATTTACTTGAAAAACCATACTCACAAAGAAGCACCACCGGGCATGAAACATCATTGGAACTATGGCAAATATCTCTATACTGCCTTCCTTGTCTTTACTCTGATTGCCTGTAATGTACAACCCGTTATGGCTGCTACCATCTGGGACAAAGCTTCAGAAATCATGAAAGACGTATATAACCAGATTATCCTGATTTCCACCATTGCGGCTGTTGTAACTGCATCGGTTGCTTTGCTTTTGATGAATTTTTCCAAATCCGGAAAAACCGTGGATGAATCCAGGGCATGGCTCAAACGAATCATCATTACATGGGCTATTCTCAATGGTCTGGGATTTATCATGGCTTACATCACTCCGTTCTTTGCCGGCGGGCAGTGGAATGGATAATGCAGATAAGGAGGTGGCTCTGTCATGGGAATACTTGACGGAATTGTAGAATGGATTGCCGAACAGGTCATGAACATTCTGGATTTGATTACTACTTCTGTTCTGGGTGCACTGGGATGTTCCATGGATACTTTTCTCCGGTATTTTCCAGCAGCGGAAACAATGTACCAGATTTTTCTGGCACTGGCTATCGGACTCATCCTTTTAAACTGGGTTTGGCAGCTTTTTAAGAATTATTTTATGGGGACAGGGATTGACGCTGAAGATCCAATCAAATTATCACTGCGGACATTTATGTTCCTTTTCCTGACATTCTATGCCAAAGACATTGTGGATCTTCTATTGAATATTGCAGGAACCCCGTATAGCTGGATTCTGACTGAAGATCTTCCACCACTGGAATTTGCCAAGTTTAATTCTGTAATCACAGTCATCCTGGGAGTATGTGCCAACGGTGCTGTTGCCATTGTTGCCCTCATACTGGTACTGATCCTTGCCTGGAATTACATCAAGCTGCTTTTTGAAGCTGCGGAACGTTATATACTGCTTGGAGTTCTGGTCTACACCGCACCTGTTGCATTTTCCACAGGTGCTTCCCAGGCTACTGGAAATATTTTTAAGAGCTGGTGCCGTATGCTCGGCGGACAGTTCTTTTTGCTTTTAATGAACGCCTGGTGTTTGCGGCTGTTTACTTCCATGGTGGGAACATTCCTTGCAAACCCTTTATCACTCTAGGAAGGAGGAGATTATGAAACATAAGAAAACACTGCTCTGCAGCCTGCTATTGATTTCTTGTCTGATTCTTGTAACATCCATGCCGGTCTTTGCCGCAGAACTCACAGAAGCAGAGGTACAGCAAGCTGTAGATGCACAGGGAAAAGAAACGGTCACCGGTAATGTCTTTATCTGGTTTCTGTGTGCCATTGCTTTTTTGAAGGTTTCTCAAAAGATTGACAGCTTTATGGCAAGTCTGGGAGTCAATGTTGGAAATACTGGTGGAAATATGATGGCTGAACTTTTAATCGCCGGAAGAGGTCTTGCAAGTTCCTTTCGGGGGCATGGCGGTGGAAGCCATAGCAGTTCCCATTCTTCCTCTCCCGGAAGTGCTGCAGTACAAAGTTCTTTCCTATCCGGAGGATTAGCCGGAGCCGTTGGAAGGCAGACAGAGCGTTCTGCGGTAAATGCAGCCACCGGATATACCGAAGGACCAAGTATCGGAAATGCACTTTATCAGTCTTCCCTTGAAAAGGGCGGAGATTTTGCTAATAACGTTATCAGCAATATTGCTCAAGGAAACTATGGTCAAGTTGGCTCAATCAAAGGTGATGGAGCTGTTTCTGCATTTCAATCCTACATGGGAATTCAAAATGAAGATAAAACGGATCATTCCTATACCAATGTTGAGATTGGCGGCGGCAGGATAACAGGAGTTGAGTCCGGTTCCAATGGGGACAGCCGGGAATTTGCTATGTACCATGCCGATCAATATACGGCTCCTACCCAGGGAACCTATGAAACTGTGCAATCTGTAGACGGAGCTACCTGGTACAAGCAATATGCCGAAAATACGGTATCCAAAATCCCTTATGATGCTGGCGATGGAAAAATAGCCTACAACGAATCCATTGTCCAAAAGCTTCCTCCTACTCCTCCAAGAAAGGATCGGATTTAGTAATGGATACAGAACGCTCTGGACTTGACGAAGCAATGGATGTAGGCTCCAGTACCGTTTCTCACCTAAAGTCCTTAAAAACAGCAGCCACTTTCTCCAAAGCAGGATATGGTGCCGCCCTTGGCGGACCTTTCACAGCAGCAATTGGAGCCGTCATAGCCAACCGGAATCAGCTCGCTAAAATTCTTCTTGTTATTCTCGCCATACTGCTGCTCCCGGTTTTATTTATTGTGATGCTCCCTGGTCTGATCTTTGGAAGCCTGACCGAGCAAAGTGATGTACTAAACAGCAACTCTATGATCAGTGAAAACATCCGTGCTTCCCGTGAAGCCATCGTTGAAGTGTTAGAAGAAAGCCATGAAGACATTCTGGCAGAGATCCATGCAGCAATTTCCCGTCTTCCACAAGGTGATACTGCATCCATCAATGATCCCTATACATACAGCATCTCCGTCAATGCCAATCTGCTGATTTCACAATTTTGTGCCAGCCAGGATGACTATAAAAACATCAACCTAAACCAATTAAAGAAACTCATCCGTGAAAACAAAGAAGGACTTTTTTCTTATGATGTAGCAACCGAAACAGTTACCATGGAAGTTACCGTTGATGGCGGTGCAGAAGGAGAAGCCGGCACAGAACAGGGACAGGCACAAACACAGACGGTTACTTTTACGAAACACACCTATACCGTTGTTTATGCTGGGGATTCCTATTTTGCAGACCATGTATTCCATCTTACAGACAAGCAGAAAGAACTTGCCAAAAACTATGCAGAAAATCTGACTGCTTTCTTTGGAACTGCTTCTTCCGGCATAGTAGCTGCTATCAATCTTAGTGATGAGGTATTGTCCTACCGCCCTGCTGTAGAAAGAGCCGCTGCGAAATATGGTATGAGTGATTATGTGGATTTAATTCTGGCAGTCATGATGCAGGAATCTGGCGGACGAGGGCTGGATGTTATGCAAGCAGCGGAAGGTGGATTTAATACCCGCTATCCCCATGTGCCAAATGGGATTACAGATCCTGAATACTCCATTGAATGTGGTATTCAGGAATTAAAATATGCCCTCGACAAAGCCGGCTGTACCGGACCTACGGACTTAGACCGGATTAAACTGGCTCTTCAGGGTTACAACTACGGTTCTGCATACATTGACTGGGCAATGGAGCGTGACGGTGGATATACCAAAGAAAATGCGATTGCCTACTCTGATATGATGTGTGCAAGACCAAGCTGGCCTTATGACCGGTATGGTGATAAAGAATATGTGGAGCATGTCCTTCGGTATTACCAAATTACTGCCAGTGGCGGCAGCTATCCCGCAAACGGCATGCAGATTCCACACTATCTCCAGACAGACTATGGAAACATTCCATACGGCGGGGGTTCCATCGCCAGCAGCGGATGCGGTCCGACAAGCTTTGCTATGATTGCCAGTTATCTTACAGGCACTACCATTACACCTATTGATGCAATATCCTGGTGCGGAAATTCCTATTACAAACCAGGAGTCGGCACTTACTGGTCTTATTTCCAGGCAGCGTCCGATCATTTTGGGTGTGGAACTGTCACACAGACCAGTGATCCCAACCAGGTACTTCAGGCTTTATCTGAAGGTCATCCGGTCATCAGTTCCCAAAGAGCTGGGCTTTTTACCAGTGGCGGACATTTTATTGTCCTTCGTGGTGTAACGGCTGGAGGTAAAGTATTAGTCAATGATCCCAATGACAGTTCCTCCAAAAACTACATCAACCGTGAATTCGATATGATGACGGAAGTGCATGCAACCGCAAATGCCTATTGGATCTTCGCTAAAAAATAAAGGAGACACTTATGAACAGAAAAAAAGTAATTCTGGCTATCTTTATGATGGCCTTTTTAATTATCATCGGATTTGTCTTTCCCTCCATCTGGAAATCCCAAAAAGGAAACAAAAAATCCGAGACAGAAAATACTCAACACGATAATAATGAAAATACCGAGACAGAACAAGCAGAAAATAACGAATCCATAAGCTTTCAGGATTTTGAAGCTTTGGAATACTTTTTCTCCAAGGAACAGGTGAAACTTTTTCAGGAAGAACTGACCTCCTATCTTAAAAACGTAAAACAGATGTCTCTAACTTCCATCCGTTTCCTTGCTGATGATACTACCTATCCCAATGCTTCTGATATTAATTTTTTGTTCCAGCTTCCGGATAAGTCCGTTCTTCCTGTGTACTACACTTCCCCTACTGGAAGATTCTTTTTCGGTGAGGAACGTACCCCTGATTCTGGAAAAGAAATCATCTATGAACGTCCGACAGATGACAAACTTCCTTCCATCACAACAGAGGAAATTGAACAGTTGCAAGAAGGAGGTTATGACGATACCTCCGTGAATTCGGAAAAAGCTGCCCCTGTCACAGAAGTTCCTGAAACTCCTTCCATGGAAGAACCAAAGGAGGTGCAGCCATGAACAATACTGAAGAACAACATCCTGTCTTCATCCCTCGCAATTTTATAGAAAAAGGGACCTTTATGGGCGGAATGTTTAAAATCCGTAATGCCATCGAAGGCGGTGTCCTGGCAATCCTGATCACCATTCCTGTTATCAATCTGCCTCTGACACTCACTGTCAGGATTATTATTCTCTGTATGACTGCTCTGCCTGCAGCTATGATTTCTCTAATTGGAATCGGTGGAGAAAGCATTACTGCGTTTTTAATGAACGCTCTGCGTTTTCTGAAAAACCGCCGGGTTATTTACCGTATGGATGTACATCCGGAGCCGAAAAAAAAGTACCGGATAAAAAAGCCCCGCAACAAAGAACCAAAAACCAAGAAACGCAAACGGCATCCAAAACAACCTGCAGAATCTTCTTCTGAAAAGAACTGCTCACAGATGTCTTCCGAAGAGGAGACAAAAGAATCCTCTGCTATTAAAAAAAAAGAACGCCGGCAGTTTGACACTTCTACAAAACGTGGAATACGCAAACAGGCTCGTGAAGACATCCGGATTCTTAAATATGAGTCCCGACAATTAAAAAAAGAACAAACCGCTGCACGTAAAAGTGCGAAAAGGCAGGCAAAACTTGAAAAACAACAGATAAAGCAGCAACTTTCGGAGGAACGAAAAAAAGAAAGAACTGCGAATAAAGCTTCCAACCAGCCTCCTGCTTCCGGGAAAAGCAAAAAGAAAAAGCGAAAAGAAATCACCTTGGAAGATTATCTTCCTATTGATAAGATTGCCAATGGTGTTATCTACACGACAGACCATCGTTATGTAAAAATCCTGGAGATTGAACCGATCAATTTTCTCTTACGCAGTGCCAGGGAACAACAGGGGATCATTTTCAGCTTCATCTCCTACCTAAAAATCAGTCCTGTGAAACTGCAGATTAAGATGATCTCCAAAAAAGCGGATATCAACAAACATCTGGAACAGTCCCGTTTGGAAATGGAACGGGAATCAGATCCTAACTGCCGGCAGTTACAAAAAGACTATATCCAATTTGTCCGGCAGTTAAGTTCCAGAGAAGCGGTTTCCAGACGTTTTTTCCTAATCTTTGAATACGAACCTTTCAATGTGAATCGGAAGGTGGAGGAAAAGGAAATCCTGGCAGCTTTGGAAACTGCTGCACAGACCGCAAAAACCTTTCTATATCAATGCGGCAACGATGTGCTGGTTCATGACAATGAAGATGAGTTTACAACCGATGTACTCTACACTTTACTGAACCGTACCAAATGTACCGAAACACCTTTGCCAAAACGGATTAACCAGGTACTTACCCGCTATATGGAATCTGGTCGTGAGCAGGAAGTGGATAACATCCATATCAATGAATTCATTGCACCAGAGTCTTTGGACTTTAAACACAGCAACTATGTGCTGGTAAATGGCATCTACCATTCTTACCTGCTGGTGCCGTGCGATGGTTACAAAGCAAAAGTAATGCCAGGTTGGCTGTCCCTGCTTATCAATGCTGGCGAAGGAATTGACATTGACTTTTTTCTGTATAAACAGCCCAAAGATAAGATCCAGCAACGTCTTGGACAGCAAATCAGGATCAACCGTTCAAAGATCAAAGATGCCTCTGATACCAATGCGGATTTTGATGATCTGGATTCTGCCATCCGTTCCGGCTATTTCCTCAAACAGGGACTTGCTAATAATGAAGATTTCTATTACATGAATCTTTTGATTACAATTACGGCAGGTGATCTGGAAGAACTGCAATGGCGGATTCAGGAGATGAAAAAACTTCTCATCTCACAGGATATGGATCTGCGGTCTTGTCACTTCCTGCAAGAACAGGGATTTTTATCTTCCCTTCCTCTTGTAAACCTGGATAAAAAACTCTATGAACTCTCAAAACGAAATGTCTTAACCACCGGAGCTGCCAGTTGCTATCCTTTCGTCAGCTACAGCATTTGCGATGACAACGGCATCCTATTTGGAGTAAATAAGCATAACAACTCTTTAGTGATTGCTGATATTTTTGACTCCAAACAATATAAAAACTCCAATATTGCGATTCTTGGCACTTCTGGATCCGGAAAAACCTTTACCATGCAGACTATGGCACTTCGTATGCGGCGTAAAGGAATCCAGGTATTTATCATCGCACCGTTAAAAGGTCATGAGTTTTATCGGGCTGCCAGAAATGTAGGAGGAACCTTTATCCAGATTTCTCCTGCCAGCCAAAACTGCATCAATGTCATGGAAATCCGAAAAGTAGATAACTCTGTCAATGAGCTGCTGGACGGTCCAACTTTAGACGCATCTGCCTTAGCCAGTAAGATTCAACGTCTGCACGTTTTCTTTTCTCTGCTCATTCCAGATATGAGCCATGAGGAAAAACAGCTTTTGGACGAAGCACTGATTAAAACCTATGCAAGAAAGGGAATCACCCATAAGAATGAATCCCTCATTGATCCCAAACACCCGGATCATTATAAAGCGATGCCAATTCTTGGAGATGTATATGATGTTTTGATGGAAACTGAAGATACCAAACGGCTGGCTCACATCCTGAACCGTCTTGTCCATGGCTCTGCTTCCTCTTTTAACCAGCAGACCAATGTAGATCTGACCAATAAATATACCGTTTTGGACATTTCAGAGCTGACTGGCTCCAGTGATCTCTTAACGGTAGGGATGTTTGTTGCTCTGGACTATGTATGGGATAAAGCCAAAGAAAACCGTACCGAAGAAAAAGCCATTTTCGTAGATGAAGTATGGCAGCTCATCGGTGCCTCCAGTAACCGCCTGGCCGCTGAATTCGTTTTGGAGATTGCCAAGATCATCCGGGCATACTCTGGTGCCGGTATTTTTGCAACCCAAGACCTTAATGACTTTTTTGCTCTGGATGACGGAAAATATGGAAAAGGCATTATCAATAACTGTAAAACCAAAATTATTCTTAACATGGAAGATGAAGAGGCACAACGTGTAAAAACCATTCTTCGTCTTTCCGAAACCGAAGTTATGAATATCACCCATTTCCAACGTGGAAACGGACTGATTTCAACAAACAACAATAATATCACTGTGGAATTTAAAGCTTCCAACCTGGAAAAAGAATTAATTACCACAGACCGACAGGAACTCCTGGAAATCTTGAAACGCCAGGATAAAAAAGTCGGTTAATGTTACCTGCAGCCCGAATATGGCTGCTTTTCTTTTTAACAAAGGAGGAGATTTATGTTAAAACCAGCAAAACAACCTCATATCCGGCTAACCGCCCTTTTTCTTTGTGTCACGATGTTTCTTAGCACACTCTTTTTCAATGCCCATACCGCTTATGCTGCAGATGGAACCATTGATTATACGGCAGGAGCCAAAATTCCATACGGGGACTATTATACTTCCCGCATGAGTTTTGATGGTAATAATACGGCTTATTGCGTTGAACCATTAAAGAAAACACCTGCTTCCGGACAATATCCTTATAATCTTTTAGGAAAGGATTCCCCACTTAGAAAAGCACTCTACTATGTCAATGGTGGATACGGCTACGAAAAGCTCATAAAAGATCAATATTTCCAAGGATGGTCCGATGACAACTCTTATGTCATTGGTCATCTGGTCGTTTCCTATATCCACGCTGGAAATAACGGGGACACCGGTGCCTTCCATGGCGCACCTCAAAATTATATTGACAAAGCATTGGAAGTTGCCAACGCCATTGAAGGGCTTCCTGCCCCACCAGAATCCTTCCGTGCTTTTATCGTTCCTGGCGATGCTTCCCAAACTTTTGCAGGAAGCTGGTATCAGGTTCCAAACGGCTTTATCGAACTGCAGAAATCCTCTGCCAATACCGATATTTCCGATAAAAATGGCAATTACTCTTTAGAAGGAGCCAAATACGGAATCTACAAAGGGGAAGAACTGGTAGAAACTCTTGTTACCGATAAAAAAGGATATGCAAAATCCAAAGAACTGGCAGAAGGAAGTTACACCGTTAAAGAAATCAGTGCCCCAGAAGGATTTGCTATAGATACTTCCGCCCATAATGTTACGGTAAAAGCAGAAGGAACATCTACCGTAAAAGTAAAGGATATTCCTCAAAATAATCCCGTAAAACTGCTCCTTAAAAAGCTGGATGCTGACACACAGCAAAATTCTGCACAGGGAACCGGCTCTCTCGCCAATGCCGAATTTACAATAAAATTCTATACAGAGCAGTCAGCTACCGATCCCGGAGCAAATGGTAAGAAACCGGTTCGCACCTGGATATTGAAAACAGATGCCTCTGGAGAAATCCATTTTACAAAAGATTATTTGGTATCCGGGGATGAATTTTTCTATGCCAGTGATGGAAAGACCGTCTGCTTCCCACTGGGTACAGTAACCGTACAGGAAACCAAAGCCCCTGCCGGCTATCTTCCAAACGAATCTGTTTTCGTGCAGCAAATCACCAGTACCGGTACGGAAGAAACTATCTCTATTTATAACGCTTCTTCTGTCGAAGAACAGGTCTTCCGAGGCGGCGTCAAAATTCAGAAGCGGGATCTGGAAACTCAGGGAACACAAGCACAAGGAACCGCATCTCTTGCAGATGCCGAATTTACCATTACCACTCTGAACAAACAGCCAGTATGGGTAGGTGGAAAGCTCTATGAAAATGGTCAGGCAGTGCTTACAATCAAATCGGATACACATGGTATTGCTGCAAGTGCCGCTGATGCCCTGCCCCTTGGACATTACCGGATAGAAGAAACCAAAGCGCCTTCCGGATACCTAACCGATGGTGCAAAGGCTCTTGAATTTGACATCACCCAAAATGGAGAAATCGTAGATTTAACAACAGAAGAGACTTCTGTTTCTAACCAGATTATCCGTGGCGGTGTCAAAATCCAAAAACGGGATCTGGAAACAGGAGAAGCCAAACCACAGGGAAATGCTTCTTTAAAGGATGCAGAATTTACAATCACCAATCTTGGTCCAAATCCTGTTCTTGTGGATGGAACCCTTTACGAAAAAGATCAAGTAGTTCTCACTTTGAAGACAGATGAAAAGGGGCTTGCTTCCACCAAAAAAGATACGCTCCCTTATGGTCATTACCGGGTTGATGAGACAAAAGCACCGGAAGGTTATTTGAACGAGGGCAAACTCTCTCAGGAGTTTCATATCACAGAAAATGGGAAAATTTTGGATTTAACTGCAAAAGAAACAGCGATTTCCAATCAGGTAATCCGTGGCGATTTAGAATTCGTAAAGGTCTCTGACGGAGATTTAAACCGGCTGGCAAATGTCCCATTTTCCATTACCTCCAAAACTACAGGAGAAAGTCATACCATTGTAACAGACAAAAATGGCTATGCCAGTACTTCCTCAGAATGGAATAAGCACACTACAAATACCAATCGTGGGGAAACTTCTGAAGACGGAATCTGGTTTGGCGCTTCTAAACCTGATGATGCCAAAGGAGCCCTGATTTATGATACCTATATTTTGGAAGAACAACGCTGCGATTCCAATGAAGGTATGAACCTCTTAAAAATTGAGGTCTCTGTATACAAAAATCACGTAGTCGTGGATATGGGAACTTTAACGGATGATCAGATTACCATTGGAACTACTGCCCTTGACAAAGACAGCAACTCCCACTTTGCCAAACCAGAAGAAAAAATCACTCTGGTTGATACCGTAGAATACGAAGGCTTAAAGAAGGGACAGTCTTATAAGCTCATCGGTACACTGATGGATCAGGAATCCGGAAAGCCAATTGAAATAGATGGAAAACCTGTCACAGCAGAAACCACCTTCAAACCAAAAAAATCTTCTGGTTCTGCAAAAGTGACCTTTACGTTCAATGCCTCTTCTCTGAAGGGCAAAACAATCGTAGTATTTGAGGAACTGTACCAGGAGGATTTAAAACTGGCTGTTCATGCGGACATTACAGATCAGGATCAGACTATCTATTTCCCAGAAATCGGGACCACTGCAAAAGATAAGGAAACAGATATGAATCTTTCCCAAGCAGATAAAGAAGTTACCCTTGTAGATACGGTAGCTTACAAAAATCTTCTGCCCGGCGAAGAATATGTTATGACTGGAACCCTTATGGATAAAGAAACCGGAAAACCTGTCGAAATAGATAAGAAAGAGGTTACTGCCGAAACCACATTTACTCCTAAAGAATCCTCTGGAACGGTAGATGTGATTTTTTCTTTTGATGGGACCTCCCTTGCCGGAAAAACCGTAGTTGTTTTTGAATCTGCTACTTATGACGGCAAAGAATTTGCAACACACGCAGATCTTGAAGATAATGGGCAGACCATCTACTTCCCAGAAATCGCTACTACTGCAAAAGATAAAGCAGACGGAGATCATTTTACCAAAACCGATAAAGAGATTACCATCGTTGACACGGTTAAATATAGTAACCTAATTCCAGGAAAAGAGTATGCACTTACCGGTATCTTGATGGACAAAGAGACAAAAGAGCCTCTTCAGGCAGATGGTAAACCGATTACTGCCACTACGACCTTTACTCCTGAAGATGCCTCTGGCAGTATTGAACTTACCTTTACATTTGATGGCAGCATCCTGTCCGGCAAAACAATTGTTGTCTTTGAGTCTTTAACGTATCAGGAAAAAGAGATTGCTGTTCACGCCGATATAGAAGACCATGAACAGTCTATCTACTTCCCAGGAATTGGAACTACTGCGAAGGACAAAGCGGATGGGGATCAGGAAGCCGTTGCTACGAAAGAAGTAACCATCATTGACACCGTATCCTACCAAAATCTGATTCCGGATACTCCATACAAACTGGTCGGCACACTGATGGACAAAACAACCCAAAAGGAAGTTATGATTGATGGAAAACCTGTCACGGCAGAAACAGAATTTACACCAAAGGATTCCAATGGTTCTGTCGAAGTCATCTTCACTTTTGATGGAAGCACATTGGCTGGACATGATGTAGTCGTTTTTGAAAAACTTTTTTCCCTTGAAGGAGAAACAGCACTTGAAATTGCTTCCCATGAGGATCTGGACGATAAAGGACAGACGATAAAACTTACGGAAGCTCCAAAAGACACACCTGAACCTTCCAAACCAGTCAAGACCGGAGATGAAACAACCGTTCTTCCTTATCTTTTACTGGCAGGTGCCGCACTCCTCTTTGCTGCAGGATTTGGTATCTTATATATCCGTAAGCGGAAAAAAGATAAGTAACTATCAATAGATATGCTCACAGGCAGCTTATTACGGCTGCCTGCTATAAAGGTGATGAATATGGAACAATCTCGTTGTAATGCCGATGCCAAACACATCCGGCATTTTTTAGATATTTGTGATGGAAATTGGCATTCCTGTATTTATGTTCGCTGTGTTTCCTGTAAAACCCCAGGTTATTGTAATGGCCCACACTTCTTATATCATCCAGATGAAAACGGCAGTCCATGTGTCCTGCCCATGGCAGATGCCCGTATGCTCTTCTCCCGCATACCGGAACCAACGGAATGTCTATCCGCCATAACACTGGAACAATTTCAGTCTTTATATGGACTCTACTTTGCAAAAGAAGCATTGACCGATAAGCCATGTCCTTGTTTTGCTTTACTGCGGCACCAGGAAGCATCTCATTATCACTGGTAAAAGGTTGCACTTTTGGCACTTTCTGCGTACAGGATAAGAAAGGAGGCGATTTTATGTTGAATTTCACTGCTATGATTCAAGGAATCGATACAATATTTACGAACTTTATTTTTATTCCTGCACTTTTAATCCTGTACCTGAAGTTTCGTCCGAGAAAGCCCTGGAACAAACGCACCAGAAATCTGTATCGGCTATGTATAGCTCTGATTTCTGTTTATGTCATCCGGATTTTCTGTGCAGGGTTCATCTTTACACCAGTAAATTACTCACGTTTTGCAGACAGCGGTTTCTTTCCGCTTATCAAGGCACTGTTCTATTCTTAGATTTTCTGCCATTTTGTGCCATTTAGTCCGAATCTGGGAGTAGTTTCTATGCCCATCCTATGGGAATTCATCACCTGCTTTCTTACAATATACGTATAAAACACGTAAGCGAGGTGAATCTTTATGAAACAGAAACAAATCCGCTGCCCATACTGCGGCAGCATCGCAATTTTAAGGGATGCGTCCTATGTATATGGAAATAAAGCGAAAGATGGAAAACTCTATGTGTGCAGTCACTTCCCACAGTGTAATTCTTATGTAGGAGTTCATCCTGGCACTACCAATGCCAAAGGAAAACTGGCAAACAAAGAGCTTCGGCAAAAAAGGATCCAAGCACACCGGGTGTTTGACCAGATATGGCTAAACCACATCTTTACGAAATCGGAGGCTTACCGCTGGATTGCTGATAAATTCTGTCTGACTGCCAAGGAAGCACACATCGGAGAATTTAGCACTTATATGTGTGATCAACTAATTCTGGAATCCATGAAGATTCTGGAGAATAACCATATCCCTCTCAGGGCCATTGGTTGAAAGGGGGGATATGTATGATCATCCCGATGACAGATGATGAACGCCGATTGACAGAGGAGTACTTATATTTGGTACCTGAAATGGTAAAAAAATTGACTACTCGTTGTGCTTATGTCTCATACGATGAGCAGCAAGACCTTCTGCAAGCCGGAAACTTAGCTTTATGCAAAGCCGCCATGAACTATGACAACACCCGTCCCTTTGCAGTTTACGCCAGAGTTGCCATACGAAATGCCATTTACAGTTATTGGAGAAAACTGCAAAAAGAACGAAAATACACCTGTTCCATGTATGCATCTTCCGAATTTGACATGGAACCCCTGCTTGTAGACCAAAAAACCGAACTATGGCAGGAACAATGTATGAACCAGGAACCCATTTATAAGCACCTGCAGTCCTTAGAAGCGAGAAGCTGCAATACACTAAGAAAAGGAATACATGCCCTGCTCCTGCAGCAAAAAGGATATACCAACCAAGAAATTTCCAAACATTATGGTGTCCCAATGAATCATGTCCGGGCATGGCAAAGCAAAGCCCGGAAATACTTACAGCAGGATACCAAATTATATACTCTTTTATCTTGAAGGGAGAACGATTATGCTGACACTTTATACTGCAGTCGGAATCCTACGATTCCAGGATTCCATAAAGGAACATAAAACACCGACTGTTATCAATAACCGGCAGGAATACGGACTGACAGAAGAAGAATTCTTTCTGTGGAGCAGCCTCGCATTTCAAATCCGACAGATCCATGAATTGCAGTCTGCTTTTTCCGAACGCTTGAAAAAACATCACCGTTCGGAAAATATCCCCATTGAACCTTACCTGAATCGGCTGCTGCTTCGAGGACTGGTTGTAAAAGGGGATGGTTTAACTGGTGTGGATGCCCTGTACCGCCTCTTAGGAGAACTTTATATCAGCCCATTGCAGGACAGTTTTTCAGTACGGCTTTTTACCTGCATCTATCTCTGCATGAAGAAAAAACTGCACACAAAGGAACTGATCCATTATCTAAAAAAGCCGGCACGGACTGCTATAGAGGACACGGTACTCCAAATAGCAAAAAAAGTACAGATTTCTACGGCAGAGCTTGTAACCTGTGTAGAACAGGGCATCCATCCACAAAATACAGAGCAACTTTTGACGCAGCTCTATGAAACCTCGGATGCAACATTCCGTACCCTGGCACAGGATATCCAATTCACCCATGCCGGTTATCCTGTACTGGAAGCCATCAGTAATTTGTACCTCAATAAACAGATTGCATTTGAAAAATTATAGGAAGGAGCAAATTATGCCAAAACCATTTCTTAATAAGCTGATTGTCCATGGGGCAATCGGCTTTTTCTGTGTCCTATTTGGATGTATTTACGGATTTATAACAGACGACCAGATATTTCTCCTTATGAGTCTTTGCATCGGTGTTGGAACTGCCATACGAATTGTGAGTCTGCTACATACCATCAAGATGCATGACTATACCGAATTAACTGGAACCTGTACAAAACGTGAAGTCAGCCCACTTACCAAGAAACAGAAAATTATTTTCCGTTCCACTGACCAGAAAGAATATCACTTTACATTCGATAAAAATATCCGCCTTTTATCTGGACATTATTATCGCCTATATTTCCGGAATGTAGCAAACCTTTCGGGTGAAGAAAAGGTTACTCCAGATTTACTTGCGTATGAGGAATTATCCCTAAATGAAGATGTTTCCCCGAAGAACTCTTAGATTTCTTCTCTAAATACAATAGAAGTGGATATGCCACTTTCACATACCCACTTCTATTATGCTTTATAAGTTTTCCTTCTGCCGTCCCAGTGAAATGACAAAAACCACTCCGAACTACCACGTATTCTGTCTCAAGGATGACAGCATAACAGCAATCGCAGGGAATAATAATCTATTGTATTCCAGAAGACTCTTCAAAAAATGGACAGTGCTTTCACTTTCAGGGTTTCAAAATGCAGTAACAATATCTTTTATTTTTCTACTGTGACCAATTTTTTCATATTAAGGGCAACTTTATACTGACAGTGAAAATTCCCGCTTCATAATTCACTTGAATATCACCACTTATTTGTATTACTAGCTTTCTAGTAGCATACAATCCGATACCACTGCTTTTTATCCTTGCTTCATCTTTTGTGTAAAACAAATCAAATATAGATTTTAATTCTTCATCACTAATATAATCAGAAGGATTGCTTATTTGTATATGACAATACTCGGATTCTCCCCACATGTAAAACATTATATCACCAGTACTATACTTTAAAGCATTATCTATTAAATTACATAAAATTCTAATTAATATTTTCTCTTGAGCAAGTATCCAAATGTTTCCATGTGGCAGTCTAATATCTAATTGTTCTGAGGCACGTTTTGAATTTTGAATATATTCCTTTAACAAAGAAGTGACTACCTCTGTAATATTGACTGATTTCATATCAACTTCGCTCTCTATTGCTTCACTCCAAAACAATAAATATAAATCGTCTACTAATTTTTTTAAATAATCCGCCTTTTTTTCAATATGTTCTATATAGCTATTAACAGGTTCATTCACATTTTTTTCTAATCTAATTAACTGCAAGTAACCAATAATAACAGTTAATGGAGTACGTAAATCGTGTGATAAATTTGCTACCATCTTTTTAAAATTTTTATCCTGTTTTTTTAGCTGATGTTCTTTTCGTTCATCTTCTTTAATTCGCTTGTTGATACTAAGTGCAAGGTTCTCAATATCTTTATCAAATACATTGACCGAGTAGATATGCTCATTATGTTCTATCCATTCTATAATTCTTCTAATTTCCCTCTTCAGATGAAAAATGTATAATATGCCTAATAATATAAACACTCCTGTTATTAAAAAGACAACTAGCAAACTTCATATCTCCTTATAATATTAGAATCTCATCACATGTATTCAAGATTGCATTATCATGTGAAACAATAATAATTATTTTATGATTTTTAATTTGATCGATCAACTGTAAAAATTGTTTTTTTCCACTCTCATCCATAGCTGAGGTAGGCTCATCAAAAATCATTACCTGACCGTCTTGCACTACTTGGCGAATAATTGCAATTTTTTGCTTTTCTCCACCGGAAATATTACTTGACTTTTCATTAATTTGCAAATCCCAATTATCTCTTTTCAAAATACTATCACCAAAGCAATCAACGGCTCTCTGTATACATTTTACATCAAGCTTTCGATATAAAGCAATATTATTATATATTGTATCTGCTATTAAAGTCGGCTCCTGTTCTGTTACACTGATTACATGTTCTCTTATATAATCCATATCTAAATTTCTCATTTCTGTATCGTTCCATATTATATTCCCTTGATATTCATCTACATACATACCCATTAAAATTTTAATAAGTGTACTTTTCCCACATCCGTTTTCTCCTTTCAATCCATAAACTTTCCCCTTTTTTAAGTTTGTAGAAAAACTTTTTATGGTTTCTTTCTGGTCATATGCAAAATTCAAATCCTGAATTCTAATTTGTTTGATTTCATTAAGTCTTATACACCCCTTAGACTGCTCCTTAATTTCTAAAATAGATTTTATACGTTCAAAGGATACATAAGCCTCTTGGTATTCTTGACCGTATGCCACTATTTCTTTTCCATATTCCAAAATCATATTAAAATATACTGAAATCATATAGAAATATCCTATTTGCATATCTCCAGTAAGTATCTTTTTTCCTCCAATCCAAAGTAAAATGCATACAGATATTGCCCCTACAATCCCTTCAAGATTTGCAAATGCCTGGATAGTCGCTTGTTGTTTAAATATAGATCGATATAATTTTTGATATGATGCTACTAACCTATTTGAAAAAAATGAATCCATACTATGTATTTTTATAAACTCTATTTTTTCTAATTGTTCCTGCAGTCTGGAGAAGAAATTGGATTTCTCCTCTTTCATTCCATAACTGCAATTATAAATACGCTTTTTGAAGCCAATATATATAAAAAAATAAAGTGCTAATAAAAACATTGTAACTATAAAAGCAATCGAATCCATTTTCCAAATCATAAATAAGATTATACCCGCTGAAAAAACTGAAAATATCAATTCAGTCAAGGAGCTGATGAAAAAAATAAGTACATCATTCGCATCATTGTTTATCCTTTGAGATAAGTACGATAAATCAGTTCTGCCAATTACGAGTGGCGAAACTTTTTTTAAATGATTTACAATTTCGAAATTTAATGAAAATGCTGCATTAGTCTGTATCCTTATATAAAGTATTTTATTGACATAGCAGACAATTTCCTTACCAACATACAATAACAGTAATAAAAATATGAATTTTAACATTGCTGAATATGTTGTTTCCACATTAAACATATTAATAAATTGTCCCATAGCAGCCGGTATAAATGTATTTAACCCGCACAGTATAATACCCAACAAAAAATATATCCCATATTCTATTTTATATTGAAAAACATATTTACTGCAAAATTTTATCATTCCAATTCTCCCTGCTATTTCATTGAGCCATTTCTTTCATCAGCTCCAACATCTCTTCTGCATTCCATTTTACTGAAGAACAAATCTTATTTTTATAAGCAGCACACCCACCATAACATACTGGAAAAAATGAACAATCTTTACATTCTTGATCCTTTACGACATCATAGGAAAGCCATTCTACAAATTTATTTGTAAGTTTGATTCCTTTTTCCAAATTACCGATACTTCGTTCACTATATCCAATATCATTCCAACATTTATACAACGCTCCATCTGGACCTATCACAAATGAATTTAAGCTAATTGCTCCACATACACCATAATTGCTCGGCTTAACACCTTGGTACATAAAGCCTCTCTTAATCCCTTCTTTATAAAACGCAATCTCTTCTTTTGCGTACTGTGGTCGTTCCATACATATATGATTATTACATACTCCATTAATATCATCTACTGGTGCTAAATAATAACCAACTCTACCTTTTAAACCATATCTTTCTAGCCAATCAAATATTTCTGTTGCTTCGTTTATATTTGTCTTGTCAACATTAATTCTTATCGAAATATTCAAAATATCCGCACATTCTCTTATATTGTCCAATATATGTTCGAAGGTAGGCTGATGATTATGGAGAATCCTTCTACTATCATGGGCTTGTTTTGAACCATCTAAAGTAACTTGAATATAGTGGATGTCCATGTCTTTTAATTTTTCAGCTACTCTTCTAGTCAATTTATAACCATTTGTGACCATATCCGCATTATATTTGCAACCAAGTGGCAAAACAGACTTTATCTTTTTGGTTAATTTTTCAATAGTTTCAATTGCCAATAATGGCTCCCCTCCATACCAAGATACCGTTAATTCATGTATATGCTGATATTTTTCTTTGAGCTGCGATGTTAATTGATCCTGAACAGTCTCAGACATAGTAATATATTCTCTCCCTTTTTCATAGCAATAGGGACAACAAAAATTACATGCCATAGTTGGGGCAATAGTTAATGTAAGATTTGAATCCGCAAACCTTTCTATTTTATTTCTTATAAGCAATTCTGCAAATTCATCTTTATCATCTTCAACTAGCATACCACCCTCTAATAATGCTGACTCTAAATCAGGCTTTGAACATTTTTTCCCTTCTTTCATTTCATAATATGATTTTTCATAATCAGTATCTAATTCCAGTATTGCAGATGTGACCGTATTGTAAATCAAACAACTTTTATCTTCTTTTTTCTCTATATTGTATCTTGATAATTTCATTATTATATCCTCTTTTCTTAATCTCTTGTTTTCACAGTGTTCTTTGCAATAATGAAAATGTGCCCAGCATATTGCTGAGCACATTTTCCTTTACTGACTACAAATATCTTTAGTAACGAATTACACATGTAGCCTTTTTAGATCCACAACCTTTATCATTGTAAACCCAGCAGATTCTTGTACTTTTGTCCTCTGATGCTTTGTTAATCCACTTCATTGCAATATCCTCCTGTAAAATATTTATTTATTTCAAAGTAGTAAGAGCTACTTGAAACACAAATTAAAGTTCTTGACGTTTCAATGCAAAATGCATTAAAACTATCCCCACCAGGCACGCACCCATACCATACATAATAGTTCCAACAACAATCCCATTTGTCATCCGATATCCACAAATATTATACATATAAGTGGTCGGGTTCATAACACAAAATGCTTTAAGAAGCACTGATTGATTTTGAAAATTCTCATATACCATAGGATAAGTAATCGCACCTGCAAAGAAATATACACATGATAAAGCTGCCACAATTCCTGTATTCTTTACTAAAACCGTAATCAAAACCGCCACAGCTTCCATTCCAATCATAGCTATCATATTTAAGGTAACCATTCCGATAAAAATCAAAAATTCCTCACCTTTATAATGAAAACCATACTTCCATGCTAATCCTAAGCCTAATGCAGTTTCCACAATATAATAGAGAATAAAAAAGTGAACATTTATCACCAGTAATTTACTTAAAAATAATTTGGTTCGATTTATCCCATATACGACAGAAGCTCTTATTGTTCCTTGATGAAATTCTGCAGATACCATTGTCGTAATATAGACAATTAATCCAATCCAAGAAAAAAAATTAATTGATAATGCAAATCTTGCGATTTCTGCAGCTTTTACATTATTCATGTCGTCTATGTAGCAAATCCAACCAATGCTATCTATATTTCTATAATCACCAAAAGTCATAAACAATGTATCATTTCCCACAACGAACGGTATAAAAAAAATAAATGCCATAAATACTAAAACCCACTTCGAGGCTCGCGAATATTTCATTTTATAGTACTCTGCTTTAAGCTGTCTCATTCGATTTCACCTCCGATAATAGATTTGTGTAATACTCTTCTAAGTCTTCTCCTTCATATCCTATTTTTTCTACACCAACTCCTCCATATACTAATTCTTTTGTTATATCAGAAATATTTTTATTATAACCAAATACCTTAATCACATTTCTTAAATAAACTTTTATTTGACTTTCTGGATACCTCTCATCTAAAATACAACTAGCCTTTTCCACATTGTCTACTTCGATATGAACATGACGACGACATTTCTCATCTAATTCTTTATCTGTAATCTGTTGTAACATTTTTCCATGATGTATAAATCCATATACAGTTGCAAGTTGATGTAACTCTGGCAAAATATGACTGGATATAAGTATCGTTGTACCATCTTCTTCATTCATATTCTTTAAGACTTCTCGCACATATTTAATTTTGGTTGGATCTAAGCCATTTATTGGTTCATCTAAAATTAGCAACTGTGGGCGACCAAGCAATGCAATTGCAATTCCTAATCGCTGTTTCATCCCTAAAGAAAAAGCCTTCACTCTTTTATTTCCAGCGTCCTTTAAATCCATTATTTCCAGAACTTCATCAATACTACTTTTTCCTGGAATTCCTCGTTGAGTACGCTGGATTTCCAAATTTTGGCGTGCTGTCATGTCCATATACAAAGCTGGATTTTCAATTAAACATCCTATCTTATTTCTTTCATCTTCAAGATTTTTTTTACCAAATAAACTTATCTCACCTGAAGTCGGCTTTGTTAGTCCTGTAATAACTTTCATCAGGCTACTTTTTCCTGCACCATTTTCTCCAACCAGTCCATATATCTCGCCCGCTTTTATCGTAAGATTTACCTGATTAAGTACCATATTTTTTCCGTATGCTTTACAAATATCTTTTGCTTCCAATATTTTTTCGGGTTCTTTCATTCTAATCACTTCCCTCGTTTCTTAAATCCTATAATGATAATGATAATGTCTAATTCTAACATTTCTCTTAAATCAGTTCTTAAATTTCCATAAAATTATAAATTTATCTTTATATTTTCCCACTCGCCTATGAAACCTTCAAATTATTTAAAACAGTAACTTGTATGAAATTACAAATCATGTTAGTATTTTTACCATACCTATTACCAAAGGAGTTTATTATGATTGATATATTATTAGTAGAAGATGATAAAGAAATTTGCTTTATTCTTACAGAATTATTAAAAAGAAACCATTACAATGTTTCAGCATATCACAATGGGATAGAAGCAATTGAAGCTCTTTCCTCTAAAAAATATGATTTAATGTTATTAGATTTGATGCTTCCCGATTTGCCTGGTGAAAAAATACTATTTCACCTAAAAAAACACAACAATTCTATTCCAGTTATTGTTATATCTGCCAAAAATCAGCCTGAGATTCGTATAAACCTTCTCCGATCCGGTGCAGATGATTATATAACTAAACCTTTTTATCATGAAGAAGTTCTCGCACGAATAGAAAGTGTTTTGCGCCGTTGCAGCGAAAGTCCCCAAACGGAATATTCCTTTAAAGATATTCGCATAAATGTGGATGATCACAAAGTACTTGTAAATAACACAGAGCTTACTCTGACTACTACCGAATATAACCTCTTACAGCTACTAATCAAACATCCAAAACAGACTTTTACAAAGGAATCTTTATATCAACTTATTTGGGGAAAAGATTATATTTCAGATGATAATACTCTCAATGTCCATATAAGCAACCTAAGAAAAAAACTAGAGCATATAGGAAACCAAGCCCCTTATATCGATACTGTATGGGGAATAGGTTATAAATTACACCATTAGAATAAATTCACGCAAAAAATACCATTACAAAGATTAATCTGTAACGGTATTTTTTACCCTATTCACTTTTTTCATACTTTCAAACAACTAGGTATACCCTCAACAATTTTTTCAGGCACAAACACTTCATTAACTATCACATACGTCCAAGCACCATCTGAGTTATCCGTAGTTTTAGACACTACAATGGCTTAACTTCCACGCAGTATATATTAAATCTACGAATTACAAATGCAAAGACACAACTTCGAACCACTACATATTCCTTTCCAAGGTAACGGTGATTGTGGTCTATGAAAATCATTTGTATTTCAGCTGACCATAAAAAACACCGTTGCAGATTCACTCCCCCACAACGGCATCTTTCATTTTTTTTATTCGATTTTATCTTCTCCTGTTGCCTTTATAAATCTCATAACCTCATCAATGGTTTTCCCAGATGCTACCAAAGCCTTAAACAGATCATCTTTCTGCTTCTCTTCTATCTCTTTTTGAATCTCTTTTGCTTTATGACGCAGTTCCTTTAAATCGGACTCTTTTGTACGAATCTCCTGTTCCACATACTCCAGTTGCTCTTCCAAACATGTGTTTTCCAGTTTTTTTCGTCTTGCCATAATGCATCCTCCTAATAATTTTTCCTCATTCTACCACATTTTATCTACTCTGAAAAGGTAGTAGTGTTTTATGAAAATTTTATATCTATTTGGGATTATCCTCATAAAATACTACACTTCCAAGCATTTTGACACAAAAATTATTATTTCGAATCGCAAAATACTATATATGGTATTTTATCATTGACCTTCGCTATATCTTGTGTTACTATGATATTGTATTTAAGTTTTGTGTTATCCCTTTATAGGGTGTCTGGATACTATCTCCAGTACACATGCAGTTTAAGTTGGAAAATCGTGTCATTATAATGCCGTTTTATACGGTGCTATAATGGCACTTTTTTTATTTATCACTATTTTATCGCCCAAAGGGCAGAAAGGAGAATTTTTATGTCATCTATTATCATTGTAACAGGAAGGGTAACTGCCGATCCGGTTATGCAACAAGCAAAGAACTCCGGAACTGAATACATCAGTCTGGGGCTTGCTACCAACCAGAGAGGTCAAAACGGAAAGGAAGAACCCATCTTCTATCAGTGTTACTGCAACAAGTTTCTTGCAGATCGACTGATAAAAGCCGGTGTCAAAAAATCAACGTGTCTCATGGTCTACGGAGATTTAGAACTCCATCCGTATATTCACCAGAAAGGCAATAATGCAGGTCAAGCAGCTATCACGCCGCAAATTATGGTAAAGGACTGGCAGTTCTTACCTGCGAATCGTAATGATACCAATGCAGCAACACCTGTACCGGGGAATCCAATGGTCGGAAATCCGAATGTTCCACCAGTACCAGCAAACGGTGCTACTTATAATGGAAACCCGGGAATGAATCCTTCCGGTACCGTGCCTACTGGCGCAATGCCAGTCAATAACAATATGATGCCACAGGCCGCACAACAGATGTCTTATGCTCCGGCAGGGGGATCGGCTTATGCACCACAGGGATTTACGGCTGGCAATGTATCTGGTGATGGATTTACCAATATTCCGGAAAATACACCACCACAGCAGCTTCCATTCCCGTAAATTATCAAAGATCCCTAAAATGAAGGAATTGCGACTTTCCAGTATCTACTGGTCTGCTGCAATTCCTTTTTCTATTGAAACAAACATGGAGGAAATGAAGTGAATACACAAAAGAAATTTCTTAAAGTTCTAAGTATGCTCACAATAATTTTGTTAATTGCAACTATATTCATACCAGGAAATGGAAATCGTAATGCAGTCGCAAGTATCGGAATCCTTGGCATCCTGCTGCTATTTCTTTCCACACTTCTTCCTAAAATCTATAAACTGACTCTAAACCTACTCAAGAACCAGGGCAAAACAAGCCCTTGGTCTTCTTTGAAATCATCTGAGCCAGTTTCCGAAACAGAAGAATTGCTTTGGAGACAAATCAGCTATCAGATTACCGACAAACTACAGGCTGCATTTCCAAATGCAACATGGGAATTCCAGAAGCCGCCATCCATGAAGCAGCTTCTTTGCGGAAATCCCATACGTCTGAGAACCTTTCATACGGAGGACTACAACTTTGCGGAAGCACGTATGAACCAATACGGATATCTGGAACTTCAAATGCTGACCATTGCCAGCCTCAAAAAGACTGTCACAGTTACCGATGAGGACGATGTTCCTTTTGCTGATCCGGAATCCTGGTATTCCTTAATTGGCAAGAAAAAACTGGAGAACCTTATCGGACAGCTCCATGCGAAAGGACACCATAAACTCTATATTAATGAAAACGGGCAAATTTACATCCAAAATGGTGATACAGCGGAAATCAAGGATTGTTTTGATTATTTCCCGCCACGAAACTATTGGGATATTCTCATTTCCATCTTCCAAAAAGATGAATTGACCGCAAAAGAAAAGGACCAGGCACTAGAATTATCCTGGATAAAAGAATAAAGGAGGAAATACTATGCCAAATACAAACTTTGTCCCTAACTGGACTTTTGAAAGAACGCTACCATCTCCATTTGACAGCTATTCCGGGAAAAGTGCAGTGATGAAAGACATCGCTTCCAAATACTGTAATCAGCCTAAAAAACGGGCTACTCTCCATTCTGCTACTTTGCAGGCAGTTTTTTCTTATATGAATTTGGAAAATCCACCTGCTGGAAAAGCAGAGGAAGAACTCGGAGCCATTGGAAGCCAGGCAAACAATTTTACAATCGCAGAATATCCAAGCCGTACCGGGTTGCTGCATGTAGTGGTCTACAACCGTATGACTGGGAAATTTATAGCCGGAAAGTATGAAAAACCTTTGGATCTGGACAGTAAACCAGAGCCATATCAGTTTAAAAAAGATGAAGATTCCGGAAGTGCTCTTTATTTTGCTTTAATGCCTACTTTCCTTTCAGATGACGAATTCAATGAAAAATATCAGGAATTAAAGCAACACCGTGATGACGGTTTTCCTGACCTGCCCAAAGCTGCAGAAACGGCTGCGGTTCTTTGTGATAACGTGTACCGCAGGATCCGTTATGGTGATTCCCTTCCTATCGGGAACATCAAAGTTGACACTCCTGCAAATGGCGTGCTCCAAAGACTTACACCACTGAATATCCAAAAAGGTGTTTATGCACCAACGGAAATTATCCAGGGTACCTTTCAGGTATTAAAAGGTGGACATCACTATACTGCTTCCGCCGTTTCAATTCCCAAAGAAGATTTTGTCGATAAATACATCCTGTCCAATTCTCGGACATTAACTCCCCAAGAAGAATCAACCGTTCCTATTCTCGAAGATTGGTATGTAATCCCAAAAGAAATCCAAAGAATATGCGAACATGCCAAATTAACAACTGACAGCAAGCAGCCTATGAGGAATTTTATGCTCCGTGGGCCTGCTGGAACGGGAAAGACCGAAGGTGCCAAAGCCATTGCTGCAGGACTTCACCTGCCTTACCGATGCATCACCTGCTCGGCAAATACAGAAATTTTTGACCTTCTTGGACAGATTTTACCTGATGTAGATGAAAAACAGCTTTCTTTGGTAGGGGAACTGCCCTCTTTTCAAGACATTACCCTCGATCCGGCTACTGCCTATGAAAAATTAACGGGTACTTATGATGAAAAGGTATCAGAAAATACAGTTTATGAAGAATTGATCCATCATATATCTGAGGAAATGAAGCAGAAACAAGCTGCTACCTCCAGCAGCCAACAGTTCCGCTATGTGGATACACCACTGGTTGAAGCCATCCGAAACGGCTATCTGGTAGAAATACAGGAGCCTACGGTGATTGCCAATCCTGGTGTACTGGTAGGACTTAATTCCCTATTGGACCGTTGTAACAGCGTATTTCTGCCAAACGGGGAAGTCATCCATCGGCATCCGGATACTACCATTGTAGTCACAACTAATCATGACTATGCCGGCTGTCGTCCCATGAACCAGTCTGTCATTTCAAGGATGAATATGGTCATAGATATGGATGAACCGGATGAAGAGACCATGGTAGAGCGTGTTCTTGCTATTACCGGATGTTCCGATAAAAAATCAGTACGTACCATGACACAGATTGTACGTTCCATCGCACAGTATTGTCAGGATAACCTGATAACAGATGGCTGCTGTGGAGTCCGGGAATTAATTGCCTGGGTTCAGTCTTTTATGGTATGTGGCGATATACAGGAAGCTGCTCATTATACCATTTTATCTTCCGTCACTGCCGATTCTGAAAGCCGTATCGAAATTGAAGGTTCTTGCTTGGATACAGTTCTTGCATCATAACACACTATTGAGGAACACCTTTTATACCGAAGCCGAACTACGCAAAACTCTGGCAGAAAATCTCGTTTATTTAAGAAAATCCAAGCAGACGAAACTCTCTCAGAAAGCCGTAGCAAGACTTCTGCATCTACCGGAAAAAACAATTATGAACTATGAAAATGGGCATACGCTTCCATCTGCTTACGCCGTCTTTCGGTTAGCCCAGTATTACGGCTGTACAATGGAAGATCTCCTAACCCAAAATATGAAAAAGAAAGAAAGGTGAAAAAATTGAATAACACTCAAAAAGCTTTAAAAAGAATGATCCGGGATACGGAGTCAAAAATCACTGATGAAGAACTCTTTCTTTCATCGGCTTTCCAAAAATACCAAACATCTCTGGCGAAAGCGGCTACTGGCCGTTCTCGCTATGGACTTCAGGTGCTTATGGAATGGGACAGTTCTGAAAATGCAGACATCGCTTATACAGATAATTATAGAATTCACTGTAACGCCGCAAACTCGATAACCCAAAGCTTTCCTTCCCGATTTCTGCGGTCACAAAGCCTGACTGGTCTAACTGGACATGAAATCGGACATCTGCGTTACTCTGATTTTGCATCACTACAGCTTTATCTGACCAATATGGAAAATGGTTCCTTCTATCCAGAAGCACCAGACAATCTGCCTTCTGGATACAAGGCAAATCTGCAGGACATCTTAGATGCCATGGAAGAAAAAGATAACGCAACGTGTCTGACGCTATCCCGCTGTGCTGCACAGTTTAATAATATACTGGAGGACATCTACATTGAAGCCCGGATGTGTGAAGAATATCCCGGAACTTTTAAGCAGGGAATACAGATCAATAATCTGCGGATGTCTGAATTGATTCCTTCTATACAGGAACAAATTGACTGTGGCTATCAGCCGTTTTCCATTATGAGCAATTTAATTTTGTCTTATTGCCGGACTGGTAATATAAATAACCGCACGAATTATTCTGGAGAATACACAGACACCCTTTCAGACTGCATGGATTATATTGACGATGCTTTAATTGCCACACAGGGGAAAGAACGCTTACGTGCTTCCAACTATCTTTTAGTACTTTGCTGGAACTATATTCAGCCTATGGTAGAGTTAACCAGAGAGTCTTTAAAAAAGCAGGATAGTACCCAAGTTGGCGATGCTCTGGAGGATCTGCTGCGGAAAGAATCAGGTAGCGGATCTCCTCTTCCAACTGGTAAAAACGGAGGAATCCCTAAAAACATTCCAGGTCCTACAGTAAAATCAAAAACTCCTATAACCTGTGACTTATCTGGTCTTGATCCAAATTACAGGCAAGATGCAATCAACCAGGCAGAAAAGGTACTGCAGGAAGAAGGAGGAAGAATTGAACTTGCTAAAACTACAGCAGTATTAGATGGAAATAATCCAGGAATCACATACGCATCACAGTATGCCGGTTCCGGTTATGAAAATGCAGCGAATGATCTTGCACGCATCCTAAATGATGTTGCTACGGAAAAAGCCCAAAATGATTATGAACAGGAATTAACAGAAGACTTGCAAAAATCGGCGGATGAAATACATTACGGAAATGCCCATGCAGGCATCCATGTAACAATCCACCGCATCAATCCAGTTTCCGACTTTTTTATCAAATCTTATCAAACAGTTGTTTCCCCTCTTTTGCGGACCTCCAAAAGGCTGCAAAGTTCCATTCTTCCTTTATTAAAAGAAGAGGCAGAAGGCGGGAAACAAAAAAACCTGTTATTTGGTAAAAGGCTGGATATGCGGGCTTTACACCGAAAGGACGGCGGTATCTTTACCAGAACCAGGCTTCCGGATGAAGAACAAAAACTTTCCGTGGGACTTTTGGTTGATGAAAGTGGTTCTATGGGCTGGGGAGATCGTATTACCCATGCCCGGAAAACTGCAATCGTGCTGTATGATTTCTGTATGAGCCTGGGAATTCCTATTACCATTTATGGGCATTCTACAGATTCTAAGGGGGTTGCTTTGTATTCCTATGCTGAATTTGATTCTCTGGATGACTCTGACCGTTACCGGCTGATGGATATGTCTGCCCGTAATGGCAACCGGGATGGAGCTGCACTTCGTTATGTTGCGGAACACCTGGCAAAGCGTCCGGAATCACAAAAACTCCTCATCATAATCTCTGACGGACAGCCCGCAGATTGTGGGTACAGTGGTACGGAAGCAGAAGCAGATCTTCGTGGTATCAAGAATGAATATCGTAAACGTGGCATTGTGATCTTTGCTGCAGCAATTGGTGATGACAAAGAAAACATCCGCAGAATCTATCAGGATGGTTTTTTAGATATTACCAAATTAGAAGATTTGCCTAAAAATATGACACAGCTTGTAAAACAATATTTGAAATAGAAAGAAGGAAAACATACATGAGTGAAAATTATCAAAACTCAATTACAGATCAGATATGCAAAGTACAGACCAGTAAAAAATTAATTGCACTGTATGACCGTCTCCGCTACACAAGTTATAACAGCTATGCACAGCTTCATGCAAAAGGAGAATTTGAAGAAAATGGTCATAAAGTTCACTCCCTTATTGGAATCTCCATACAGGATTACTCTAGTGGTACCGGTGATAAAAATATTATCACCCGTTTTCATCTGGCACCCGAACAAATTCAATTTCTGCTGTCCAGAGTTACCGCTGGCTTTCCTGAATTTGAATGGTCGCAAAGCAAAATATTTGGTGTGCCGGATGGCAATGGCTATTCTACTGCACAACAGTTTTTTATTTCCCGCCACGTATATAACAACCAGCAGGAAATACTGACCAGCCCATGGAGAATTCAAATTAATAACGGAAAAGGTATCAAGAAAAAGAATCATAACGGCGGCACTTATATGCAGGCTCAAAGTTTTATCTCTGAAAAAAGTGCTTTTATCCAATTGACAGATATGGATTTTTATATGCTGTTAAAACGTGCTGATTCCTATATCGTAAATTGGGAAAACTACGTTGCATCCTTCCTGATTCAAAACGGCAAACAACAATTTAAAAAACAACAGGACGCACGAATGGCACAAAATATACAGCCACATGAAATGTCTTCCTATATGCAAGAACAACCACAAGAACAATATCTGAATGGTATGTATGTCGCTTAAAGAATTTCAACAAAGAAGCAGCCGAAAAGACTGCTTCTTTTTATAAAGGAAAGGAGATTTCTATGGATTATGCCACAACACTAAATATTGACCAACAAGGGCGGATCATTATTCCTGCCAAAGTAAGAAAAGCCCTACAGCTTCATACAGGCGATGTATTGATGCTGGAAGCTGACACACGCAACATCTGTCTTCGTAAATGCGACTCCCATATCCCTATGGATATCCGGTTAGACAGTTTTCTGGATATTTTACATAGTAATGTCCCTTGCCGGATCCTGTTATGTAATGATTCCAAAATCATTGCTTCCAAGAATTATCATACAGCACTTAATATGCCTGTAACAGAAAGTATTCAAAGGCTTCTGCAACAGGGAAAGATGAAATTATTCTCTGAAAAGGAACGCATATACCCTACTATGACAGGAAAATATCCCATATCAGTCTTTTTCCCTATTTCTAAAAAAGACGAATTTGGTGAAACGTTGGGTCTTTTACTATGTGCAAAAAACCAACAGCCTTTCAGCGAAATGGATTTAGGCTGTGCCAAAATGACTGCGGCGGCGATTTCCCGCTACATCCAACAAAATTATGAAAGGAAGGTGACATAAAATGAATGACTTAATGCTGCATCGGGCAGCACAATTATTAGAAGCTGAATTTGGTCCCCAATGGCGTACTGTCGCTGACATGCTTGGAACGGAAGGATTGCGAAAACGTGTAGGAAAGGAACTGACTTCTTTCATGGCATACCCAGAACGTGGAGAAGGCGGTAACAGCCAGTGGCGTGGTAACTGCTCCCCCGAAGTGGTTGCAGCACTTCTACGCTATTGCTTGGACGATAAGCGATATTACGGAAAAGATACCAGCACCTTTACCCTCTTAGATCCTATGAGTGGCTCTGGGACTTCAAACGCGGCTGCTGACCGTTATCAGGTACGCTCCCTGCTCTATGATCTAAATCCGGCACCTGCGTATGGAAAAGGTAACTGGAATGCTCTAAAAGATGAAGTAGAGGATTCCGCTGATCTCATCTTTTTCCATCCACCCTACCATAATATGATCCAGTATTCCGGAAATATCTGGGGAACCCCTCACCCGGACGACCTATCCCGCTGTGAAAACTATTCGGATTTTCTTGAAAAACTAAATCACTGTATCCGGAAATTTTTCCTGGCACTTCGGAAAGGTGGGAGGCTTGCCATACTGGTAGGCGATATGCGGCTCCATGGTAAGTTCTATAGTATGCAGAATGATTTAATGCGGATGGGTAATTTTGAATCCTTTCTGGTAAAGGGCCAGTTTAATTGTGTTTCTGACAATCGGACGTACAAAAAGCCTTTCATTCCCATTGTGACAGAATATGCTCTGTTGCTGAAAAAAACAGATTCTTTCATTATCCCCTTCAGCATCCGGCAAGAAGGTGTGTTTTCTGTACAAAATACAGATATTCTTGCACTGACTTGGCATCATCTAATCCGGATGACAATGGAGAGTATTGGAGGAAGAGGGGCTTTAAAAGACCTGTACGATTTATTAAAGGAACACCCAAAAGCGAAAAAGAATCCGCATTATCAGGAACGTATCCGTGCCACCTTATATGAACACCCAGACGAATATATACCTGTATCGAAAGGATATTTTCGTTTGAGTTACCCTGTTACATAAAAACGAGCCATGAAAAACAGATTTTCTATGACGCTACAAAAGGAGTGTGAACACTATGACAAATCGAAAGCACCATGTGAAAGATAAACAAATAACGACACTCTCAGGATGGTTTCATTCTTCGCTACGGGTTGGGGAACGTGCTATTATTTCTGGAGTCAATGGTTTCTCTATTCTGACATCTCCTATCCTAACGATTTTGGAAGTATCAAATGACAGTATCGTTTTCGAAACAGAAAATACCATTTACCATTTGGTTCATACACCAGAGACCGTATCGGAAGTGATGTGTGCTTGAATAACATATATGAATTGGGAAGCAGGCTTTGTGAATTGCTTTCAACTTTGAAGAAAAACCGAGAATACGTTCCACTTGAAATTTTACAAACACAGTATCGGATTCCTTATGAAAGCCTAAAAAAGCAAATTGGTGATACAGCAACAGCTTTTGTAAAAGAAATTACATTATCAAAGCTTATGATAAATCCAGATGTATCTCTGGAAGAGCAGATTTCTGTTATCCAACAGGCAATTACAACATCCGGGATGCTCAAAGAAATGAGCTATACCTTATCAAAACTGTATGATGTGGAACTACTGCACAGGCAGGCATTAAAATTAAGGACATATATTGAAGATGCTCTATATCCATATATTGCCCTTCAGGATTGCCTTGTCGTTGATATGGAACGTATAGAGGATACGCCAATTATCTACAATACAATTACCCAAAAGGTTTATGAGAATGGGCAATGGAGTAAACAGGATTTGGATCTGCATGGGAAACTATTAATCTATGTAAAATCTAGTCCTCCTATGCCTGCAGCAACAGAACAAATAAACAATGGATTCTAAATTCAAAAATTTTTATGTCAAGAAGGGAAACTTTTATGGGTTTCCCTTCTTATGAAAATAATTTCAGTTGTTCATATTCTGCTGTCCGATTCAACAGTATGGGCTTCTTAGCAAGAATAAATTCTACCGCTGCATCCTCCATAATCCAATCTTCCAGTTCTTGTCGTTCCAAAAGCAATGGCATCCGTTCATGCACTGGTGCTACGGAAGCATTTGCCTGCGTAGTCAGAATTACAAAACGATTTTGACCATTATAGATTTGATAACACCCTGCCATAAATAATGTGGCATCCTGCTTTGGACTTTGAAAAGTATATTTTTCTTTGTTTTTACTCCATTCGTAAAAGTGATGGGCAGGAATCACACATCTTCGATGCAGCACACTGTCCCGAAAGGTCTTCTTGTCCAGTATCGCCTCTGCCCTTGCATTGATAAGCAGTCCCTTTCCCTGGAACCCCGGAAAGCCCCACTGCATCTGCCTCGCAGCCACTTCCTTACACTCCTTTGTAAGAATGACTGCAGATTCAGACGGGTGGATGTCCTGTCCATGCTCTATCTTTAAACGCTGGTCCAGTTTCCTTACAATCTTTTCAATTTCCCGTGAAGTTTCATCATCCACATAATATCTTCCGCACATTTTCTGTCCTCCTTTTTCCTATTTTACTTCATCCCTGGTATCTTATACAACCAGTTTCCATGCACAATCCTCCGGACAAAAGAGAAGCACAAAATTGATTTGTTTTCCCAAAAGTACCGCCTGACATCTATACTTCCAGTTCAAAATTCCCGCATACCACTGCTTTTCTACAGTCAGAACCTGGATATGATTGATTTGAATAATCTCTTCATCCTCCCCTTTTACCTTCAGCATCAATGGCAGAGATTTTCCGGTAGCTGTGAACCAGCACTGGACTGCCACCTCATGATAGGTTCCGGATAAAGGCTCCTGCTCTGTATGCTCTGTATTTATTCCGATTCCAAATGCCACCTTTCCTTCCCCCTTCCCGCTATTCTGTCTTTAATTTCTCATAGTCCACAGAACGTTTTTCCCGTGAAATGCCACCACTCATGTGATCAATACACCCACCTAAAAAAGCCGCACGTATTACCGAATCATTCCCATACCGTTTTCTGATCTGATCTATCGTTTCATCCATTTTTTCCAGTTTCTCATAATCATTCGTATCAAACAGATTTAGTTGTCTCATATTCACCTGATCCTTGATGCGGCTGGTATGGATTCCCAGATGCCGGATGGGTGTCCCATCCCAGAGCTGGTCAAATAACTGGCAAGCACACTGATGAATCTCTATCGTAATATTGGTTGCATTCTGAAGCGTCATCTGGTGACTGGCATAACTGAGATCATAATTCTTGATCCCTACTGCAATCACTTCTGCCCTGACTCCTGCTCCACGAAGTCTGCTTCCTACTGTCTCTGCCAAAGCCAACAGCACCAATTTTGCTGTAGATGCATCTGTCACATCAAAAGGAATCGTTGTAGAATTGCCGTATCCCTTATTAGCAGGCGGGGCCGACTGGACTACAGACACATCAATCCCATTTGCAACCCCCCAGACAACTTCCCCATGTTTCTTCAAATGTTGTTTTAAGTAACTCGGATCACTCTTTGCCAAATCTCCTATGGTCCGAATTCCCAACTTGAAAAGTGTCTTTGTTGTTGCCCGTCCTACAAAAAACAAGTCGCTTACCGGCAATGGCCACATCTTTTTCTGTAACTCAGACTTCCATAGTGTGTGCACTCTGTCGGGCTTCTGAAAATCACTTGCCATCTTAGCTAACAGTTTATTCTCTGAAATACCGATATTCACTGTAAATCCAAGCCGTTCCTTAATCTGTCTCCGCATCTTCTCCGCCGCTTCCACTGGTGTCCCCCAAAGCAATTCCGTTCCAGTCATATCTACAAACGCCTCATCTATCGAGTATTGTTCCACTGTGGGAGAATACTCTTGCAAAATTCCCATAAAAGCTTTGGAACACCTCTCATACAATCCATAATTCGGAGGCACTAAGATAAGATTTGGACATTTCTGTTTTGCTTCCAAGATTGATTCACCTGTCTGTATCCGATATTTCTTTGCTGGAATGGATTTTGCCAAAATGATTCCATGACGCATCGCCATATCCCCACCTACCGCTGACACCTGTTCTCTTAAATCGCCTTTCCATCCCAAATGATGCAGCCGATATACCGCTTCCCAGGACAAAAAGGCAGAATTTACATCTATATGAAAAATCACTTTTTCCAAACTCACGTTCCCCTCCTTTATATCTCATTATATAGAACATACGTTCTGAAATCAAGAGATAATATTTTCCATATTCAAGCCATATTCATGCATCCTCTATATATAGTAATTTTCTTCTCATGATAAACAATATATAGTGCTTTTATATTGACACATACTACATATAGTGTTACACTTACTATGTAATTATTATTTGTGTCATCCGGAAAGGATATACGCACGCAGTTTAGGTTTGTAAAAGTGTCAGAAGTATACCACGCTACCAGCAGGGACTTCTGGCTTTTTTATTTTGCAGGAAACTGCACGCATTAGAGAATGAACATCCGTGTCATTCTCTTTTTTTATGCCTGAACGCAAAGAAAGGAGGAAGAAAAACCGGAACAAATAAAAATTACAACTATACCATAGAAAAGGAGACAAGAATAAAATGAACCACTCTAATGAATTATCAAACGTGGAAAAAATCAAACAACTGGTGGACTATCTGAATTTACAGCGTAACGCTTATTATAATGAGAACAGTCCGAATATCAGTGATGCGGAATATGACCGAATCTTCGATGAATTAGTGGAATTAGAAAAGCAGACAGGCTTTGTCTTATCCAATTCACCGACACAAACCGTAGGTTATACTCCCATCAGTGAACTTCCCAAAGTAAAGCATCCGGTCCCTTTGCTCTCTTTAGATAAGACAAAGCAGGTACAGGACTTGATAAGTTTTGCCGGTAAGCAGCCAGTTCTGTTTATGCTGAAGTTGGACGGATTAACGACTAAATTAGTCTACGAAAATGGAACACTTGTAGAGGCTTCCACGCGTGGAGATGGGGAGATCGGAGAAATTATCACCCACAACATACCTGCATACGTGGATGTTCCTCTTTCAATCCCTTATCAGGAAAGACTGGTAATTGTAGGCGAATCCTTTATTCCTACCAATGACTTTGAACGTTTAAAAGAAACATTGCGGGATGGAAAAGGAGAACCTTATAAAAACGGACGTAACCTGGCCGCCGGCTCTGTACGAAGTCTTGATCCGGCAAATTGTGCGGGGCGCTGCCTGCACTTTATGCCATTTAATGTCCTAGAAGGTCTAGACGATTCTTCCTTTCCATTTCCAGACAGCAGAGCTATGAAGGTTTCCAGTCTATTTGACTATGGCTTTCAGCCTTGTCCTTATATTGCTACTGACCAGCCCTTGAACACGGCTCTTATAAATCAGTATATTGAAAAACTGACTGCACTAGCAGATAACAAACATCTGCCTATTGACGGAATTGTAATGATTTTCGACAGTCTGGACTATTCCCAAAAATGCGGGCGTACCGGACATCATTATAAAGATGGACTGGCTTTTAAGTTTGAAGATGAAACTTACGAAACCACTCTTCGCAATATAGAATGGACACCCACCCGTTTCGGAGAAATTGCACCTGTGGGAGTTTTTGACTCTGTGGAAATTGACGGATGCTCTGTTTCCAGAGCAACCCTTCACAATCTGACCTTTATCAAAGAATTAGAATTGGTGCCAGGTTGTAGAATTTCTGTATCGAAACGTAATATGATCATTCCTCATATTGAAGAAAATCTGGAACGTGGTCATTACGTAGATGCAGTTCCCCCAGTATGTCCATGCTGTGGTTCTCAGACTCGTATCTATCAAAGAAAAGGAAATGATGGGCGTCTCATTGAAACAGTGCATTGTGACAATCCCAACTGTGATAGCCAGATCCGAAAACGCTTTACACATTTCGTTGGAAAAAAAGCAATGAACATCGAGGGACTCTCCGAAACTACCTTGGAAAAATTCCTGACTTTGGGTTATCTCCAGACATTTCCGGATATTTACCATCTAAATGAACATCAGGAAGAAATCTTACAGTTGGAAGGTTTCGGTAAAAAATCCTTTGAAAGATTATGGAATTCCATTACTTCCAGCCGTAATACTACCTTTGTCCGATTCCTGGTTTCCATGGATATTCCTATGGTCGGACGAACCAAAAGCAGGATTTTGGATACAGTATTCCACGGCAGTCTGCAGGAATTTTTTGACGCTGCCTCTGGTGACTATGATTTCACCCAGTTAGATGACTTTGGTGATACTCTGAATCAGAATATCCATGACTGGTTCTCTGATGAAAACAATCTAATTCTCTGGCACGAACTCCAAAAAGAACTTATATTTGAAGAAAGAAAGGAAATGAACACTATGATGAAAGAAAATGTATTTACAGGATGTACTATCGTTGCAACAGGAAAACTTGCTCATTTTACAAGGGATGAAATCAACTCCAAGATCATTGAGCTTGGAGCAAAAGCCGGCAGTTCTGTCACAAAAAAGACAGATTATCTGATTTGTGGGGAAAAAGCCGGAAGTAAATTGACAAAAGCTCAGGCTCTCGGTATTAAGATATTGTCTGAAGATGAGTTTCTTGAGATGATTGCGTAAGGAGAACTCTATGAGTATCATTACATCCGTTTTTCATATCTATGGATTTCTTATTACAGAAGAGGCTGCTAATCTTATCCTTCGATATACAGAGAAAGTTTTTCCTGATTTATACAAAGAGTTCTCTGATCCAGAACCACTCTTAGCCTTTCAGGAATATCTTTGTGAGAAACTTGATGGCTGTCGTTATGGCACTGCCGAGTCTATGACGGTATGGAGGATCAAAGATCGGGAAGAACTGGACTTAAATCCAGGAGAAGAATTTTATATCATTGAACTTAAAAATTCTTCCCACTTATTTTCACAGACGTATTCTTCTTATACGGAAGTTATCCAAGAAATTCAAGAAACGTTTGGTGAATTACTTCCTCCGGATTTTCCATTAGATGATTTTCTTGTGGAAATCATGGGTGAAGTCTGGGGATAGTGAAATGGGGTGACGCCCCATTTCAAACATCTTTTGCAACTTTACATTTATAATTATTTTACCGTTGGAAAGCACCTTCTTTTTTGATATAATGAAAGCAAATGGAGGGATAACGTATTATGAGTATTCAATCAGATATAGAGATGCTATCAATTGAAGCACTGGAATATTATGCTAAAAAGCACCAACTATCGGAAGACGATGCCTTTAATATTTTCTACAAACATCAAGTATTTGAAAAAATACTGGTACAACACGAAACGTTGCACCAATTAGATATTCATGATACTTTTCAATACGTAGAAGATATTATAGAAGAAGATACGCCCACGCTTGTTCTTTTCCATGGCTCCAATATTGCATTTGATAAAATCGATTTGAACAAATCACATAACCGTCGTGATTTTGGTCGTGGATTTTATTGCACAGTTCTCGAACAGCAGGCAAATGAATGGGCGAACCGCCTGTACTTGCGTACTCATACTGGCGGCAAATATGTGTATCGGTATATCTTCCAACAATCCGAGGAACTAAAAATCAAACATTTTGCCACCTTGGACAAGGAATGGTTGGAGTTTGTCAAACTCAACCGTACTGTCGGCGATATCCAGCATCACTATGATGTTGTAATTGGACCTGTTGCGGATGATAATACCATGGAAACTGTACAACTTTATTTGTCCGATATCTTGAGCGTGGATGAAGCGGTTACAAGGCTTCGGTATAATAAGGTTAATAATCAGGTTTCCTTTCACACCCCACTTGCTCTTGAACATCTGATATTGGAATCTCGAAAGGATGTGTAAAACATGGAAGGTAAATATTTTTTTAACGGGAAAGATATTTCAATGAATCTGTATATTCAGATCCGGGATGTTGTCGATATTATTATGGAAAAGAGCCATCTTTCCTTTCCGGATGCCATGGGCAAATTTTATCACTCAAAAACTTACAAAGCCCTGCAAAATACAGAAAATACTCTTTGGGCGGAATCTGCTGGCTATATTGCAGACCGCTATTACGAAGAACAAGAAGAAGCACAAATAAGCAAATGACAAACGAAAAAATATGTTTAAGAAGGAACTGCTTGCCATAAGCGGTTCCTTTTTTGTATAAGAAAGAAGGGATTACATGTTTATTAATACCTATTCGAATCATTACCAGCAAACAATTGACCACTTTCATGGAGCATACGCTTTTCTTAGTAACTTCTATCCTTCCCGGATATATTACCGGGGCTACTGGTATGCAAATAATGAGGCTGCTTTCCAGGCACAAAAGACCCTTTCACCTAAAGAACAGCTTCAATTTACCAAATTAAGGAATCCAAAAGATGCCAAAAAACTGGGAAGAGAAGTACAGCTCCGTTCAGACTGGGAACGTGTAAAGCTTATGTACATGTATGAAATTTGTATGTGCAAATTCATGCAGAATCCTACCCTATGTAAAGCATTACTTGCTACTGGGAATTGTCACCTTGTTGAAGGAAACAACTGGGGAGATTATTTTTGGGGTTCTGTAAATGGTCATGGCGAAAATCATTTAGGTGAAATTCTTATGGACATACGTGCAAAGCTTCAATTTGAACGTTAAAATAATCATTTACCCATTTTGCACTGTATGAACTGCAAATATTTTGCTATAATGAAAGATAGATTTTAAAGAAAGGATTTGTGCTTATGTATCTGAAGCGTTTTGTCTATGACCGCCTTCTGGATTGGAAAAATGAAGGAGGGCATAGTACCCTGGAAGTCGGCGGAGCCCGTCAGGTTGGAAAAACCTACCTGATACAAAAATTCGCTGACGAAAACTACAAACACAAAATTTATATTAACCTGTTTGAATTAAGCGGCAGACAGTTTATGGAATGTTATAAACAGGCAACAGCTTGGACACCCGGAACAAAACGGCAGGAGCATCCTCTCCATGATGCCTTCCAGTTGTATGAACCGGACTTTATTGATTCTGAAGATACCGTCATTATTATTGACGAAATCCAGGAATCTTCCGAGATTTATAACCGTATCCGGGAGTTTACTCGTCATTTTAAAGCCCATTTTATCATCACAGGAAGCTATCTTGGGCGGATTTATGATCCAGAATTTCGTTATTCCAGCGGAGATGTCACAAAGCTTACTATCTACACACTTTCTTTTGAGGAATTTTTGATGGCCTATGACCAAATCCTGTATGAAGATTATAAAAAAATACCTTTTGTTCCTTCTAGGTCAGAGGTCTATGATCGCTTAAAGGAAACCTATGAGCTGTACTGCCAGATTGGTGGCTATCCCAAAGTGGTCGAAAACTATCTGGAGAACCGGAACATCGTAAAAGCTCAAGGCGAACTCGTAAAAATCATTGATACCTTCACCAATGAATCCATTCGCTATTTTACGGATATTTTGGATACCAAAGTGTTTACCCATATTTTCTTTTCCATCTGCCGTATTTTAAATCGTGAAAAGAAAGGATTTTCAGAAGACAGCATTAGCGAAGAATTGCAAAAACTGGTAACCAAAGACTACTCCAGCAATATTTCAAAGGCTACCTGCAACCGTGCTATTAGCTGGCTGTACTTTTCCGGAATCATTGGATTCTGTGCAAAAATAACAGAAATGGATATTCTGGATTTTAAGTCCGCAAGCCGCTGCTATTTCATGGATATGGGACTGGCAAACTATTATCTGACACGTACCGGAACCGATTCCCGTGTACTTGCAGGCACATTAAATGAAAATTATGTCTATATCAATCTGAAGAAACGCCAGGATTTTCCACAGGAAATTTCCTTTGAAACCCCTGCTTTTGCTACTTACCGTGGCGGAGAAATTGATTTTGTGGCACAAAGCCTATCTTCTTCCACCCGATATTTGATAGAAGTCAAAGCTGGAAAAGGTACTGCTTCCACTGCCCAGAAAGCCCTGGCACAAGGAAAAGCAGATAAGCTTCTTTATTTAAAAGGAGCAACCAAAGGTGGTATAGACGGTAAAACAGAAACACTGCCTATTTATTTACTGGAACAATACAAATTTAATTAAGTTTATGTTTACGAAGAGACTACTTTCCAAGTGGTCTCTTTTTTATTTAGGAGGACAATAATATGAATTCAATAAAAGAATTAAAAGAACAATTAGGATATGAAGAAATCGGTCTCGATGATATATTTGTATTTCATTGTACTCAATGCGGAAAATGTTGCATCCACCGGGAGGATATTCTCTTGTCCCCGAAAGATTTATTTCATATAGCGAAGAAATTAAAAATCACACCAGAAGTTGCCTTGGCACAATATTGTGAAACTTATCTTGGACGTAATTCTCATATCCCTGTAGTACGCTTAAAACCACAAGGAAGTGTCAAACGCTGCCCGTTATTAAAAAATCAAAAATGTTTGGTACACGATGTAAAACCCGCAGTCTGTTCTATGTTTCCGATTGGCCGGTACCTTGCCCTTCCCTCCGATGGTATTTTTCCGGAAAATCCGGAAGAATTGTCTGTTGGATACGTCTTTAATGATCCGGAGTGTGGAGATAGATCAGAAACACATACCGTTCGGGAATGGTTTCATAAATTTAACATTCCACTAAAAGATGACTATTTCTTTGCATGGACGAAAACGAAAGCAACACTTAGCAAACATCTACGCTTTCTAGAAGGACGTCTATCTGAAAAGACCATGGTTTCAATATGGAATGCTACATTGATAACTCTGTACCTAAACTATGAGGTTACAGAAGATTTTCAAACACAATTTCAGAAAAACTCAGATATGCTCCTATCCTTAATTGAAAAACTGAGAACTGCTGACGCTCCTATGCCTAAGAAAATATAAACATATAGAAATACTTCGAGCCGTCCAAATTTGACGGCTCTTTTCATGTCATTATGACACTCTTTACATTTCTACTGTTTCTTCATACAACAATTTATTCAACACATATTTTCGACCAGCTTATTGTAGCATTTTCTTGAAGCTCAAATTCATATTTTCGTATATCACCTTTCTTTCTTAATTCTTTCAATTAAGCTATTTCTTTCCATTTTATGTAAGAATATATTAGGGATTATCACACACAAAAAAGACATAATACATATAATACATAAAAGTCCTTCAAATGGATATTGAAAAACAAAATATTCTATGTTTTGTTTTAAAATATAAACTACTATTCCCATAACTATACTTCCTATAATCAATAATAGCCCAAGAACACCTCCTACGTATATTATCCCCTCATATATAAGCATTTTCCTAAGCATACCTTGTGTCATGCCGATACTCCGCATAATGGAAAACTCACGCTGCCTAATAATTATATTTGTAGATGTAGTACTGAAATAATTTAGCAGTCCCATAAATATTAAAATGCCACTAATAGTATACATGATTATCTGACTTGTTCTAATATACAAAGACTGTTTTGCAATTTCATCACTATTACACTTTATCACATACAAAAGTTGATTTTCGTTGCCTGTAGTAGATTGAAACTTGAGATTTGCCTCTTGAACCCATGCTTTTAATTTCTGTTTACAAATAGCCTCTTTATTTGCTTTTACATTAATCTGTACTTCCAAGTTTCTAACTGTTAAAACATCCTTTAATTTGCTGAAAGTTTTATCTGAAACAATCAGATAAACTTTATCATTTCCTCTCCATGATAAATCCAAAGTTGGACAATCTGACTGTGAAATGTTTATATATCCACAATTTCTAAGTTTAACTGCGGACATTTCCTGCATTGCTGTTCCAACGGGCACCAAATCATACAGTTCTATTATTTTTCCAATACATTCCGTTTCTATATCTTCGTATGTTTGTGGTATTAAATTTTCATGTAATATTAACACGCCACCTTTCTCGTTAAATGTTTTTTGATCAACTGGTATATTATTCTCCTCTACATATTTCACTAACTTTTTCATACTTTTATCGTCTAATGTTTGCATTACAGGTAATGAATCATGCTCTACAATTTTTAAGCTATCTGTTTCTGCTGCATTTTTTATAATAGGCAGAAAACCTTGTACTATTTTCAGATTCTCAGTATAAGAAGTAAGCGTATTTTTGATATCCACGATATTATCATCTGTTATTAATTCCACCTCATCTTTTCCATTTTCCACTAAATACGTTACAGTATCCATTGGCACTTCAATAGTAAAATCTGGATTCTTCTGTAATCTATTCATTTGATTTGTCCCCTTGGTGACCACAATCCCTAATAGCCCTATTTCACAACCAAATGCCAAAAATATTATAATGAACATAAATTTTTTCTTATAACGTAATATGTTACGAAAAGCCATTCCAAAAATAATTCCAGTTCTTTTTATAATGAACATTTTCCCAAACTGATAATCTGATTGTTGTTCTCCCACTACTTCCTCATATTTTGCAGCCTCTATAGGAGTAATCATAGTCAATTTATATACTGCCAAAAGAGTTGCCCCAAATAGAGTTATAGCAACTAAAACAAGGACCACGATATATGCACTTAAATTAAATAATTTTAATTGACTATTTGCTTTATACTCCCCTAAATAAAGATTTTTAACCACATTGTTTAAAACACAATATTGTAGAACTATGCTGATTATTACACCACATAAGCAACTTTTCAAATAAATATCCCCTATTTGCATACATACTAATTTTTTTATCTGTCTATTAGTTGCACCTATTGTACGCAATAATCCATACTGTTTAATATCACTTCCCAGTGATATATATACAACATTATAAATCACTAAAAACAAACAAAAAAACACAGCCAAGACAAACATATACGCAAGCAAATAATTTCCAACCGTCCCTTCAATTGCTCTGTATTCTGCAGAATCATAGCTTATAATTCTTTGCTTATCATTGAGATTAATATCATTTTTTAATCTATTCTCTACTTGTCTTCCGCTTAGTCCCCAATCTTTTACATCAACCCATAATCGACATGGATATTGTGAAATACCAGCCTGTTTTATTCTATTCTTGCAAATATATGCGATTGAACTATCGGATAATTCATTATTATAACTATCATAATATCCAGATAAAACAAATTCTTGTTTACCTGTCATTTTTGTCGTGAAAATATCATTCCAATAAAAGTCTAACGTAATCTTCATTCCTATTTTGGGACTGCTAATCCCCAAATAGTCCAAAGTTTTTTTTGACATCATTATTTCATCAGTTTGTTCCGGATAATTGCCATAGAAATGTACAAAAGTAGGCTTTACCATATCTTCGTAAGCTGTTTCATCTAAAACAACACATTTGCTATATGAATACCTACCATTCATCAACCTTCCGCTCTCTTTTTCCTCTCCTACACTATTCACATAGGAAAGATCTTGTAGCTGTCGTTTTATTGTATCTGTTCCTTCTTCAATAAATGTTGAAATTGTTTTTCCATCTTGATATTGATTTTTCAACTTATCCGCTTGAAATTTTCCATGTATTAAAGAAATGATAACTAATGATACTACTACAACGCTCACTACGATACATTGTAAAATAATATTTCTTTCCCTGTTTTTTTTCTTATAAGCTCTTATCAGAGTATTTAGAGATTTTCTTACTCTACCATTATTCATTAGTAACCTCTCCTTTATTGCATATCTTTATAACTTATAAAATCAGTCAAGATTCCAATATTTATCTAGTGGTTGAGTATCGCTTTCCAAAAAGTCTATAATTTCTTTATCATCAAAATAAAAGTTTATCACTTTATGATTTTCAAACTCTACCAACGTAGGTACTCCCCCCAGCACAAATTTCTTTTCGGATAACTCCTCTTTTTTTATATTTGGATGAGTAGAAATAGCATACACTTTACCAGCTTCTTTTCCCTCATGTAGTGCTGCATAATTCTCATTTGCCCAAATGATTTTATAGTGGATTGGAGGATATTTTTCTTTTATCAAATTCTCATCTAATCCATCGTAAAATACAATTTTTCTGGTACTGTCTTTTTCTCCAATTTCGACATCGTATTTCTTTTCATGGGAATCCCAATCATAATTCCTAGTTCCTTTACATGCTTCTGCATCAATCTCATAAACCGCATTCTCTTTTTTAAATTGTTTTATATCATCCTCTATATTATCGCAATATGGACACTCTTTTCTATTGAAATATACATAAAAATGTCCTTCCTTTTCAAACAAGTCTTCTATAGAAGTAGAATATGCTATAGTTTCTTCTTTTACTTTTGGAAATAAAATGATTGCAGCTCCCACGCATATTATGAAAAATATACTGCACGCTATAGAAATTATAATATTTTTCTTTTTCATCTATTTCTCCTCCTCACCATATAATTGACGATACAATTTGCATTGTTCCTTTAATTGTTTGTCTGTCCCACGTGCTACTATATTACCTTTTTGAAGTACATAAATACAATCACTATCTGCAATGACATTTATTCTATGTGAAATTAAAATAAGTGTTATATCCCGAATTCCCTTAATATAATTCAAGATTTCCCTTTCACTTATAGAATCCATATTACTGGTAGCCTCATCTAAAATTAAAATTTTAGGATGACGTAATATGGCTCTAGTTAGTGACAATTTCTGTCTTTGCCCCTTCGAAAGGTTCTTTCCGCGCTCTTCAAGGACACTATCATACGCTCTTTCCATTTTACTTACAAATTGATGCACACCCATCTTACGTGAAATCTCAATCATTTCCTCATCTGATATCTCTTCATTACCCATTTTTAAATTTTCTCTAACACTTGCAGTAAACAGAAAATCTTCTTGTGATACATATACAACTGCTTTTCGAATTTCTTGAACCTCGAAATTTTGAAGTTCTGCACCATCAACATATATATGTCCTTTATCTGGAGAATAAAATTCCATAAACAATTTTGCTAAAGATGTTTTCCCAGATCCTGTTTCCCCAATAATAGCTACATTATCGCCTTTTCTTATTTTAATATTAATATTGTTCAGTATATTTTTCCCAGAAACAAAATGAAAATCAACATCTTTCAGTTCTATTTCTTCATCAAATTCAAATGGCTCTATACCTTCCTTTGTTTTCTCTACTTTAATACGTAACACACTTTCTAGACGTTCCATAGCAACATGGGCAGAATGGTATAATGGCTGTAAATTTACAATATCTTTAACCGGCGTTAATAAATATCCAATTAGAATATTATACGTAACTAATTCCCCTATAGATAAATTATTACCAATGATTTCAAGTGCTCCAATGCACAGTACAATAATCTCCCCCATACCACCTATTAAAACTTTTATAGCTGACTGTAAGTTTTCTGTACTTCCTAAGTTAAGAATCGTATCTTGCCATCTTTCTATTTTCTTTTTCCCATTATTGAAAATTGTCTTATTATACGTATACGCTTTAACCGTCAAAATCCCCTCAATAGAATCAATCAAATGTGAAGTCACACGTGCCTCTCTTGACATTTCCTCCGAATTTAAGACACTATAATATTTCCTAAATCCCACCATAACCAGAGTATATAAAAAGCACATCACAACTACCACAGCAAAGATTTTAATATTCAATACACACAAAATGATACTTACCGCAATTATAAACAACGCATCAATTGGTAAAACCAATATGCTGCTTACCAGTGCTTCTTGAACTCTAATAACATCCTGAAATCGTGAAATAAACTCACCATTTTTACGTTTTTCAATAGACATCACCTGCAAGTCCAATAAATGTTTATAATATTTCAGACTAAGTTCTAAGTTAAAAGATTTTGAAATATCCAATGATAACTTTGCTCTTCCCCAGTCTACAATAGTCTTAATCAATAGCATTAAAATAACCATTAGTGTCATAAATATTAGACTATAAATCAATCTATTGGGAATAACTGTGTCTATCAACGTCCCAAAATAGAAAGATGAAACAATTGATATTGCCATTGATATTGCTGAAAATAATATAATATATATAGTTCTTTTCCATTCCTTCTTTACTAATTCTATAAATTTATTCTCTGCAATCCGCATGCCTTCCTTTTTTTTATAAAATTCTTCCGTTGTCTGAAATAAGATAATAACTCCAGTCCAAAAATATGGCGAATCTTCTCCATATTCCGAATTAAAAAATTTTTTTCTGTCTACCTCTATAATACCGACAGCTGGATCTGCAATAACTACGCTATTCTTTTTTATTTTATAAATTATAATGAAATGTGCCAATCCATCTTCTTGATATACATGAGCCACACACGGCACTTCCAGCTCTTTTTCTTTAAAGTCTATGTTTTTTTTATATGCTGATGCAAATAATCCCAGTTTTTCAGAAATCCTACATACATCCCAAACACTCGTTCCTTCTTTGCTGGTTTCTAAAGCTTCACTTATCTCCAGTATAGGTATCTTTTTTCCATAATACCACGCTATACTTGCTAAACAAGCTGCAGCACAATCCATAGAATCATATTGTTTTATACATCTGTATTTCATACTGTCATCCATCCCCCTAATAAATAAAGAGGCGATGCAAGCTCGCCCCTTTGTTTTCTGCTTTAATATTTAATCTGCTGCTATTTTAGTATCCACAAACTTCATAGCAAAACTGAATGTATCTGCTTGCTTTATCTTTCTGTCCAGAATTCATTAGATTTTTAATTGTGGCTACCATATCATCAGCATTTGCTGGGCAACAGAAAAAATATCCATAATCAGAATTGCATTTTCCTCCTGTTACCATTTCCATTTCTTTTTTTGTCATTTTTTCCATTCCGTTCATATTCGCTTCCTCCTTAAAAATATATTTGATACTTAATTATTACTCCATAAAATAAAATTTTTCTACATTTTTTGCGTAGATTGCACTTTTTTATGTCTAGTTGGAATTTGATTAAATATTTGAGCTTTTTTACTATACTGGTATCACTTTTGGCACCTGAATTCCTATTGTAATCCCCATTTCCAATTTCCTTCTGTAATACCGGAAACTATGAAAAGAAAATTCTCCTGTTCCCCAAAATCGTCTAATTCTATGGATATAATATTCTTTTGACTTTGTAAATATCATCTTTTGCTTCCTATATAATAGATGTATAATTCGTAAAGAACACTTTGAAATTTGGGGATAATTTCCATTTACTTTCCTATATATATTTCCTGTTTTTCCTTCTGGCAAAACTACATTTCTTCCATGTATGCAGGACCATTCTATATATGGAATGTCTATACTTCTTATCCCTGTTTCCATTGCAATTCGCAAAAATAAGGCAGTTTCAAAATCCTTTTTATATAGAAATTCGTCTGCTATCATTTTATAATGATCAACAAAATAAATTGCTCCTATCTTTCTTTCCAGTTCCAACAGCGAAACATCATCCAACCATTCCAATTTTCCTCTGTATTTTTCAATAAATATCATTCCATGTTCAGTTTCTAAAGATTGCCTCAAATCACGGATAGCCTCTGTCCAATATTTTCTTTGTTCAGGTAACAAGAAGCATACCATTTTCTGTAAAAACTTTCCTTCGCTATCTGGATGCCACTGTATTAAACGCTTTAGTTCTTCATAGGCTTGATTTACTTTATATTCCATTGTACTATTTCTCATCTTCAGATTCTCCTTCGTATTGCTCTAAAATCTTTGAAGCCCTCTCCACAAACATCCTGTCTGCCCCTGAAATCTCATATTCTTTCCAAAGTGTCTTATGTATCTGTTCCTCTGTTAAATCCCTACACTTTTCCTGCAGCATACGGACAAATGGATATATCATAGTCGCATGAATATTTTTCCCGGACCGTACCATATCTCCTTCCATTTGATATGCTTCCTGTAAGCATTCCAGTATAATGCGAACATCCGTAACACTTTCTCTCATTGTGCTTCCCCTCATCAGGCTTATCCTCCTATTTACATACGTACTCTCAGTCCATCTAATCTCGACACGTTCAGTCCAACCAGATACCAGTCATCTCCCATTTCAATTCGGACCGGAATCCAAATATCTTTCACCTTTACATCGAAACATTCCCCGCAATGTAGTCCTCCATAAAAAGATTCCAAATCAAAACGTATATCATACCTCCCTGTTTCAGTATCATAAAACAATGTTCCTTCTCTGTGTTCACTCATAACATCTGCCTCCTTAAATTTTTCTTTTACTTAGTAATTACCTCATCTCTATACAGATTGAAGAAATTCCGGAAAAATTTCATAAAAGTTTTTCCGATACCGATAATAGGTAGAAGAAGTTAACCCCAACTCCCGCTGCAGTTGTGTCGGTGTTACCTTCTTTTGTACCACCCTCATAAATTCCTGGTTAAACTTTTCCTGTTCTATAGCCCGTGGTCTTCCTACTTCATCCCATTCACCCCGAAGCCTTTTTGCCTCCATACCTTCCTTTTGTCGCTTCTCCTTTTTCTCCATCTCTGCCTGTGCCATGGATGCATAGAGTTCAATCATCATATTATTGATTGTTTCTATCATCATCTTTGCCAGATTATTTTCCATCTGAGACAGGTCAAACAACGTGGTAGGAAGTTCCAATACCATTACCCGAACCCCTTTTTCTTCTAAAAAACGTAGCTGCTTTAAAATCTCCTGCTTGTTCCTGCCAAGTCTGTCCAGCTCTGTAATAATCAGGGTATCCCCTACCCGTAAAACATCTTCCACAAGAACGGTATAACGTGGTCTGTCAAAATTTTTACCGGTTATCTTATCTGTAAAAATACTTTCCAGTTTAATTTTCTGATTTTCACAGAACCTCTTTATTTCTATAATACCTCGGTCCAAGTGTTGTTCCTTAGTACTGATTCTGTGATACCCATAATATGCCATACGTATCCCCCTTTATACATTCCCAAAAAGTCTTAAAATATTTTGGCATATCTCAAAACTTTCTTATATACTTTTTATATATAAAAAAATAGCCTATTACATCTCCCATCAAAAAGCATACTTTTTGGTAGGTGACTTTCACTACTTCTGTACGCAAGATGGCATAAAAAAGCAACAAAAAAAGACAGAGGTTTTAAAAAATTTCCTCTGTCTTCAGATCAACTATTCTGGAAAGATGTCCATCTTTTTTCCTTCAAACTTATATCCTACACCTCTCACTGTTTTAATATAGCGGCACTGCTTTAGCTCCGGTTCAATTTTCTTTCTCATACTGGATACCAGACAGTACACAATATTATCAATGCTTTCCGGCAATTCCTCGTTATAAAGAATCTCAAAAATTTTTTCTTTGGTAAATATCACACCTGGTCTCCCTGACAAAAGCATAAACAATTCATACTCTGCTTTCGTTAAGACGATCTCCGTCTGTCCTCTATAAATCTTATGATAATCCGGATAAATCCTAAAATCGGAATTTTCTTCATCCTCTCCCCGGATGTTTTTTATATTTTCCACTACATATTCTTTGTATCCCAATACAGTTGAAATAGTTACTTTCCCCAAGCTACACTTCCCTTCTGTTTTCTCTTATTTAGAAATCTCATCACACAGATTCCTTTTAAAAATGATTCTCTATTCTCCATTCATCGATAAGCTGTACAACCTGCGTTAAATTGGTATACCAGATATAATGTCCTCCATTTACAATATATAACTGGTGATTACCAGATTCTAAATCCAATTGATTTCTATGAGCAGTCTCCCATGCCGGAACATTTTGTACATTCTCTGAAGAAATCATGGTTAATACAGGAAGTGCCGATGGGAATTTTTTATTCTTTATAGAGAGTAATGATTGATCCATCCCGTTCACTTCATTTCTAATCGTATCGTTGCTGCTTAAAGAATATGCCTGAATGTATTCCTCCCTATCACTCTCCGTATAAGTGTACCCGGAAACCTGTGGTAATGCTGCCCCATATTTATCTGGATCTGTTTTCAGTGCCATCTGGAATTCTTCCAAAGAAGAAAAAGAATTCTTGATTTTCTGAAATTCATCAATTCCCTGCAGCATATATTTCTTTTCCATTTCCATAGCCTCTGCCAGTTCTTCATCATATACCGTATTATCAACAGCAATGAAACCTTTTACTTTTTCGGGATAATTCTGTACAAAGTTGAGTCCATATACTCCAGAAATCGAATGTACCAGCAATACACACTGCTTAATTCCCATGGTGTCCAGTGCAGCATTCAATTCACTATTGATATTATCTACAGTTCGATCCATTGCTGCAACATCACTAAGCCCATATCCAAACGGCTCTACAATCACTATGTTAAAACTCTCATCTAAAGATTGTGCCAGAGGTTTGAAGTAGATATGCGGTGATGGAACTCCCAGAGCCGGCATCATCACCAATGTGGTTTTTCCTTCATCTGCAAATGTTTCTCCACTTGCATCCAATTTTCCATACAAAGCAAGATGCATATTATTTCCTTTCACTGTGATATATTTACTCGCATATCCAACTTGTGTTGCTCCCATAGCATATACCATATTAGAATTTCCTACCAGAAATGTAAACAGCATCGCAATCGTCACAATTCTTGAGATTCGCTTTTTGTATCTTCCCATACGTTTCCTCCTAATAAATTATTTCAAATATTTTTTCAGTTCTTCTACCTTATCTAATCTTTCCCATGGAAGGTTGAGATCGTTTCTTCCAAAATGTCCATAGGCTGCCGTCTGTTTATAGATCGGACGGCGGAGATCCAACATCTGAATGATTCCTGCTGGTCGCAGATCGAATTCTCTTCTTATCATCTCTACCAGACTCTCATCTGAAATTTTCCCACTTCCAAAGGTGTCTACCATAATAGAGGTCGGATGAGCCACCCCAATTGCGTAAGACAACTGAATTTCACATTTATTTGCCAGACCTGCAGCCACAATATTCTTCGCAACATAACGAGCAGCATAAGATGCAGAACGATCTACTTTCGTACAGTCTTTTCCAGAAAAAGCTCCGCCGCCATGCCGTGCCATACCACCATAGGTATCTACAATAATCTTGCGTCCTGTTACACCACTATCGCCGTGAGGACCGCCTATGACAAAACGCCCTGTTGGATTGATGAAAAATTTTGTATTCTCATCTACCAGTTCTGTTGGAATAATCGGTTCCAATACATATTTTTTTATATCAGCGTGGATCTGCTCCTGTGTCACATCTGGATCATGCTGTGTTGACAGAACCACTGCATCCAGCCGGTGCGGAATACCTGCTTCATCATATTCTACAGTAACCTGACTCTTACCGTCCGGTCTTAAATAATTCAACAAACCATCTTTACGGACCTGAGTAAGCTGCCGAGTCAATTTGTGTGCCAGTGAAATTGGATATGGCATAAATTCATTCGTTTCGTCACATGCGTAACCAAACATCATACCCTGATCCCCAGCACCAATTGCATCAAGCTCTTCTTCTGACATTTTGTGTTCTTTTGCTTCCAATGCCTTATTCACGCCCAAAGCAATATCTGCTGACTGCTCATCAATTGCCGTTAAAACAGCACAGGTATGTGCATCAAATCCATAATCTCCATTGTCATAACCAATTTCTTTGATTGTTTCTCTTACCACCTGCTGCATATCTATATACGCATTGGTCGTGATTTCTCCCATCACTAATACCATACCCGTTGTAATTGCAGTCTCACAGGCCACTCTGCTCATCGGATCCTTCTCCATAAGAGCATCCAATATGGCGTCTGATATGGCATCACACATTTTGTCCGGATGCCCTTCTGTTACTGATTCTGAGGTAAATAATCTTTTCTCCATAGTAAATTCTCCTTTGTATCAATATTTCATATTTGTCAATAACATAAAATATCTTTACTATGATTACTATATTTTTTGTCTACATTGTACTTTTTTCTGTCCGGTTGGTTTTGCCTTCAAATCAAATAACTTTTCTATTCTTCTACGAAATAACATATCCGTCTGATTAATTCTGGAATATTAACAGGACTGGTTATATAATCGCTTACACCTTCATGGCGATATTGATATTCTAAAGATAAATCTTTATTATCAGTGAATATAAAAAACGGCAACTCTCTGAATATTGGCTCCTTCGTGTTTTGATATATTCCAGCAAGCTTTTTCATAGAATGAAAAAAATCCATAGCAATTCCATCTTGTAAAAACAAATCACACAGAATCAATTCAATATCTTGATATTCTAATAGTTTATCCTCTGCTTCCCATATAGTTTCTACCATAATCATATATATCCCTTTTTTAAGAAGCTCTGTTTGTATAATAGACGTGATTTCCGAATTCTTTTTTACAAGAAGTATCTTATGAAAAGTAGCTCCCTCTCCATTGGATTCTTTATAAGCATATTCCAATAATGTTTCCTTCACTAAATCGAATTGTAATTTATTCATACATATCTTAGCTCCCTTTTCCAATGCTTCTTTCTCATAATATTTTTTGTCATAGCATGTAAAGAAAAGGAATGGAATTTTGTATGTTTTCTCCCTCAAGTATTCTAGCAGCTCCATTCCACTCCCATCTGACAATTTCAAATCCGAGCCTATAATGAGTATTTGTTCCTTTTCTATAAGCTCTTTTCCTTGTGATACTGTAAATGCAACTAATACATGATATCCTTTTCGCTGTAGAAAGTTTTTTATATGCCAAATGTAATTACTATCGTCCTCTATTAACAATATCTTTTTCATTTCTTATCTCCATTAAAAAATAATAGCAATGAGAAGTTACCTCTATTTTATTTGTATCTAAGGCACCATACCAATTTCATCATAAACCACTTTAAGCAAGTACGGTATATCTAATGTATATTTTGATTTTTTCTTTGCCTATTTTAATCTTATATATTTTTAGCATACATCATTCTCCCCATAAAAAAAGCAGTGTCATCCACTGCCTTTTCTCCATCACTTAATCTGTTATTTCCACAAATGAGTATCTTTCTTCTTTCTTTTGCACAATTGCAGAACCCGTTTGTTCTTGTATCGTTTTTAACAATTCTTCTACATATTTTTGAGCTTCATGCACTTCAATATTCATGGCGTATGCAATTTCTCTAATTGAAAAACTCAACTCTGAATCGCTCATCAACAGTTGTAAAATCTCCCATTGCATATCAGTAATTACAATTTCTGCACCATCATAAATCATCCTTTTCTTGTCAAATTCAATATCCCATTTTCCGAAATGAATTCTTTCTTCTTCTAATATATTTTGCATATCTAATCGCATAACTACAAAAGACACTTCCGGCCAACATTTCTTTAATAATTCCTCTGCTTTTTTTCTTTCCTCACAATTCTTAAAGTATAATAATTCTCCCATCCTCTATCTCCTCATATCATTTATCATTATACTTTAAGTTTACATCCGAATTATTGCAGAAATCTTATTAAATTATTCCTTTAGCCTTTTTTCTACGATACTATCTTCATTGTATTTGTGTAACTGACCGCCCAATAAACGCTTTCCTATAATAATCCAAGTATCTCTATTGTACTGATCCATATCCCTATACAATTCCATAATTTCTCTTTTATTATCCTGCTCTCTCTGCTGTTCCTCTTCATTTTTTCTCAATATATAATCAACTGGGACCTTAAAGAATTTGGATAATGCAAGCAACATATCACCAGAAATATTCTCGTCTACATTTTCATACTTACTAATTGTCTGCTGACTGACTCCTATTTCTTCCCCTAATCTCGTCTGAGTCAGGCCTAATTTTTTTCTTAATTCAGATATTCGATTCACAAGCGTACACCTCCCGATACACTCATTTTACACTTAAATACACCTGTGTTTTACTTCTTTTAAGAGTATTACTACTATGTATCGCGGTATATCGTAGTATTACTATCATCATTTCCTTACATCTATACCGAAAAAAAGTCAATCTATACAAACAATATTACAATTTCTTTTCTTTTAAATATACTAGTGCTTATAGGGGAGGAGAAATGCTTATGAAAAAACTATTATTGATTGGCAACCCGTCCGTCTTGGGGAAAAATCTGGAGAATATCTTAAAGCAAAATTATGATACCGATTTTATTTCCACCGTACCAAAACAAATCGGCAGCATACCATTTAACTCTTATAATGCTTTGCTCTTGGATTTCACACTTTTACATAACTACAGTCTTACCATAAGTAAAACTGCAAAACAATGCTATCCAAACATCATTGTTCTGTTTTTATGCCCTACCAATATTCCAGAACAAATTATTTTGGATTTGTATGAATCCGGTGCTGATGACCATTTATATATTTCTCTTTCATCACCAGCACTTTTGCTGAAAAAATTGGATATCTTATTTACCAACTATCATCTAGCCACAAAGTATGAAGACAGCCACATAACTTTAAATTTTGACTCCTTGACCGCAGTGATTGAAGGTACTGCTACTTCTTTTACTCCATTGGAATTTAAACTACTCAAACTGCTTTCTTTAAATCCAAACACCGTTTTAACCAGACAATATCTTTTATATTCTCTATGGGATCGAAATGGAAATTACGTAGAAGAAACTTCTCTGAATAGTATGATCTGCCGTATACGGCATAGAATTGATACCGAAAATCATCATTATATTAAGACAATATATGGAATTGGATATATGTGGACTTTTCCATCTTAAAATAAATTGGGGATGTGAAAAAACTCGATTGAGTTTTTTCGCATCCCTCTTTTTGCTTTTGTTGTGTATAAATTGCTAGAATCCTACGCTGAAAAGGCACACTCCCCCTACCCCATAGAGATTCTCTTTTTGAATCTATGCGGCAGTTCTATTTCTCATCTTTTTGTTCTGATATTTGTATAGATTATGTCCTATTGCCACAAGTAAAACTTCTAGTTTAACCGAATTAATACCTCTTCGGACAATTCTCTTGTACCAACGGTCATTTTTCATGATTCCGAAAGTGCCTTCTGCTTGTATCGAACGGTTCATTCGTAACAGCGCACCATGAATACTTTCTAAGTTTTCGATTACTTCCTGATGCATTGCAGTGAGTTCCTGATTGATCCGAACAGTTCGATTTTTAGCTGTTTTCTTACATTTCTCTGCATATGGACATCCACTGCAATCTTCACATTCATACAGTTCTTCCTTGCGTCCGTATTGATTTCCCCTCACACTTCTTCTGTATAAAAGATGAAATGCTTTATCGTTAGGACATCTCATGACACCTTGTTCATCAATTCTAAAATTAACTGCACGAAAGGGATCTTCATGATACTTTCGTTCCTTGGTTTCCTTTTTAAACATTGGAAACTTCATATACTTTTCCATTCCGTTCTGTTCGCAAAAAATATAGTTGTTATATGATCCGTAGCCAGCATCTGCCACAGGATACTTGGGATAGAAGCCATACGTTTGTTTGAAGTGCTTCATCAAAGGAATGAAACAGTCCATATCGGAACGATAATGGTTCACGTCAACAACTGCGATATATTCATCTGCTACACCAATCTGTACATTGTATGCCGGCAGAAGCTGATCATTGCCCATGTAATCCGTTTTAATGCGCATAAAGGTAGCTGATTTATCTGTTTTAGAATAGCTGTTACGATCAGGACCGCAAATGTCAATTCTTTCTATATATTCCTGAAGTTTCTGACAGAAACCAGTCAAATGTTCATAATGACGCTGCTCTTTGGATTTTCTCTTTCCGCTTCCGTAAACAAAGGTACTGATATCTAGATCCCATAAAAGCTTTAGCTGATCAATGATTTCATTCAGATAATCTGGTACATACTCAGAATTCGTTGAAATCTGTACTCCACTCCATGCGATTTCTTTGTTGATTTCCTCAATCTCCCCAGTGATTTTTTCATAAAGCTTGTAACGGAACTTTTCGGTAGCCTTCTTCCAAACCCAGGTATATTTGTTGGCGTTTGCTTCAAACTTGGAACCATCGATGTAGATATGTTGCAAATCCACATGCTCCTCGTTGAAGATCGCTTGATTGATATCGTTAAAAATGTTTTCAATCTTATCCTGAAGGACTTCGTTGATGAAATATCCAAAGGTTCGGTATGATGGAGTCTGGTGATCCATGAGATACATGAATCTGATATTGACTTTGCAGTTATCTTCCAGTTCTCTCAGGGAGCAGTAGCTGCTGATCATAAATCCGAAAAGTACTGTTTTTAACATGTTGACCGGATTATATCTGAGCCGTCCAGTTGTGTACTCCGGAATATCTGTCAGATACTTATTTAAATCGATTCCTCCCATCAATCTGTCAAATGTTAAAACAGGATCCAGCATATCCAAACAATCTGAAAGAAACAGTGGTAAATATCCTTGTTTTGGATTATTATAATTTATAGTTGAAATTTTCATCGCAAGTTAATTTTAACATAAAAGAGGACCTTTCGTTCATTTTGAACGAAAGGTCCTCTTTTTCCGTAGAGACTGTTATTTCACAGCCCCTGTTAACATTTCGACATTACTGTACACAAGTAAGCAAACAATCCATTGTCATAATGCAGTCATGCATGCATCTATATCTCGTATTTCCACAGTCTACAGTATACACATTAATTTCCTCCACAGTCAGTTCTGCTGGATTCGTTCTTTTTTCTTCCATTCATAACACCTCTCGTACTTTTATACATATAATACTTGTTCCTAATCATTTTCGTCACATATCTTGCTTATTTTATTATTTTTCCTAGTTGGATACCACTTTCTTATTTTTCATCTTTTCTTCTAAAATTAAGGAGACTATTGACTATGCACGGAATAGTCTCCTTATCTTCACTATTAACTATGTTATGCCATATTTTATCTTGCCGTAGTATTTAAGGTGATTTCTATTCTCACCTACAACATTAATACTCTTCTGAAATCCATGGTGAATTAATTGGACAATCATTCATACAATGAACCTTAATATCACCACAATCCTTGATATATACATTTACTTCTTCAGTTGTAAGTTCTTTTGTTTTACGTTCTTCCATGGTTATACCTCCCTAACAAATTTAATTTTACTCCAAACTCTGCGACTGTAAAAATTTTTAATGATCTTCAGTCATCCACGGCGTTGAAAACGGACAATCAGTAACACATTTTAACTGTACTTTTCCGCATCCATAGTCTATGTCACCGTAAACATTAACTTCTTCTTCAGACAAGTTATTTACATTGTTTTCTGTCATAAATAAGCCTCCTCTCTAGGCAAAACATAATTAATAACTACATTGAACGCAAATTTCTTTGCTATCCTTTGTTTGTCTATCGTATCGCACTTATATATTTATTTCCATATTTCTTGTATAAATCGCACTTTTTATTTACTAATTGGACATTGCCTTTCAATATCCCTTATTCTTCTACTACCACCTGTTCAATTAATGTTTTTTAGATTATGTATCCTGAATATTAAAATTCCAATAAATATCCGAGGTGGCTTTAATTTCAACAGAAAAACAGACTGAATTATCACAACGCTCAGACATTTCAAAAATTTCTTTGAGAAATGGCGAAAAAAAGCGGGGTAGCACACGCCGCCCCGCCGATCCTATCTCATTCCATCGTCCTGATTTGCTCAACAAGAGATTGCTTTTTCAAATTTCCAATTGTGTAAGAAATCAAGATAAACTGCACCACCAATAGAATAGCCAAATATATCAATACGATTAGCCACGGAAATGAATAATAAAAGTATGGATTCATCGTTTTCACAACTACCTGTACGGACAGAAAACCCAGTCCAATTCCCAAAACCAATGTTACAAGCGTAGCAAAAACTGAATAAATCACCCCCTCATAACACAGCATTTTGATAAGTTGCTTTTTACTCAAACCAATCGCTTGTAACATTCCAATTTCCTGTCTCCGGGACAGGAAATTGGTGATTGTCGTATTGACAAGGTTGATTAAAGAAAAGCACACAACAATAACAGCCACTATCAACAACACCCCAAAAGAAAGTTGTTGAAGTCCACTATAATAAGTGATACTTTCTTTTATGGTTTCCATAACCAAATCGCTATTTCTGTCTATCAGTTGATTTAATGCAGCTTCAACCATATCGAATTTTTCCGTGTCCGTAATTACGGAAATAGTACCTGTACAATCTATCCCGGTCGCTTCATTCATAAGCTGCTCTGGAAGCGTAAAGCATTTTGAAAAGCCAGAATACGAATATTCTTTCACAATGCCCATGACTGTATAGGTTTTTGTACGAATTTGGCCAGATTCGGTTTTATAGTTCACTTCGACGGTATCACCCAATGCAGCCTCAATATCATAGAGATCGGCACGCTCTTGAAGCAAGACAATTCCATTGCCTGCCACCAGTTCATCATAATCAATCGTGCCTGCAATTCGTTCTTTCTCCAAATTCTGCTGCTCATCCCGACAAAAGCCCTGAATCCAATTTCCAGAATTACCATTTACACGATATTCTGCGTCCGTGTAATACCAGCGTTTGATTCCCGTAACGCCGTCAATAGATTCTACTGCATTTACAAAATCGGCATTTAGAAAATTCTTTTGCTGTAATCCAGACAAAGAAATATCGGCGGTGTCCCACGATTGATTTGCGTTGAGCTGGATGTTAAATTCACCGACAGGGAAAGCCCTGCCTCGTGCTTCTGCAACGCCATCATAGGAAGCTAACATTGTCGAAATCAATACAACCAATACTCCGCCGAGTGAGAGAGAAAATATTGTTAAAGTAGACTTTGCCTTTTGTCTGGACAGATTCATTTTAGCAAGTGAAGCAGGCGTTATTTTACGGTGCAGCACGGAACTTTCTTTCATTTTCCCCTGATAATTGGAATATCGCAATGCTTCCAGCGGAGATACTGCCGCAGCTTTTTTTACAGGAGTATGAATAGCAATCATCACAATAATAAATGCAAAAAGACCAACCCCCACCGTCACACATAAAGTAGTCAGCCAGTACCAACCGGCAGGAACCAGAAAGTACCCAATCACATTTCCAATAACCAGACCAATCGGGATAGCAATGGCAGCAAGTAATTTTCCCTCGCGGTAAACCATCTTTTTAATCTGTCGTTTTGTTGTTCCGATTGTGCGAAGCTGTCCATAGTTACGGATACTGCTTGCTACTGAAATATAAAAAATCGAATAGATCACAATGCCGGAACCAATGAAAGTTATAAAACCAATCAAGAAATAGAACAGCATATCACTTCCACTATTTTCGTCCTTTAAGTTGAAATAAGTAGAACGGACAATCACATTATCATCGGAAATTTTTAATTGCTGTGCCAGAGTGTTTGCATAGTTGGCGGCTTCTTCCTCGCTCATATTTTGAGCACCATTCAGCCCAATGTAATAATCAATCATGCCCTCGTCGCCATACTGTTGTCTTATTAATTCTTTCGATATAATAGCTGTATAGCGCCCAATATCGCCAGTTTTCACATCTAAGATTCCCGTCAATTTGAAATCATGGGTAGTGCCGTCAGAAAAGGGGATTTGAATTGTCTGTCCCAATTCATTTGAATAGCCCAAACTATCCAAAAAGGATTCCTGTACTACAATTTCATCCTCCGAAGCTGGTAAATCTCCCGAATAGGGCATACTTTGGGATGTTAGCATATCCGCATTTGCATAAGTAAAATTCACGGTTGAATGGTTTACCTGTTCAGAAAATGCGTTAAAAAATTCCCCAACCCACGCAATTTCTTCTTGCTTGTATAGTTCCTGTCCCTGTTGTTCAGAAATCGCATGATACATAATCTGTGCTGTTTTTTGGTTGCGGTTCTGCGTTTCCTGCATAACCCCAAAACCATAGAGAACAATAGCAGATAGCAATGCGCTTGCAAGTGCAATCGTCAAAACAATAAAGATATTTCTTTTTCGATTCGCCGATATACTTCGATTTGATATGCGCTTTACTATGGTGCTGCTATCATTCTTAAAAGGCCCTGTCATAACCTGTCACCTCCTTATTGCACAATCCTGCCGTCCTCAATGTGGATAATCCGATCTGCAAGGCGGGCAATGTCGTTGTTGTGGGTAATCATGACTACGGTCTGGTGGAACTCCGAACTTGTACGCTTGATTAACTCTAGCACCTCAGCACTGGTCTTGCTGTCAAGGTTGCCAGTCGGCTCATCGGCCAGCACAATAGCCGGTTTGCTAATCAGAGCACGTGCAATCGCCACACGCTGTTGCTGTCCGCCGGAAAGATTGTTCGGCATATTTTTCAGTTTATCTTCCAGCCCCAGCAGATGAACGATTTCGTCCAAAAACTTCTGATCCACCGTGTCCCCGTCCAGTTCCACTGGCAGGACAATATTCTCATACACATTCAGGATGGGAACGAGGTTATAGTTCTGGAAGATAAAGCCGATATTGCGGCGGCGGAAGATGGTAAGCTGTTCATCGTTCATTTTCGACAGCTCTTTGTCCCGAACAATCACGGTTCCGCTGGTTGGAGTGTCCAGCCCCCCCATCATGTGAAGCAGGGTGGACTTACCAGATCCAGAAGTTCCTACCACCGCTACAAACTCTCCCTCTTCTACTGAAAAATCGACCCCATCCAATGCACGGGTAACATTTGGTTCTTGACCGTAATATTTTTTTAATTTAATTGTCTCTAAAATCTTCATTCCATTTATATCCTTTCCTTCAAATAATATGTATTTTCATAATTTGTCTTTTAATTAAAGCCTTCTAATTTTTCAATCAGAAGGCTTTAGTTTCACTAATTTCCCATATAATAATCAAGATTCAATACTTAACCAAGCACTTCCGTCTATACAATCCTGTAGGCAAAATTCTTGTATCTTACCACATTCAGCAGTGTAAACATTAACTTCCTCTTCCTTTAGTTCATATCTTTCTTCCATAATGTTCACCTCCCACACATTGTTATATTTTCTTTCAGAATATTATTTTTAATAATTGTTTTCCATATTTTATGTTTATTTTGCACTTTTTTTACCTATGTGGATTTTACTCTTTTTTTTCTTGATTTATAATCTCTTTTACTTGTTCTAAATATTGTTTATAATGTTCCAATTGTTTTCTTTTATCTTCTTTGGCGTTGTAATAGAATAATACATATTTCAACATTGATTTTATAAAAATACAACGATAATCATATGGTTCATCAGAAGCTAAACACCTACCACCACATATATATCTATAGTCGCATTCTCTACAGATTTCCTTATAAGTTACACAAAATGTCTTCTTTATCTCTTCTGTATTCATCATTTCTTCCAACCTGACCAAAATCTTCTGAGGAGTATCTTTGATAATATTTCCCATTTTGAATTGGCATTTTTCCATACACTGGCACATATAAATATCCCCTTCAGGGTAAATTGCCATAACTTTTCCATATCCTCCACAAGAATCTCTTACCTGAATTCTCTGGTGGAAACCTCTAGCAATCTTTTTGTTCTCATACCCCTTCCCAAGCATATAATTTAATATTTTCAGATTCATATCGATACGTTCCGTATCTGTCAGTATTTCAGAATTATCCTTTGCCCGTCCTACCGGGGAAACAATATTGAAAAGAACATCTGTATCATATTTCGCAGCAATGTCAATCAATTTATACATATCAGCTTCATTCGTTTTTTCGTAAATGAAACTAAGCACTACCTTAATCCCTGCCTGCTGGCACATCTCTATGTGTTCAACTAACTGTTTCTCCTTTTCAGGTGTTCCGAACATGTGCATTGTACTAAAATCTATTTCATCTATATACCCTTTCAACTGTTCTGTTAATTCCAGAGTAAGGGCAAGACCATTACTCTGCAACGTGATTGGACAAGACAATCCATTTCTTAATGCTTTTGCAATTTCCACAATCTGAACTTTAATCAATGGTTCTCCACCTGTAATAATCATTTTATGTGGTTTGTTTTCCTGAAAGAATGGAATCACCTTATTCTGTATATCCTCTAGCTTAAATTCATTTTCTGGATGCAATTTGTCGTTTGCACTGATTGCACAAAATTCACAATTCATATTACATTTTCTAGTTACCATCAAATATACAGTATTGATTTTCTCATGATTATTTTCTATTTTTTTTATAAATTCAGTTTGCTGCTTCCATACAGGATATAGCTTTTCCTGGAACTCTGGTTTATCCAAATTATCTGCAAATCTTTTACTTACCCCCAGGCAGACTTTTCCTATCGGATCAATTAAAGCCACTTTTTCTCCTTCTGTAATCTTAATAAAATCATTCATTTTATTTTCCATGGCGAATATATCTCCTTTCATATTCTTCTTTCATATTATTTAGTTGCTTTTCGGATAAGTTTTCTTTTATCAAATTATACATCCATTTTGTCACTTTGCAGTTGACCTCTATTGGTCTATATACATCCTTATTAACTTCATAATTAGAAGTCTGGCATCCTCTTGTTTTACAATGATTTATGTATTCACATCCTTCACACATCGAATCGACCTTATCATTCAAATAAACAATTTCTCTAATTCTTGGTACATCTAATCCTGCCTTTACTGTACCAATTTTAAATTCTGGTAACTCGCTACAAGTATAAATCCCCCCATCGGTCGTTACATAACAAGTTGCCAACCCTGCTTTACAAGCATAAAACATACACGGAAATAAGTACGATTTTACATGCTGTTCCCATAAATTCCAAAAAAGCATTTGTCTAGTTTGAATAATATAATTCTTATATAAATAAAATACCTGTTCCAATTGTTCTTTCAAACCATGCAAGTCATTTTCATTCCACATGCAATAATGGTCAATTCCTGATTCTAGTTTTCTTATACCTAAGTCAAGCAAGAATTGGAAACTCTCTGCATAATATTGATAGTTATTACTTGTTACGACACTGGCTATAGAAATCTGATTTCCTGTAGCCTGTTCATATTTTCTCAATAATGGAAGGTTCTTCATAATTTTTTCAAAACTTCCATTTCCTGCATAATCTCTCCTATTCAAATTCTGGACATACTCAGGACCATCTAAACTCACTTTCACCTCAAATGTATTTTCCACAAAAAAGTCAATTATCTCATCTGTAACCAACGTTCCATTTATCGTAGTACTGAACTTGCATATTAAGTTTGTTTCCTGGCATTTTTTCTTCGTATAACCTACCGCATCTTTCATCAGATTAAATGCCATAAGAGGTTCCCCTCCAATAAAATAAACCATAAGGGTCCGATCATACTGCTTATTTGCTTCATGGACCGCAATATCGATTGCCTTTTGAGCCGTTTCTAAACTCATGTATGTATTTTTCTTTTCGCCCAGATAGCAGTAAGTACAATTCAAATTGCACTTATTTATTATCTCTAATGACAGTGTATACATTTTCTCGCCTCCTAAACTGTAAATTGGTCCAGATTTCTATTTGTTTTCTTCTGGAAATCCAATCTTTCCACCATATTAAATAAGGGATATCGCAAAACAATTTCTGTCTTCGGATGTTCCATGGCATATATCCTGATTCTATCTTTATACTCACATATTTCCTGATAATTGTTGTGATCAATAAATAGCACCGGATACTGCTCTGCTGTTTTTATATTTCTCAATTTTTCCATTCCACTTTCAAAAGTATCGCATCTCTCTGTTCTCGTAACTTCCCGTATGAAACGCTGCTCTAAAGGTTCTTCTATACGGTTCGTTAGAAAATAGCACTGTTTTTGCTTCAATGTATGATATGGATAATATCCATTTAAAGTGCTATGAACAAACTGTAAAATTGCCTGTTCATATTCATCCTCATAATTGCTTAGATACCCTGTTATTACAGCACACCCAAAGCTATTGCCCTGATAAAATTTAGGGATGCCCACATGATAAAGAGAAAAAAATTTAGAGGAAAAAATCACATCCGTTCCTGTACCATCATATTGGAGAACCTGTAAAGGATTCTCTATATCCAGGCATCTTACTCCCATTACAAAAGGGAAGGAAGCCGGATAGGTTGCTTCTACTTGCTGATTAGAGTATGCTGCCACAATCAAAATCCCCTTTTCTGTAGCTGCTCTACATACTTCCTCTATTTCTTTGTGATATTTGTACTCATCTCCTATACTCATATTAATTATGTCTACCTGTTCCTCTATCAGTAATTCAATACCTTCTATCATATCCAGAACCGTACTCTTTTTGTTCTTCCTTACAATAGGTACCAAAATAATTTCAGCTTCTGGGTTTTCCTTTAAAATAAAAGAACAGACATATTCCGCATGGGTAAATCCAAAGGCATCTTTAGTGTATTCCTGGTCTTTCCATTTGCAGTCTATTTTTACAATTTTCTTATCCTGAAAAAAAGGATTATCAAAGGATCCATTGGAATCCAACACACCTATCCTCACTTTTTACTCACCTACCTTATATGTAACTTCTCCAAATCCACAATAATATCTGCTTCTCGCAATTCTTCCAGATTGTGCGTAGAAAAAATAATAATTTTATCCCCTGATAGCTCATGTAATAATTGATAAAAACGTCCTCTTCGTTTTTCATCGATATTTGCAGTGGCTTCATCAAAAATCAGAATTTGTGAATTTTTCAAAATATTCCTCATAATATCCAAACGTCGCATTTGTCCCTCTGAGAAATTGCATGGTTCTAACTTTATCTCGGTATCCCATACCATTTCTAAAGTATGGATTTCATCATACAAATCCAAGCACTTTGCCACTGTATCCATTTCTTCCTCCGAAACAATATGTAGTAATCCCATATTCCGTCTTACCGTATCATTGAAGAACTGTGTACGCTGCATAACATATCCTGTATTTTTCCAATAGCTGTTAATATCTAATTCCTGCAAATCTGTGTTATTCACAACTACTTTTCCTTCTGTCGGTTGATACACACCTGTTATAATTTTGAACAGAGTGCTTTTGCCTTGTCCACTTTTTCCATGAACTCCGTAAAGAGTGCCTTTTTCGAACTTCAAATTGAGCCGGTCAAATACCTTCTTATTCGACTCTGTATAAGAAAAGCTCATCTCTTCTAAGGAAATGTTGTTAACTGTTGTTACTTTCTCTCCATCTCCTTGTTTCTGATCCGGATACTGAAGCAAACCATTGATATCCTTTAAGGAAACTACGGCTGTATGATACTCGTTAGCAAACTGTGCGATTCCAATAATAGGATTCATAATAATTGTCTGGTAATTCATCAAGGCCATAATGGTACCTATGGTCATATTTCCTTTAAATACTTCTTGTGCACCGACTACCCAAATTATGACTGTTCCCATAAACTGAATTACAAGTATCGTAGATGTATTCAATATGTACAACAAATTCTGACTGTTCGTCTCTTTTTTATATTTCTGATTTTTCTCAAAATACAGATCATGTACATATTGCCCACATTGAAAGAGTCTTGTAATAAACCAATTATCATAGGTGTTTGTCAGAACACTGGTAATACTGTTATATCCTTCCAGAACTTGACCACTGGTTTCCTGTATCAATTTCCCCAGGATTCTACTAATAAAAGGAACGCTGACAAGTAAGATAATATTGGATACGGCAATTCCCTTATGGATAGAAAACATATATGGAGGAACAACCACCAGGATAACCATATTGGAAACCAATGTGATAATACTTGTAATTCCACATTGTTTCACTGCTGAAACATCTTTATCTACTTTCAGCAAAATGTCACTTAGCTTTATCTTCTCAAAAAAATTCACGCTTACTGTTGATAATTTATCTTCTACCTTTTGTCGCATATCTGCAGCTATCTCCTCCGATATGACAGCCACAACATAACGCTGTACATAATTCATAAGGTAGTTCAGTAGCAACATTCCCAAGAACACAGCTAGAAGGAACATAAACGCAGATAAACTGGTACTATGCGGATTCCCCAAATCATCTATCACTTTTCCCTGCAGCTCCGGACGCACCAAAGAAACCCCCGCTGTTAACACAATTATCGCTATCGTTAAAATATAGGAAGGTAGTAGCTTTTTCCTAAAAGCATACTCTTTTAAAAATCCAAGGTATGGGCGACTTTGTTTACCTTTCATCACCTAACCTCTTGGCAATCTTCTCTCCGAACTCACTGAATTTTAAATCTTCCTCCTGGATATAGTCTATATACACTCCTAATTTTTCTCTAACTATTTCAATCGGCTGCTGTAAATAATATTCAAGAATCTGCACCATTGCCTTATAAAAGATATGTTCAAAAATACACTCTGCATCCGATGGTACATTAATCTTCCCTGTATTGATAAAATTCATATATCCGCATTTCATACCATGACAAAAATCTCGGATTGTGCATCCCTTGCACTTCGGATCGGTTTTATCAAAGTTCGACATTGCTATTAATTTTGCCTTTCTTATATCAACACCTTCCTTGATATTGCCTATACAATATTTTTCATTACTTGTAAGAAATCCGCATGGGTATATCTGACCGTTCGGAAAGATCTTGAAATTTCCAATTCCAGCATCGCACATGCCAAAGCAGTTTCCAAAGTTACACAACATATTAAACATTTTTCCATCAAATTGATCTATAGTAAAAACTCTGCCCGCTGCTGCCTCAGCCAAATAGTATTGCAAAATTTGTCCCACCTGTTTTTCAAATTCTGCCTTCAGTTCATCAGATATTTTTAAATATACATCCATAATCATACAGATGTTATCCAAGCCATGCTCATGCAGGTAACAGATGTTTTCGAACATATACGGAATGGTATTTTCTGTGACCGTCATTCTTACAGAAAAATTCAATCCACTATCCTTTACCTTCATGATATTCTCAAAAATTTTGTCATAGCAAGAAACTTCATCTTTCGCAACTCTGTTCAAATCATGGGTTTCCTTATTCCCATCAAAACTAAGGCGTACTGTAAAACGATTTTCTTTCATAAATGCAATGAACCGATCATCCATCAGGGAACAATTGGTAGTAATATAATACTTTACTTCCCTTTCCGGATAATTATCTTTGATATAGGCTACTGCCTGGTAAATTAACTCTTTCTTCAGCAAAGGCTCACCGCCCAAAAAATCAATCAAGACTTTCCCTCTATCCCCATAATTCATCATAAACTCCAAAGAGTCCACAAGTGTTTTTTCATTCAACTGATAATGGTTATGGTAGTCTTCATAACAATACTGGCATTTAAAATTACAATCTGTTGTCATATATAATGTGAAATTATACATATCTGTCTACTCCTTTCTTAAATATACTAAAAACAATTTTAATCAAATTCTCCTATTTCGCCATATATTTTGATTATTTTGCGTATTTTAGTGTCTAAATGGCATAAAAACAGGTCTTGATATTCTTAATACCAAGACCTGAAAAATCTTATTAATAGATTCCTACCTCTTTACCAAATTTATACATATATTGGGTTACCGTCTGTATGGCATGCTGAACAGATCGCCTGCCTGCACTATCATAGGTACTTTCATTTTGAGCATTCGCCGCAAGCCCTTTCGCATGCTTTGCTGCTGAATACATCAAGTCTCCCGTTGATGTATTTAATGCAGTTGTATATACGGAAGAATTAAACGAATTCCCTGCTATTGTGTAAGATTTACGGTTTTTATCTACATATTTTTCAAAAGCAGAATGATTGCTGTTTACTGCTGTTAGGTTCGATGCATGGTGTGGTTCATTTAAGTCTGACACATAATGTGTGCCTTTTCCTAAATTTGACATAGCCAATTGTACGTCCCCTGCACGATACGCATTTACTGCTTCCTGAAAATATGACTCTGCTCTTGTCCTAGCTGTCGGGGATGTTTGCCCCAACCAGTTTTTTCCAGAATCAGGATCATAAAAGTGTCCGGCAAAAGTTCCTGCATCCGTTTCATTTCCGAGTTTATCCGGCCAGTCAGTTGCTTCCATAAGAATAGATGAATTCAATTCGCCATTAAATGCACTATTGCCCTGATCATTACTCAGAATTTTAAGTGCATTTGCGACTATATACTGATGTGTGTGATCTACTCCACCGGACGAAAATCTTTCATCTGGATTTGCGCCATGCTCAATCGGAACCCCTTCTCCATAGAGGTCATCAGAACCATTTGCAATATCCTGCACTTTCGTTGGAAGTTCCGGCTGTTCCGCTGCCATAACTGGTATAGTTCCCAATAAGACCCCCACTGATACCATGGCAATAAATAGTTTCATTTTTTTTCGCATACTCATGCCTCCTCTTCTTTTTTTCTTTATTTTATATCCTACTTCAAGAAAAAACATAAAATTTGTTTAGTTTGTATTTTTTATGCCTTATCTGGACTAAAAAAATGGCACTTATTTTCCATAAGCACCATCTTTTCCACTATATTTCTATCGGAATAATCACAGAAACAGAAAACATATCATCTAAAACATTAAATGATACTTCTCCCCCATAATCCTTCACGACACTTTTAATATTTTTAACACCAAAACCGTGATTTTTCTTATCTTCTTTTGATGTTTCCATTGTTGTATTGTATCGCAAATAACATACTTGTGATTCTCTTAGGCTATTTTCGCATAAAATTGACAAGAAACCTTTTACTTTTTTAGCCTTTAGTTGTACCAAACACTCTACCGTAGGATTTTCTTCTTTCATTAACCGGCATTCTCTTAATGCATTATCTATTGTATTAGAAATTATGACGCATAAATCCTCGTTCCTTACCTGCTTAAACTCTGTAAAATCGACAAACGCCTTAAATTCAATTCCCTTTTCGATGGCCTCTAATCGTTTCGTATGAAGTAGATTATCAATAAATGTATTCCCTGATTTATAGTAGCTTTGATACTTATTTAGCTTACGCTCAATACCATTAATGTACTCTATTTTTTGATCTGGCTCTACATTTTCTTTCAAGCCTTCCAAATGGTTTTTTATATCATGAGAAAGTCTACGGATATTTTCCATATCTTTCGATTGCCTCATATAATAATCATACTGTAGACTCATCTCGCTTATTTGAAGTTTCTTTTCATTCTCGATTTTTTTTACATTTAAGTAGTTCTCCAAAATTACTATATTACAGACAGTTCCTAAAAGCATAACGATAGGTAATATTAATATCGTAATAACCGACCATACATTACCGATAATTACCTCTTTATCGTTATATAGGTTATCGATACATACCGCCATAACTATAATGTTAAGAAATAGCGGGATAAGAATTGTAATCACATTAATGCTTGATAGGAACGGTGGAATTCTTTCTATAATTCTTTTTAATGCCAAACTTCCGGCAATAATAACACCTTCCGCAATTACCATCATACCCACTTGGTAGATTCCTGGCAATTCAGCTAATATCCTATCTCCACTATATGGATACAGAAAAATGCAGCTTAATAATTGCCCTAATAACGAAATGGATAAGTAAATGCAACCTATCAAAATACAATACTTCATATTACGCTGAAATAAAAAATGTCCTATAAACATAGCAATTATCACTATGGTAATATAATTATAAGCAATATGTATGGATACTCCATTTTCCATTACTCGCACCAAAAATATACTTCCAATACACAAAACATAGGAATACCAATTTTTCTTTCTGTAACTTTGACTGTTTTTTCTATCAATTAACAAATATGTAATCAACAAAATATTAATTATTGAAAAAATATTCTTTATAATACTCTGTCCATACACACTACACACTTCCTCCCCGTTCTGCCATTTTTTTCATTAGGTTTTGTTTTCTGGATCGTGTAATATAAATCTTATCTCCGGAATAAAGCGTGACGGTAAGATCATGTAATGATTCAATACAGTCAACATTTACAATGATACCATTATGACAGCGTACAAAATAGTATTTTTCCAAACGTTCTTCCAAATCTCTCATTTTAAAATATCCATCTTCCTGATTCCCGTTTCTTAAATGAAATAACACTTTTCGTTTTACCGTTTCAATGTATTCTATATCCGAAAGAAATAATTTAAAGTATCCTTTCTCATTTTTTACTGCTATGTATTTTTGTTCGTATGAATCCAGTTTTCTTAACGCTCTGTTCATTTCACAATTGATCTGTACCTGTGTAATCGGTTTTGTGATAAAATTCTGCACATCATATTTATATCCTACCCCCAAAAATTCATTGTGGGATGACACAAAAAGGATAATTGATTTTTCATCATGTCTGCGGATGATATCTACCAGTTCCATACCATCCATCGCAGGCATCTCTATATCCAAAAAGAAAATTTGGAATTCTTCTTTTAAAGATTCCATTAACTGCAATGGCTTTGTATATTTTTTTATTACAAAATCCTTACCGTTCTTCTCCGCATAAATTTTCAGCATTTTTTCAACTGTATCTACAAAATATTTTTCATCATCACATATCGCTATTTTTATCACTTATATCACCTATCTGCTTCTTCAGCATATTTTCCATCTGTGCTTCATTTAGTCTTCTTCCCATCAATAATAAAGTAGTTTTGTTTATCTCGTCTAACTTCTGAAAAACATCCCATAATTCTTCAATTTGACTCTTACACAAATCACTATTATCTCCATGTACTAAAATATCTATGGGAGTGTTAAATATGCTTGCCAGTTTCACCAGTAAACTACAGGGAATATTTTCAATATCTGCCTTTTCGATTCTGCTGATTGTCTGTTGACTTGTACCTAGTTTTTCACTTAACTCCTTCTGAGAAATCCCCAGTTCCTTTCTCTTTCTCCTGATTATATTCATTTCCACCACCACACCAATAGAATAAAACACTCACCGCATATCACTTTAGATGTTAGTATTTATAATAAAAATAACGTATTTTTACCAATATTTCAAGTTTTATTTTTTAAAATTACAACTCTTTAGCATACGCCTCCCAAAGACTTTTCTTTTTCTGTTCAAAATAGCACATATCAGGATTATGTCCACCTATTGATCCACTATATGCCAAACTATTCATAATACAGTTTTTGCTTTGACACTCCCTATAGAGATTACATTTTGAACACATTGTACCTTCTTCCTCTAATTTCCTCAACCTTTTGATGCGATCCATAGACAATCCATTTTCAACATCGCCAATGCACCCACTAGATTCTAAATTTGCTGCACAACCAAAGATTCTTCCATCCACCTTCACATATATTTGAATGAGTCCCACACCGCAAAATCCTGATTTCCCGTTATTCTCTCCGTATTTCTTCAAATCTAAAACCAGTCCCCAAAGAAATGCTTTCCCTACTTTTTGTCTTTTTATATAATAACATAATACTTTTTCCCATTCATCTGCCAAAACATCCAATTGATCAGTTGTCCATCTATGCACAACATCAATGGAAGAGTCCACTATTTTAAAATTTAGATTTTCAACTAAATGACAAACGGAGTGAAAAGTTTCCCCATAATTATTCTGTGTAACAACATGTGCTGCTTGGATATACTGCTTTGTCTGATTCTCATATTCTTTGAAATACATACAGTTGTCAATAATATTCGCATAACTTCCACCCCCATCAACCCACTTCCGATTTCTATTATGGGTTTCCTCAGCCCCATCAATACTTACCTTTAAATGAATTTTATATCTAATCAGCCATGCTAAAATCTCATCGTTTAGAATAGTTCCATTTGTAGTAATAGAATATGTCACTAAAATGTTCCTTTTTAAAGCCTGTCCCTCTATATATTCCACCAACTGCTTTAAAAATGGAAAACTCAAGAGTGCCTCTCCACCCACAAAATCCACCCATAATCTTCGATCTCTATGCCTTTCTACGTTTAAAAAAGCAATTTCCAACCCTTTGTATGCTATCTGTTCTGACATCTTTTGGTTTGTCTTCCTTCCAAGATAACAATATGTACAGCGTAAATTGCATATTTGGTTTACTTCTAAAGTGATTGTGTACATCCTTTTCCTCCAAAAAAGAAACCGCACAGGCTATCATATCAGGATAGGCTATACGGTTCTTTGTCTTATTTAGCTTCATTAATGTATGCCCCTGGAAATGGCCATGGGCAATCAGTTAAACATCGTTGTGTCCTTTCAGAACATCCGGTATAACTTTCTATTTCTTCTTCTGTTAAATCCAGTTCTTTCAAGAACTCTTCTGTTGCTTCATTATTCACCATGTTTTTTCTCCTTTCTGTTTAGTATATGAAAACTATAATCCCTTTTTTTCCATACAACAATATTCTTTGTATAAATCAACATATTTTTGACATAGATTTTCAGTTTTCCCATTTTCCCACATATCTAGCTAACGCTCTCATGAACTCTTCCTTCTTATATTTACTTACTGGAATAGTCTTTAACTTCTGAGCTTTATCTTTGATTAACACACTATCTTGCTTAACCCCTTCAACATAGTCAAAATTGACCATATAACTATTATGACAGCGATAAAATTGCTTTGTGCTTAACCGCTTCTCTAGTTCATTCATTCTTTGACTACTTTGCACATCTCCATGAATTGTATGTAAAATCAATAGCTTGTTTTCTGTTTGTATATAGATTATATCGGAAAGCTGTAGCGTAATCAATCCATCGTGGCATTTCAAAAATAACTTTTCCTCTGCATTCAATAATTTCTTTTTATATATTTTGTTTAAGATATTCTCAACTTTTCTATACAGTAAAGGTTTTGATAAAAAATCTTCTGCCGCAACTTCAAAGCCTTTCCCTGCATTAGTGATTGTATAATAAGAAGTACAAAAAACGATTGAAACATCAGGATCACTCTTCCGAATCTCCTCTGCTGTTTCAAATCCATCCATTTCAGGCATAGACACATCCAAAAATATAACATCAAATTTTCGTTTCTGATAATTCAATAATAACTGACTGCCACTTCCATACGAAGTAATTTTGACTTCTACATGATTTTCATTTCCATATTTTTCGATATAACTCTCCATTTTTTTATTATAGTCAATAATATCATCACATAATGCTACTTTAATCAACTTATTCCCTGCCTTTCTCGTGTGCTAATAATCGCTGAATCAAAATATTGATGGTTAATTTATTTTCTTCACACAAATTTCTATATTGTTTTAATAATCTCCATTCTTCCTCTGTTATTTTTCCTATTTGTTCCGTACCATTTTCTTTGCAAACTATTCCGCATTCTTTTTGCTTCATCTCCATCGAAATGCCCTCCTTATTTTTTATTATATTAGGGGATTCTTGTTTATTCCGTCTAGTATTCTTGTTTCGATTGCGTTTTTTATTGCCTAATTGGTAACCATAATTATGTAATCCATTTACTAAAAATGGTAGAATATGCTAAAGAAGCGTAACGATTATAACGCTACGCTTCTCCCTATAAAACTATTCTACATCTCTAAAATACCGTATGCACTTCAGCAATTCTGCTGTCAATTCCTGATACAAATCTTCATCAAAGATCCCTTCTACCAAAGCATTTTTAATTAAAAGTGGCCGATACATTTCAAATATTTCCAGAATAGCATCTTCATCCCCTTGCCTTGCCCGGTATAACAATTCTTTAAAATTCATGATCTCTTTCCTCCCATTCTCTTGCGTATTTTCCGGATAGCCCAATAATATGCACCTTTACACCGTTCTTCAGGCATCTGATTCAAGATGCTCATTTCTTTAAATGTACGTTCCTCAAAGACATGCTGATAGATAAGCTTTCGTTCTTCCTCCTGCAAAGAAAACATGGCTTCCATAAGGTTTATGTCCGTCATCTCATTCCACTCTGGATAAATCCCCTTGGATTCATCCAGAAGTAACTGTTCCTTTTTCTCAAGTTCTAACCGTTCCTCCAAAGAAATGTCTATATCTGTGATTTCTTTATCCTCCAGATTCTCCTCCGCAAATAATATTTTCTGCTGCTTTTCCAGATACCGGAGCCTTCTCCCCTGGATAGATGCCAACAAATATGCCGTAAAATAGTTTCTTGTTTTAGAACCACTGTATTTTTTCTCTTCTTTCATCCTTTACCTCCGAAATTTGAAAATGAATTAGTTTCCAAATTTCTAAAGGCGGCGATCTGCAGCCAGGATAAAAAGATAGTTTCCTTCCATGATAAAAGAAAAAGCCGAACCAGTATTCAACTAATCCGACATTTCTTCTAAACCATGCAGGATACTGCACGGAATATCTAACACTTAACGCATATCCTGCATATAAATGGCTCTCTTCGTTTCCCCATAATAGAAGAATTTTTTTGATGAATCGCTACACGAATGCCTTTTCCTTGCTTGCAGCATGGGTGCTTTCCTCCTTTTACAGGTTCTAAAGCACCGCTTACTCACACTATATTGCGTTTTATCATGTGCTATAATGCGTTTCTCTTACTATCAATCTACGTTAAAATAAAACAATAAGTGAGGTGATGCGGATGCGGATGGATACCGTCAAGAAAAAATTAGGCTACACGGTAAGAAGCGAAAGAGAACGGCTTGGCCTGTCACAGTCCAGTCTGGCAGAACGGGCAGGAGTTTCCACACGAACAATCTCTGATATTGAAACCTGCAATGGAAATCCAGAACTTGCTACTTTGATTCCTCTTACCCAGTATTTGAGAATTTCTATTGATTCCGTTGTTCAGGAAGATGAAGCAGATACTACCACATATCAAATCATGAAAGAGCTGCAAACCTGTTCCGAAGATGATCGCCAGATTGCCCTTCGTACATTGCGTGAACTTCTTTCTGCATTAAAAGAAAAAGAGCATTCCGATTAACTTTTTCTAACAATATCTAACCTATGAGTATATGGATAGAATCTGTGAAAAACCTTTGTCCAATCTGTGCGTTTCCTGTGGACGATAAAAAATAAACAAAAAAAGAAGCATCTCATCGAGTGCTTCTTTTTTGTTTATGATCGATTACGGAATATGCTCATAGCATCTCTTACACTTTTTGCTACTTCCGGAGTAATGGTTTCAAGTGATTCCTGCTGCACAGCCATTACACTATTTGAATTACGATTCGGCTCCTCTGGCTTTATGGAATGCAGGTGCATTGCTTTTGCTACTTCTTGCTTTACCATCTCCTGCATTAGAACCTGAAGAGCTTCATTGCTTAAAACAGCCCCTTCCTCTTGTCGGACATCATCTATGTAAGATACCAATGCTGAAGCGATTAAATCTGCCTTATCCTTTACAGAGTTTAGGATTTCTGTTGCCCTCACATGTGAAGGCTTTGTTTTATCAAATCCAAGTGTGAATTTATAGGGATTCTTTTTCTCCACATTTATCACACTCCTCTACATAATCTGAAACAGTCTGTCATATCCTTTGGCATTGGCAGAAATATCCTCAATAAAGGTATATTTCCCCAGACGGTCCGATTGTTCCAGAAAATGGCTCAATAGCTTTGCACCGCCTCCAATAAATACCGTATATGCTGCTTTGGTATCTATGCCTCTTTCTCGAATACTGTTCAGCAGATCTTTTACAAAATCCTGCACCATACCTTCTGTCATACGGACTACAGCCTCTTCATAAAACTCTGTGTTTCCCTGAAGGATACTGTCAATATCACTTTCCTCTAACAAAATATCATATTCACTGTTAATCCCGGAAATAATCTTGTTATACATGGTAATCACGCCTTTTTCCATGGAATCACAGGCTTCCATATCTGGATTACCTTTCCGCATCAGCAGATAGTCAGTAGTAAATCCTCCTATATCAATTCCTACTACTTTGGGAATCTGCTGCAGCTTTTCAATCATAGTCATCATAGCCGCATAGTCCTGTGGAAATGCCATTACCTCTCCAATGGTGATATGATATGTCCTACCACAGTAATTGATATCATGGATTTTCCCTTGTCTTTTAAAATATGCTTCATACCGTTCACAAAGTTCTGCATAATGCTTGGGTGGCAGCCCAATCGGAAGATCCACCTGAATGACATCCTCTGGCTGAATTTGAGGGTTTTCCTCCAGCTCTTTTACGATTGCAAATAGAGTAAGGATAAAAAACCGATCATCATGCGTTTTATCTCTTTGATAAGGAATCCTATTTTCACTCAGCACATAATACTTTCCCTCATAGAACAGGAACTTTTCCCCTCTGGCAGGCTTTTTATCCTGAATGGTAAGCCCTGTCGTAAATACCCGGGAACAGGTTTTCATATTTCTATTGCCATGGTCTACCGCAATCCGAACTTTTTTTATCATAAAATCATCTCTCCTTTTTTTCTTTATACTTCTCTTGTACGCAGAGCTTCCGTACAAAGCAACTTTTTTTCAAAAAAATATCCTGTCTGCAGCATTTTGCTACAGACAGATGCTTTCTTCCTATATAATAATTTTTAACATTTATCTTTAAACCACCATATATTTCCAGTCCTCATTCGAATTATTTCTCTTTATAAAAAATTAATCTGTTCTGCCTTTTGAGGCAAAATCTTTTTAAACAGTTCCATATAGCGTTCGTATCCGGCTGAAATCACTGGACCACGAAGTGATGTTTCTGACCAAAGTAGCAGTTCTTCTTCCTCAGAATAATACGGAATATTACTAACTGTAAATTTCCCGCCAAAATAATGGGGTGTACTGACTTTCAAAAAATCCTGCATATCCTGCTTTGTCGATACCAGTGGCAAACCTTTCATTTTTCGCACAAAAAAAGCCTCTACCACATCGGGTAAGAAGCCTTTCTTTAAATAAGCATTTGCTCTGCCAAATATTTGGGTTAAACACTCCAGCCGTACTTCTCTTTCTTTTTCGCTGCAAGTTGTATCCAGCACAACCTCTGCCAATGCCTTTGCATACTCAAAATCTAACATCTGTTATTCCTCCATTTTTATTTTCTGTTTCAGTTTTCCATGTACTAAATAGCGATAATCCTTTCGGGTATTTACACAAGTTGATAAGGTCACTACCTGATCCTCCTTGGTAACTGTCATCCCTGTGTTATACTCAGCACTTCTTTGTAGTGTTTCCAGAAAAACTTCATAGTCCTCAGAAGTAGGAAAATCATAAGTATATGCTGGATGATCCGTCGGTGCTGCATAACAGGAAAAAATCTGATACTCATAAATATATCCTGGCACATACATATAAAAATAGGGATAGTTTCGATAAAGTGCCTGTGACTGATACTGATTCAGGGTTCCAAACATGCTCCCATCCTTCATATTATGCCCATAGATAATGGTATTTCTGTCTGATAAATCCTCCTGGTTTTGAAAGTCCATAAAAATACTGCCACTTTTATGATTTTCTCTCGTAATCAGGTGATGCAGATAATAGTCATTATCCCTCCCCTGGACTACCGGATAACTAATTTCCAAACCAGGAATCTCAATCCATGCAATGACATCTGGATTGATTTCTTCCAGCTTGTTAAAATCCACCTGTAGGAATCCCTGCTCTGCAACCTCCTCTGGTGTTTCCCCTGGAACCGCTTCTGGTGACAGGTCTTGATCCTCTATCTTTTGTGTAAACCCTTCCATCTGCTCATAGACTTTTTGACTTTCCTGATAATTCAAATAAATTTGCAGTATCCTTTCTCCTGCAAATAAAAAAACAGCAATGGCTACAAGCATAAATATACCGTAAATTTTCTTTCGTTTCATCGAATCCTCCTCTTCCATAAGACCGGACAGCTTGCCCGGTCCATATTTACCCCGTATTTTTCAATACATAGTAATAATCATCAATTCCTTTGATCTGCCCATTCCACTCACCATAAGAATCCATGTCCCAAACCATACGGCTCATGGAAATAGACAATCCACTACAGATTTCATACACCTTTCTACAAGCGTTCTGTAGAATCTGCCGTTTCTGCATCTTATGCGGACAATAAAAAGTGGCTGGTTTACGTTGACAAGCATCACATTTCTCAGAATCCCCATCACAATATACCTTCATTTTTTTATCCATATCATAAGCTTCATATAGGTGCTGCAGATGCCTGCTTTTCAGCGTTTCCAAAACTGGCTTTAAATTTCTGTACTGATTGATACCAGCAACGCAAATGAACGTATCTCCAGATAAATAGTGGGCTATCGTACCTTTTAATGCACCTTCTGTTAAATAGATCTGTTCTGCGTCCAGACTTCCTATGACATGTACCGGACTCCCTGATGATACTCCATTTTGGAATTTCACACTGGAAAGCCAGATATACTTCCGTCCCTCCATTACCTGATCCAACCGTATCTGAAATCCTTGTATTTTTCCTTCCATAGACCGAATCGGTATCAAAATCCCAGAATTTTTAGAAGTAAAATTAACTGTCCATTTCCCATCTTGATCTTCATAAAATCCCGGCACACCTTTTACCGTCTGTCCAGATTCCAACAGTTTTTGTACCATATTTTTAATTCCAAACAATGGTACACTACGATACCTCTGTATCTCGATCTGTTCTTTCGTCAGCCCTCTTTTTTTAAGATCTTCCTGATGTTTATCATTTAAGGTCAATAACGACAACATTTCTTGATATGTTCGGTCAATGACATCCGCATCCGCTAACTCGGCATTAAAAATTTCTACAGGCTCTTCTTTATGAACCACCTGATAATCCGTCCGGTATTCCCCCTTTCCCAGAGCTTCCCGGATCTGTCGGTTTGCCTCTGCACTGGAAACACCATGCAGTCTTCCGTATAATTCCAGCATTCCGCCGGAAGCATCACACCGATTACACCGGAACACATTTTTCTGAAGATTAACATTCATTTTCCCTTTTGTTTCTCCACAAAATGGACAATTCACATCCATTGACGAAGAATTTTTATGCCGTACTCTAAGTTGCAGTAAATGCACGACATCTGTGATATCGTAGCTAAAGCCTGACATATCATACACTCTATGGTTCCTCCTTTCTTCCACAGCCTTTATTGGCTGTGGAAAGAATGTTAAGCCGGCTATTTGCTATACCTTTGCAAGAATTACTTTGGCTGCCGCCGGTATGAAATGGTTCTGTCCATGATACTGTTCTGCGAACCATTGCAAGCTGGAAGGACTTTCTATTGCAACCTGTCCCATGGTCTTTCCACTAAATTTTCCCTGTCCTGTTACGGCTACTTGTATTGCCTGCTCATAACTCATCCTTTTCACCAGTTCTTCCACTGGCATATTGGGATCCAGAAATTGCGGCTTAGAAGGCATCTGCTGCATAACTGGTACAGATCCAGTTGCCGGACTCATTACCGGATTTGTCATCTGTCCTGTACCCGTTACCCCGCCAATCGTATTTCGATTGGCTTGTGCTTCTTGATAAAACTGTTCCATCATCTGCTGCCCCGGAGTTGCTTGAGGCGGAAATGATGGCATGGTTCCTGCTGACTGATTGGGAGTCTGCTGCATTCCTGGTGCAGGGGTTTGTGCTGGCATCGCAGTCTGCATCTGTGTTCCCTGATTTACAGGAATTCCTGCATCTACCTGCATTGGATCATTTCCTTCCCCTACATCAGCAAATTGCAGGCCATACCCCGCATCTGCCAAAGCTCGCCCAATTGCCGCTGTTTCTGCCATTTCAAGAAATTTATCCCCAAACTGTGTATCTGCTGTACGAAACTTCTGTGAAAAGGAATTTGCAATATAATTATCTTCCTGATCACACTTATCCAGATAAATTCTGGCTTCTACGACTGCCATATTTTCGGTAAAGTGAACAATCCGGCTGATAATCTTACCTGTGGGATTTACCAGACGGAACCACAGCTTCCGATATTTCACATCCAGATACCGTTGTTCCTCCTGCCCTTCATTAGAAATAACTCTGGCAAGTTCCAGAGGATAAAATCCTTCCACTTTATTCAGTTCTTCTACTGCTTTTGACTTGTTATATAATAATTCGCTCATTGCCTGCTCCTTTCTTTGGAACCGGCAGGACATCCCTTCATAAAGTAATAACCTGCCAATTCTCAACATTGAACTATTTTGCTATTTTTTTACACAGCCCGGTTGCAAATTGTTGCAGGGATCCGTCTGTTTTCCTGTCTCTGATACCGTTCACAATACTGTTGTATTTTTACTGCCAGCATCGTCTTTCTGGTTCCCGTATCATCTGTGTGGATTGCCTGACAAACGGCTTTCCATTCCCCAACAATATAAACACGCTGTTTTGCCCTGGTGATTCCCGTATAAAAGATGTTCCGCTTCAGCATGGGATAAAAAGCTTTTAACCACGGAATGATGACCACCTGGCACTCGCTTCCTTGGCTTTTGTGTATGGTTATGGCGTTTGCATGTTCAATCATTTCCACCTGCTCTGCCTCATACTTCACCCTGCGGCCATCTGTAAATACGATTTGAACCAGAGGGTTATTGTCCTCATCTTCAGCAATCTGTACCAATGTACCCAAATCTCCGTTACTGGCAAATTCTGTATTCTTGTTTTGAAGGATTCTGTCACCTTCCCGAAATATCTCACCGCCAAGATGAAGCTCCCTTTTTCCGGATACAGGGGGATTTACCTCGTCCTGCAGACTGCGGTTCAGTTCCAAGACACCGGCTGCACTTCTCACTTTATATGGAGAGAGTATCTGTACTTGCTCCATACCATACATCTGAATTTCCTTGAGATAGATATTTTTAACAATTTGTGCCGCCGCATCTGCTCCTGAACATTCGACCATCTGGAAATCATCCCCCCATTGCAGGTTTGTCTTTCCTTCATTGATAAGTTGAGCATTTATGGGGATGTTGCTGTCCTTCCCCTGGCGATATACCAGATTTAAAACAGTAACCGGTATTTTCCCGCACAAGATAAGCTGCCGGAACACATCTCCTGCTCCTACAGAAGGAAGCTGGTGGACATCTCCTATCAAAAGCACTCTGGCTCCTGCTTTTACCTTGTAAAAAAATTCATAGGCAAGGTGCATATCTACCATAGATACCTCATCCACATTAATAAAATCTGCGGACAATTCATCTATAAGTGCTTCATAATCACCATCACCAAAAAGCCCCAATGCCATGTGCATCGTAGTTGCCTCTCCACTTCCGGTACTCTCTGCCATTCGCCTTGCGGCACGTCCAGTCGGTGCCATCAGTTTTACTTCATTCCCGCATTTTTTCTGATAGATATACAAGATGATCTTCAAAACCGTTGTTTTTCCGGTTCCAGGTCCTCCAGTAATAATGCTGATCGGGTTTGCAAAAACCATACGTACTGCTTCTTTCTGCTGTTCGGATAATGTTATGTTTAAATCCTCCTGTGCTTCCTCCAGTTCCTTTTCAATCGTAAGAACTGGAATTCGCTCATGCAATTTTCTTGCAATCATAGAGGCTGTATCCTCTTCTTCCTGATGCTGTTGGGTAATGTAAACCCTATTCTCTTCTACCACGATACTGTCCTGCATGACCAGACGATATAACACTTTTAAAATCTCTGTTTCCGTCACCGGCTGAAGATTCAGTTCTTTATTCAGAACCTTCAATGCATCTTTTACCAAAATTTCCTGCTCCAGATATAAATGTCCGTTCTGCTTCATGGCTTCCCGCAGCACATAGCTGACGCATCCGGAAATACGCATAGGATCATTTGTTGCAGCACAGCACTGCCTTGCAATGGCATCCACAGTGAGAAAACCAAACCCTTTGACTGAGCAAAGTATATAAGGCTGCTTCCGAATGATTTCTACGGATTGATCCCGAAACTTCTGAAGAATCATATTTGCTTTTTTAGGCGTAACATGAAACGGTGATAAAAAAGTCATCAATTCCCGGAATACTTTGTTTTTTCCAAAAGAATCCACAATACGGTCCAGTTTTTTCTGAGATATCCCCTGAATCTTTAATAATTCCTGTGGATACTTTTCCATTACCTCCAAGGTATCCAGACCAAAACGATTGACAATCCGTTCTGCCGTTTTGGGACCAATTCCTTTTAAAGAACCACAAGAAAGGTATCCTAAGATACCTTCCCTTGTTCTAGGTACAACTTCCAAAAAAGTTTCTACCTTGTATTGTGTTCCATGGGAATTTGTCTCCCACTCGCCTTCCATCTCTATTTCGATTTCATCCGTAAGAGGCAGGTCATATCCTTTTGCAGTAAACGCAATGATTTTTTTGTCTGCCCAAAATTTATCTCTGGCAGAAAGAGGAACCTCATGATCCAGCGTGGAAAATAACGCAACCGTATATCCGTTTTCCTCATTTTGAAAAATCTTACGTATATATTTGCACCTCATCGTCTATGCTCCTCCAGTTCTCTACTTTCATCAATTCGCCTGATTTCATCTTGGAATCATACCAATAAACGTCTTTTCCTTTTTCAAATGCTGTCTGAATCTCTCTTCTCATTCCCTCGCTGATGCAGGAACCACAAATTATTAATACTTCACATAAATCCAGCATCAAAGCTCCAATCTGCATTGCAGTCTCACGCTCTTCTGGGATACGGTCATCCAACATTAACGGAAGATGTGCATGTGAAGCAAAAGTACGGCAATGATACAGCCTTTTCATCTGCATGAGATAGTATTTTGCCAGTTCCATATTATGCTGCATTCCCTCTGGATTCGGGGCAGACAGCGGAGAACAAATATATGCCTTTTTTCCTTGTAACATTATGCAACCTCCTTTTTAATCCGGAAAATCCTGCTTTCTGTAGTGCTTGTGTATTCTTCGTAGATATCCGGATGCTGATTTTTCAGTTTCTCCATATTTTCTTTTCCAATCTGGGTGCGTATCGTAGGATTATAAGTAATCCGGTAACGGAAACTCCCATCCTCGATCACTGCCTTACACCCTTGTCCAAGAAGCTCGACAAACGGTACGCTCAATGCACGTTGTTCCGCTTCAATCTCCTTTTTTCTCTTTTCCAATTGGGATTTTTCTTCAGATAATTTGAGATATTTTTCAAGACTGCGTGATTCCAAGCTAGATATGCTGATTTCAGGAATTGATTTGTCTGCGTAACCATTATATTTCCGGATACTAGCCAAAATGAGATCTGGCTTTCCGGAATACGGTGGTTCTATTTTCTTCTCCACATATTCCTCCCAGAAGTATTTCTCCTGGTCAATGAGTTCTTCTTCCTCCATTCTATCCCGTTCCAGACACCGATAAACAAATTCATTTTCATTGTTTCCATAAAGGCAGGCAATATATGCCTTATTCATATTCATGACTGCAAGATAATGACGAACCTGCAAAACATAGTTTTCAGGAATCCCATCATCTGCCCATTTGTCTTTTGCATTGTAATTACAGGTTTTACATTCCAAAATCCCAATGCTGCCATCTGGAAAACGGATAAAGTAATCCACATCCGCTAACATAAACGGATATAGCGGATGCCGGAACATTTTTCGTACAGGGAAAACTTCAAGTCCAGTCTTCTTGGCAAAAATCATGGCAACCAGATCTTCCAGTCGGTGTCCCACTTCTTTTGCTACCCAGTTTTCTTCCTCTTCTTCAATCACTGGCGTAATACCAATTTTATCGAAATACAAATCCCTGATTGTCGCAAATGGGGATACGCCCATGATTGCCGCTGCATCGCTTCCGCCAATACCAAGACGTCGATAATTCAGCCAATCTTCCCGGCTCAAATCTGCTGTATCTACCAGAACTTCCGGCTGATAATTTAATACTGTATTCATCTCATGTCCTCCTTATAATTTAATCGTTCCGTATACATCAAACGCTTTCCAGTCAAAAACCAGTGTTTTTGCAAGATCTTCTTCCAATTTTAAAATCCGTGGTGCAGAAAATCCTTCACAAGCAGCAAAGAAAGCAGCTTCGTGCATGGCAAAATAAAGATCATGAGCTGTACATGGCTCTTCCCCATATTGTCCCACAAAAAGATCTACCACTTCATTTCGGATTTTCTGATTGATTTTGAGTTCCTTCATAATCAGATGCAGACAGTTTACAGGATTTTGGATTTCTATATCCATCAAACCAACAATTCCTTTAACTGCTTCCTGATAACGGGAGAAAATTTTGTCCAGATTCTTCCGGAAATCCTGTAAGGCTGCCCCTCTATCATGTGACAGTTTAATAGGACTGCCCAGGTTAATGACACGGTTACTGGTTTGAGACAGCATCATGGGATACAGATTCACACCACTTACTGCTACATCAGAAGTAGTCAAGCGCAGTGCAGGAGCAAGGCTCTTATCCTCAATTCCATGATCCTCCAAAGCCTGGTGATAAGTATCCAAAAGTTCCTGATTTCCTCCTAAAGTCCATATAGCGGACACAATGGAATGGTCAAAACTTCCAGATCCCTCCAGATACGTACTTCCCTTAAAATGTGCTTTCAGATAATCACTTGTCATATTGAAGATTGTCTGCATATCCAGTACACAGTAATCATGATCATCACCGCCATGTACTGCAGATACTTTTCCATCTGCCACCTTGATTAAGGCATCTCCTTTCGCTACCTGAAGACAGTAGTTTACTACCTTTGCATAAGTAGCTTTCTCCAGTTTCTTTAATCCTGTTCCATTAATGCCGGCTCTTTTCAGAATTGTATGGATAGCACAGTCACGAACCGGATAAAAATCCTTGTTCACTTTTAATACCAACTGGGTATTCTTTTCTGTATCCTCTACTATTCCTTCCAGTTCTTTTTCACAGGCTTCTTCAATGGTTTCTGCCTCCTTTTCCAATGGAACCAGTTTTAGCATCCTGGTAGGCTTACGAATCCACTTGGACTGCTTTGCCCTCTCAGCCAGAAATTCCAGCATCTCCGTTGTACTTGCAAATGTAGTGCAAAACTCATCTGCATAAATCTTTGTTTCTTTCATGTGTGTACCACCTTTCTTAAATTTATTTATCCATAAACAGCCAAAGCTGATTGTGGCAATCCTGCCTTTCATTAGGGCATAAAAAAAGAATGAAAAGAGAAGTATTCCTTCGCTATCCATTCTCATATCCCTGATAATATTACCGAAAAAACAAAAGTGCCGCTATTGCCCCATAAGGACAGATAGTGACACTTTATACAATCATAAACAACTTATGCGGAATAAGCAGCCTTACTGCTCTCCTTGAGTCTTAGGATTTATACAAATCCAAAACTCCCCCTATGGGTGCGCATAAAATTAACTATAGCAGTATAGTAGCACATGATATAGTATATGTCAATCTTCATGCACAATATATTGTATGTTCTTAAATACTCTGCTTTGCATATATGACTTCAATTAAAATATTGAAATATCACGTATCCCACCTCTCTTTTTTCAAGTTTATAGAAAAATTTTTTATAAAAAGTACATAATCTGTTCAATCTGAAAAAATCTCAGTTAATTACTTAATGAAATTGTTAAGACAAAACCAAGTCTTACGCTATTGTACCTTGATAATTTTATACCTTATCAGGAAATGTATATAGGTGCTGCAGATAGTGTCGCATAAATGCACGCCTGCAGCTTGATGATTACATAGTAACACCTCATACGTGCATGAAACATGGCATAGGAAACGGTTTCCTGATATGTCTACTCTTTCATTAATCTAATTTATAGAGGTGATTATATTGAGTGAAACAGACAATCTCTTTAAAGCATACTCCGTTCAGGAGATAGCATCCATGCTCGGCATTGGAAAAACAAAAACCAGGGAACTTCTTGACAGTGGAATTCTTCCCGTTACAAAAGTTGGGCGGCAATATTTTACTTCACCAGCTTCTATTCAGGAGTTTCTCAAGAAAAACATAGGAAAGCAAATATTCTTTTAGGCCCTTTAGAAAGTTATTGTCAATCAGGCTTGGCTATATTAAAATAGACCTTATACCTGATTTGGCATGAATATCTCATTAAAGAAAGGGAACTATTCATGGCGAGAACAACGAAAGGTACACAACAAAAAAGAAGATCCAAAGGGGATGGATCACTATTTCCAAATAAGAGAGGAGGTTGGACTGCCCGATATAGAAAAAAAGGGCTACCGGACAAGGAGTTTAATGCTCCTACCAAAGGAGAAGCGAAAGCATTATTAGATGACTGGAAGATAAAAGTCGCAATACAAGACGCAATTACTTCAAACATCAAAGTACAGGACTATGCGAACAAATACTTATTCCGCAAAAGTCTCATGGTTGAAGCTGGCAAATTCAAACAAACCAGCCTGGATCGATTAGAAAAAACATACGAAAATCATTTAAAAGATACGGATGCTTTTAGCAAAACATTTTCTAATCTGACTGCTGATGATATTACAGCAACGATTAATGCTAAAAAGGAAATCCTGAGTTATTCATCATTAAAGAAAATTTACTTATTTTGGTCTGCAATGATTAAAACAGCAATTTCTCTCGGCGAACTGCCAAAAAACTTTTCTGATATTTTAAATCGGGTGATAATGCCGGAAGAATCCGTTCTTCCTGTAGAAACAAAGGAAATCTCAATCATCCCACCAGAACATGAGCAGATCATAAAAGAAATTGCAATGGAACCCAGTCCAAATAAAAATGAACGCTATTTGTATAGATATGGTCCTGCCATTGTATTCCTTTTAAACACAGGTTTACGTGGTGGTGAATTGCTTGCATTAGGTCAATCTTCTATCGTGCCCTTTTTAGGACGGCGTGGCATTAAAATCACACATACGCTTAGCAGGGTTAAAAACAGAGAGGCCGGTTCCAAAAAAAAGACTAAAATGATTTTGACTCCTCCAAAATACCCAAATAGTTTACGGACTATTCCATTAAACAAGGAAGCTGAATTTTCACTATCATGTATGATGGAGCTATACGATAAAAATCGGGTTTTTCCAGATTTGATATTATCTACGCAAAATGGTGTCAGCCCTACAATCCAAAATTTAGCCAATACGCTAAAGAAAATTTGTAAGCGTGCTGAGATTCCAGAATATAATCTTCATGCACTACGGCACACTTTTGCAACAAATCTGATCCGGCAGACTCACAATATGGGAGAAATAAAGGAAGCTGCTGAAATCATTGGCGATAACTATGAGGTCATCATGCGTACTTATGTTCATACAGACAGTGAACGTAAGGTAAGTTTAATTGATGCTATGATTGCATAAATCTTCCGCTTAACAGAGGAAATAGTTGTCTACAGTATGATGGCACAGGCTGTAACAACCAAAATTCTGCCACCTTATCGTCCACCTTACGAAACGATTTTACTTGATTTTATAAGGTTTTTAACGGTTTTTGGCGGACATATCTATAAATATTAAAGCATGAAAATTTGTATTTTAGAATTAATTTTTTAAAAAAGGGAATTGGATTATGGAAAAATGGACTTGTAGAAAAAATTGTGAACTTTTTCTTTCCTATAATTTTGCCACCTTATTTTTTTAGACAGAATTATAGGATTTTGAAAAAAGAAAAAGCCTCGAAAACCTTGATTTTCTGGGCTTTTTAAGAGGCGCAGACCGGATTTGAACCGGTGAATACTGGTGTTGCAGACCATTGCCTTACCACTTGGCTACTGCGCCGTATTTAGTTATTTTGCACAATTATTGGGTTTGTAGCTCCCCCTGTTGGACTCGAACCAACGACACTGCGGTTAACAGCCGCATGCTCTACCGACTGAGCTAAGGAGGAATATTTATCTTATTCGGCTCCCTAGTGTGTGGTGTTGCAGACCTTTGCCTTACCACTTGGCTATGGCGCCATATACTATATTATACTTACATATTTATAAAATATGCAAGTATTTTTAAATGACTCCTACGGGAATCGAACCCGTGTTACCGCCGTGAAAGGGCGATGTCTTAACCGCTTGACCAAGGAGCCAAATGTTATCTACACTATACCTTCAAAACCGCATACACAAAACCAAACCAATTCCAACTTACCGTTTCGCTTAGCTTCGACACCGTCCGCTTAGCAACCGGTCACTCCTAAATGCTCCGCATTTACTCGTGTCCTTTGCTTCGCAAATGACTTCGCCTCTTTCTAAGCTATTAGGTCAAGCCCTCGACCGATTAGTAGCAGTCAGCTCCATACATTGCTGCACTTCCACCTCTGCCCTATCTACCTCGTCGTCTTCAAGGGGTCTTACTTCTTTCGAATGGGATATCTCATCTTGAGGGGGGCTTCACGCTTAGATGCCTTCAGCGTTTATCCCTGCCGGGCTTGGCTACTCTGCCATGGCTTTGGCAAACCAACAGATACACCAGCGGCCCG